>DATKXP010000244.1:0-6148 GCA_035529015.1 Phycisphaerae bacterium | reverse complement strand
CCGTACCAGCCCGAGTACACGACCGGGTCGAACGGCCGGTCGGGACGGTCCATCAGAAACTCGTTCCAGTCCACGTCCTGCTTCTTGACCTCCTTGACGTACCCGTACCAGTAGGGGCGGGCGCCGTTTCGGCACTGCTCGATGCGGCCGACGGTGCCGAGAATGCCGGTTTTGTAGAGTTCGCGGCAGCCCGTGAACGTTGGGAAACTCCGCAGTTGCGTCCCGGCCTGGAACACGATCTTGGCGTCGCGGACGGCCTCGCACGCCGATTTCAGGCGGTCGAACCGCATCGCCAGCGGCTTTTCACAGTAAACGTCCTTCTTGGCCTTGGCGACGGCTTCCAGGTGGGTCGTGTGCTGGTGATCGCACGAGGCGATGGTCACGGCGTCCACGTCCTTCAGGGCCAGCAGGTCGCGATACGACGTGAATGTGCGGGCCTCGCGACCGTACCATTCCTTGCACGTGGCGGCGGCCACCTGTTGGCGGACGCGCCACGGGTCGGCCACGGCCGTGATTTCGGCGTTCTGGGCCTTGGCGTGCTTGTGGATGCCCGGCATGTGAGCGCCCACCCCCCGGCCGCCGCACCCGATGATCCCGATCGACAGACGGTCGTTCGCCCCGGGCACGCGGGCGTAACTGGCGGCGGTCATGGCGAGTGTGGCAGCGCCGGCCTTGGCGGTCTGCTTGAGAAACGTGCGGCGAGACGAGACGCGGGACATGGGCACTCCTCCGATAGGGCGTTTACCCTGGCATGGGACGGGGCGATCGGGCTCGCCCCGTGGTTCTTATCTACCGGCGCCGGTGGGCGAAGTCAACGAGGTTCCCCGTGGCCGGCGTTCGAGGAGGCCTGGTCAGCGGTGCGACCCCGCGCTGACGCTTGGGGCTAGTTGGGGCTGGTTGGGGCTCGCTGGGCCCCGCGCCGATATATACTTTACGAAAACGGCCTTTCGCCAGACCCCCCCAAATCGCGCTTTTCGGGGTGTCGAACCTCGTTTCTGGGCCAGAACCGGCGTTTCGGGCCTCAAATGTTAAGATAGGCAAGGCAAAACGCGCGTCGTTTTGATCGGTTTCTGATCGCTTTTTGCTCAAACTTGGTCCGTTCTTCGTCCTTTTTACCCCTTTTTTAACCTAAGTGGAGCGGGGTCAAGATGCTATAAAGTATACAAAAGGCGGGGAGAGACGAGGCTGGAGGCCGGAGACCGGAGGCTGGAGGCACGGCAACTTGTTAGAACTCTAACAAAATCGGGAGGCGAAAAACGGCCTTGGCGCTATCGAAAACGGCGATTTCGGCCGAAGGGCCGCGCAGGGGCGGGTTCGACGTATGGGCCGAATGGAATAGGAGGGGCCGAAATCGGGCGATCTGCGTAAGCGCTTGTGTGGCAAGGACTTACGTCTCGCCAATGGCCCAGGAAATTGTTAGAACTCTAACAAAACCCGGGGCCGTGGAGCCTGGTGCACGAACCGCTTTTCGGGGTGCCTCTAACGCGCGTTCAGGGCTTGTGGGTGCGAGCGGGCCTCATCCAGGCCTGAATCGGGTCTCAGGTCCGCCGTTTGCGGAGGACGAGCGCTCCGAGGCCTGCGGCCAGGAGGGCGAGCGTGGCGGGTTCGGGGACATAGGTCACGATGCCCGAGAGGCTGACCCAGGGGAAGTACTCTGGCGCCGAAAGGAGGGTCCGGTCGCCCGTATCGAGGTCCACCTGGAAGAGTCCCTGCATGAACTGGTCGGAGACATAAGCGGTCCCGTCGGCCACGCCGAGGAGGGTAATGGCCGTATCGCCCGGGCCGCCTCCCCAGGTCGGCCCCGTGCCCAGCCACGCGTCGGCCGACATGAAATCTCCGTAGTCGGCGCCACTGACCATGCGTATCTGCCCGGTGTCGATGTCGAAGACATGAAGGCCCCACGACTGCCCGGGGACGAAGAGAATGGCGTTCTCGTCCTGGGCGTGCGCGAAACTGGCGATGCCGGACGCGTAGGAGAAGAGCATTTCCATCTGGCCGTCGGTGCCGGCGCGGTACAAAACGCGGCTGTTTGCCCTGAAATACACGTCGCCGTGACTTCCCGGCTGGATGTCCCAGACGTCCGAAGCGGAGTAGAGGTTCTGCCGGGTTCCGAGGGTCAGGTCGCTCATCCAGAGTCCGTCGGCGTCGGCCCAGGCGACGTGGCTGGTGTCGGGCACGGCTGCGGCGCGGATCGTCCTGCCGGGGTCGGGAGGGACGAGCGTCTCAGTGAGGCCGGTGGGTTTGGTGAACCGCTTGACTCCGTCATCGAGAAAGTAGACGGCGGAAGCGGTTTCGCCGAGGATGCGGCTGCCGGCCGCGCAATCGGCCGGCGCGGTTCTGCGGGCCGGCGAGGCCACGTTCTGCCAGACGAGTTGGCCTTCCTCGGCAAGGAGGAGGTTGTTGGGATCGACGACGCGCGCGCCGGGGGGTGGCGTCAGGCCGGCCCCTACGGGGGCAGAGGGGGGCAGCGCCGTCCGGGACTGGTTGGCCACGTCGACGTCGAACACCGTCTGGCTCCAGATGCCGAAGAGGCGGCCGGCCGCGGAGGTCATCCCCTTGAACCCGGATATGGGCCCGTCCCTGCGGCCGACCTGCGTGAACGGACCGTAGTGCCCGGTCGCGTCGGCCTGTGCGGCGGCCAGCGTCGACTCCCCCACCAGGTAGAGCGTGCGATCGGGAGGGTGGAAGTGCGTGTCGCACAGGTTAGAGAGGTTGGTGCCCGGCATCGACACGGTCTGGCGGAACGGCAAGGCCAGGTCGGTGTAAATGTACGGCCCCTCGCCATACTGCGGCACGCCGTCGACGTAACGCCTGCCGTTGAAGAAGGTTTGGCCCCACATGTCGGTGCACCAGATGCCGGAGAGGATGAGGATGCTTGTAGGATACGTCTTACGTGGCAAGTCGAGTTGGCTGGGGTACTGAGTGGCCTTGCCGGTGGTGCGGTTCATGGCATAGAGGCGGCGCTCATAGATCTTGGCAGGGGGGTTGGAGTTGCCGGCGAAGTAGTAGAACCGGTTGGGGTCGTGCGGGTCGGGAAGCATGAGCGTGCTGTGCAGGTTGGGGATGGCGTACTTGCGGCGGTTGCCCGTAGCGGGGTCGATCTCAAACACGTCGGTTCCCTGCCGCAGGTACACCGCGCCGTCCGGTCCGACGGCGAGTTGCTGCTTCGGGACGACCTCGTGAATGTGGACGCCCCAGGTGGGCCCGTCGCCGACGAGTTGCGAGCCCATGCCGTAGCCGCTGACGATCTCCTTCTGCCCGGTGGCCGGGTCGTACGTGAACAGGGCGCCCCATTTGTCATCGAAACAAAGGATGTCACCATAATGGGCACCGGCCATCGCCTGGGCAACGGCTGCACAGCAGAGAACTGTGGAAATGCCGATCAGGCGCCGCCACATGAGAGGTCTCCTTTCCAGGAACCGTCGTGTGGCGGTTCCCGCTTTGTTCGTGTCCGTTCTCAGGTCGTGCGTTTTCGCGCAAGGCATGCGCCGATGGCCAGGGCCAGCAGGGCGAGGGTGGCGGGTTCGGGAGTCAGCGCGAGACTGTTAGAGTAGCCTGAGTCAATCGCCGTGAAGCCCGTGCCGATGGGGGCGTTGCTGACTTGGCCGAAGTCGTCGGCGCCCCAGGTCACGATCTCGCCGTCACGGGCCAAGGCCGGATGGGTCAGGCCAAGGAGTCCGGTGATCAGTATCGCCCGTGCCCATTCCGCGGATCTGAGTTGCGACGTGGTTCGAGCCCGCATGCCCGTTCCTCCTTCTGTGCCATGACCGGTAACGCAGAACGGGCGATCCCCACGGGCCACTCCCCCGGAGATCGCCCATAAGTGACCGTCGCAGACTGCATGTACGCAAAACGGGCCAAGCCACCCGGTCCCTCCCCGGTCGCATGGCTCAAGGGCAGGCCGAACGTAGTTGAGCCGTCTATCCCTGCCCCCGGCCCCGCAGCCGGGTCCGCCGTTGCTGTGCCCATGCAAAAAGGGCCGCGCTCGCTTGCGCGAGCCCGACCCCGAATCGTCACACGACCCCCCAACCGGCAGTAGTATACATGACGAATGGGGGAAAGGCAAATCAGAATTATTGCGGAATGGGGATTTGGGAATGCGGATTGAACGGCAAGCAGCCGGCAACCGCAAAGGACGCCAAGAACGCAGAGAACGGCGATGATTTGAGTGAAGGCGAACGGGAACGACCACGGCGAGATGCTTCGGGTCGCCAAGGCGACCCTCAGCATGACAGCCGAATGCCGCGGCACGCCGCGGCCTACGTGGCGAGAGGGCGTGCTCGGCCCGTTTAGCCGTCGCCGCGGCGGCGACGGGAATGGGCGCCGATGTTCCAACGGCAACGACCGTCGGCGTGCCGCCGACGGCTAAACGGTGCGCCTTGGTACGGGGCCAGGCATGCCTTGCCCGTTTAGCCGTCGCCGCGGCGGCGATGGGAATGGGCGCCGATGCTCCAACGGCAACGACCGTCGGCGCGGGCGCCGACGGCTAAACGCTGCGCCGTGGTGGGCGTCGAGACGGCGGCGCCTGTCAACAGGACTCGTATTCGGGCACTGGAAGGGCAGTCTATCTCCTGCGGCGGAGCAGTGCCAACGCACCGATGGCCAGCAGGGCGAGGGTCGCCGGTTCGGGCGTCGGCACGGGGGCGCCGCTGCTGACGGGACCGCCGGCGGAGTTGACGAAGGCGTTGTCGATGAGGTCGTAATCGTTGGAGTCGATGGCGCCGTCGCCGTCAAAGTCTCCGACGGCCCAGCGGAAACCGCCGTCCGGCACCGTCCCCTGCTGGACCCGAGCGAAGTTGGTGTCGACGCGGTCGTAGTCGTTGGAGTCGAGGATGCCGTCGAGGTTGGCGTCGCCCCACCAGGTGCAGGCGGCGAGGACGGATTCGAGCGAGACCAACTCGCCTGCAAACTCGGTGAGGCCGCCGATGCCGGTCTCGGTGTCGTTGTTGTCGATGATGCCGACGGCCGTCAGGCTCTGCGGCTGGGCGGCGGCGGCGCTCGAACGGATGCCGTTGCCCTGCCACGTGCCGCCGTCATATCCCGATGCGACCCAGTCGGCCATCGCCTCGAAGGGGCTGGCGCCGCCGGCGTAATCGACCTCTTGGCGTTGTTAGAAGCCGATCCTGAAATCCCCTGCGGCGGCGGTCATGACACCTTCGAGATCCCGGCGCTGTTCCGGAGAGAGGACGTCCGGCGGCTCGTACCGGGCAAGATGGCCCTCCACCTCGTCGCGGGCCCGCTGCATCAGGTCCGGGGCGCCGCCGAGGCGGCCCTGGAGTTGCGTCCGGTCGATGACCGGCCCGGGAATGTAGTGTTCCTGGCGGAAGTACTTCAGCGTGTGGTCGGCCGTCAGGAGGGTCTTCTCGCGGAGCAGTTCGTCGAACAGGGCGTCGGCGGGGAAATCCTCACGCGGCTCAAGGCCCGCCACGAGCCGGCGGGTCATGGCGCAGAGCTCGGCGTCGAAGACGAGCTTCTCCAACGACAGGCAGCTTTCGAAGTAATGCATCCCCGGGCCGGAGATGCTGTTGACGCCGGCCAGGCCGGCCAGATACAACCCGCCGCCGGACTCGAAGCCCGCCTGGGCGTCGAGGGTCTTGCTGTCGCTCATGCCGATGTACGCCTGGGTGGGCAAGCCAAGGTACTTGCCCACTTCAATGTAGGCGCAATCGATCATCTGCGCCTCCACGGCCGAGATGGTGGCCGCCATCGTACGCATGTCGAACACGCCGGGCGATCCGCCGTAAAGGATCGGCGCGCCGGGGCAGGTGGCCTGGGAGATCACGATGCCGCTCAGCGTCTCGACGGTGTGCTGGATGACGCACCCGATGAGGGAGATCGGCGAGACCAGCCCGGCGAGCGGCATGGCAATGAACTCCACGGGAATGCCCAGTTCGGCGCACCTGGCGGTGTTGTCGGCCGTCGTGGTGCTCCACTTCAGCGGCGAACTGGGGCAGCACGAGAAGATCGTGAAGGGCTTCTCGCGCAGCGCCTCGCGCGTGCCTCGCACGGCCAGGTGCATCTCGGCCATCACGTCGAAGCCCTCGATCGTGAACGCGCCGGTGACAATCGCCTTGCTGGTGGTTTTCAGGAGTGCGTACAGACGAATGCTGTCGCCGATGGCCTTCGGCACGTCGTCCGGCACCACGGC
>DATKXP010000243.1:0-6321 GCA_035529015.1 Phycisphaerae bacterium | reverse complement strand
ACGCGCCGGCAACGGCTGCGGCTACCATGTCGCCAACTTCGGTGGTGGAATAGCCCATGCGGCCGGCCGACTGGCTCTCCATCCTGGGCGTGACTTCCATGATGGCGTTCTCGACGCGGTCTCCGGCCGCCGCGAGCGTCTCGTCGCCCGTGTTGCTGCCGGTCTCGCGCAGGAGCATGGCGAGCGCGGCAATGGCGGCGATGGGGTTGATGACGTTCTGCCCCGTGTACTTGGGAGCCGAGCCGCCGATCGGCTCGAACATCGAGACGCCCGCGGGGTTGATGTTTCCGCCGGCCGCCACGCCCATCCCCCCCTGAATCATCGCCCCGAGGTCCGTGATGATGTCGCCGAACATGTTGCAGACGACGACGGTATCGTAAAACTCGGGGTTCTTGAGGAACCACATGCAGCAGGCGTCCACGTGGTTGTAGTCGCGCTCGATATCGGGGTAGTCCGCCTCGCCAACCTCGTTGAACGCCCGCCACCACAGGTCGTGGGCGTACGTCAGGACGTTCGTCTTGGCGACCAGCGTCAGGCGCTTCCTGTCGTTTCGGCGGCGGCAGAGGTCGAAGGCGTACCGGATGGCACGCTCAACGCCGTGGCGCGTATTGCACATGATCTGCGTGGCCACCTCGTTGGGCGTGCCCTTGTACTGGCAGCCACCCATGCCGGTGTACAGGCCCTCGGTGTTCTCGCGGACGACGACGAAGTCGATCTCCTCAGGGCCCTTGTCCTTCAGCGGTGTCCAGACGCCGGGGTACAGCCGGACCGGCCGCAGGTTGACGTACTGGTCCAGTTCGAACCGCAGGCGCAGCAGCAGCCCCTTTTCGAGGATGCCGGGCGCCACGTCGGGGTGCCCGACGGCCCCGAGGTAGATAGCGTCGAAAGAGCGCAGTTCCTCGAGTTCCTCATCGCCGATGACGGGGATCGACGGCTCGTTGGGGTCGCCGCCGGCCTCCAGGTACCGGTCGCCGCTGACGTTGAAGTCCCGGGTCTCGTACGCGAAGCCGCAGGCCTCGCCGGCGGCCTGGAGGACCTTGAGGCCCTCGCGGGTCACCTCCGGGCCCGTCCCGTCTCCGCCGATGACGGCAATTCGGTACGTCTTGGCCATGGTTGCTCTCCTGCCGGGATTCGAGCGGAAACTTGTACCACGCGGCGGGCCGTTTGGCAAGGCTTATGCCCGGCAAGTGCTGTAAGTAGTTGTGGATAATTTCGGGAGTCGGCAAGGTGAGGGGCTTTCGCTCCGGCCCTGCGTCGGCGAGTCCGCACGACCAACCCCATCGAACGGCTGATGGGCGAGATCGAAAAGGCGACCGACCACGTGCCGATCTGGGAAGACACCCGCAGTTGGGAACGGCACGTCTGGATCCTCTGGAAACGCTTGAAACATCGGTGCTATCGCCCCACAAGACCACGACCCGAATTTACACGGACTTCTTGACAGCGCCAAAGCGAATACCTCCTTGACAGCCGCTGGCCGTCCGGTACAATACGTGGTACGAATCGCGGGGTGGAGCAGTCTGGTAGCTCGTCGGGCTCATAACCCGAAGGTCGCAGGTTCGAATCCTGCCCCCGCTACCACGTAAGTCATGTAGAGGCAGGCAGTTACGCCTGCCTCTGCTGCTTTCTGTCACATCGACGAACACTAGAATGTCACTAAAATGTAGGCCCGAGGCCGCGCACCACATCCGCCCGCCACATGCGCGTCAAGCAGGCGCCGTTCCCACGCCAGGATTCTCCCCCGTCCGATCTGCTCTCCCGCTCGCCGCCGTGCACCCAGGAAGCTTGTCGGGTTTCGAACCCGAAGGTCACCCCGACGACCGACTGACGCCCCGCCTTCTTTCCACGCTGCCAAGTCTCACAACCGCACATCGAGGCCGACGGGGCGGAGAGGTCTGCCAGACCACCGTCCAAGACGAGGGCCGAAGCCAGAGATAGCCCCATGGGATGAGCAGGGCCAACGCTCACCACGGCGCGACCGATTGGCGAACCGCAATCCTCGGTCGCGAGACGGTCAGGATTCGGCGTGCGGGCGTAAGGGTCCCCGCAGCAACCCGGGTGCGAGCCGTTGTCTTCCGACGTGATCAGCAGGATGTCCCATCGGCGGGCCTCGGTACCGTCGGCAGCAAGCGCCCGCGGCGCAACCTATGATACGGCGGCCGGTGTAAGTGTGCTGCGCAACAAGCTCCGGCGATCCGTTCGCATCGTGCGGTCCTTACTCGAAACTCACGCCGATCTTGCCCGCCATGTCGAGGAGATGTCGGCGGCACGTCTCGTACTCTGCAGCGCCCTTCATGTGCTCGATCATCAGCGGCGGGTCGTGCGGCAGGGCGGCGAGGCGCCTCAGGTACGTGTGGTAGTCCAGCGTGCCTTGCCCGAGGGGTACTTCGCGGAAGTGCATCTGCATCTCGACGTCCCACGTCACGTCCTTGGCGTGGCAGGAGGCGATCCACGGACCCAGTGTGTCGAAGCACGCGTTGATCATCGCCGTCGTGTCGTAGTAGCGCGACGGGCAGTTGATGAGATTGCACGGGTCCAGGTGCACGCCGAAGCCCTTACGGTCGACCGCCTTGATGAGCCTCAGGTACGACTCGGCGCTGTCGGGGATCGACCACCCCATCATCTCGTAGCAGAACACCGACCGCTTGGGCTTGACCGTGTCGACAATCGCGCGGGCGTTGGCGACGGCGGCGTCGAAGAACTCTTTCGACAGGTTCTTCGGGTGCGGCCCGTGCCAGGCCTCCTTGCTGAACGACCCGGCGATGTCGACGCAGCAGCGGGCCCCGATCACGTCGGCCAGCGCCAGCCCGTCGATGACACGCTGCAGGTTCGCCTTCCGCTTCGCCGGGTCCGCGTCGAGCAGATTGCACCACACGCCGACTTCGGCCAGCGCGACGTCATGCCTGGCAAACGCCGCGGCCGTGGCGCGAATGCGGTCCGTCTCCTTCAGCGGGATACTCGGACAGTACGCGGCGCGGTAGCCCATCTTCTTGTGCGCCAGCGCCAGGGCCTCGGGGTCCTTTGGCTCAGGGAATACCGGAGCCCCCAGCCGAATGGGCTTCATCCCCCCGGCGGACTTGGCGGGGGCGCCCGCGCCGGCTGCCAATGCAACGGCGGCGGATGTCTTCAAGAACGTTCGGCGATTGGCCCGTTTGTTCCTGCTCGTGACAGGCACCTCTGCGGACGGTACTTGGGATTCAACTTGGGCATCATTTTTTGGGTGGCTCTTATTGGATCAGACGGGCTTCGATGCTCGCGATCTGGCGGTTGCCGAACTCGTCTGTGAAGAACCACTGTTGATAGAGGCCTTCGATCTGTCTCAAATACCCGTCGACCGAGCTCTTACGCAAGTTGCGGGTTGCATTCTTGGGTCTATCCTCGTCGCGGATCGGCGGGCGTATGCGATCGGCTGGTGGCTGGTAGGATGGATTGTAGACCAGGGCCGGCAGGTCTTCGGCGGGCAACAGATGGCGCCACAGGAAGGCCTGCATTCTGTCCTCGGCCGGCACGGCCTCATGAACAATCTCCCGGTCCCCGATCTTCGCACTGCCGACGACGGTGAGGTTGACCGGCTTCTCCATCTCCGTCAGGCTGGTTTTGACGCTCAAACCCACCACCTCTTTATTGGCCGCCAGCGTGGCGCCGGACGATTCGAGCCCCTCCGGCAGGTCTTTGAAGCTCAGATTGATCGGCCCGTCGAATCCGTCCTTGCGTATGGCGTAGACGGTCACCGCGGCGGACGCCTTGCTGCGGATAACGATCCGGGAAGGGATGAGACGCAACTCGAAATCGGGCTGCGGCCGGCTGATGCGGAGCCGGTAAACATACTCCTTTCCTGCGTGCCGCCTCGTGTCGCCGAGGTGAATGAAGTATTTTCCGTCGGCGGGCAGCTTCACCATGAGGTAGGAATCGGCGTGGTCGGTGTTCAGCCCCGATGCTGCGTCGTAATGATCATCGTTCAACGCGATGATCTTGCCATCCGCGCCAGTGACTTTGACGAAGGAGTCGAACGGGGAACCGAGCCGGCGTGCGTGCACTTCCGCGACGATGGTCTCACCGGCTTTCCCTTCGACCTCGAAGACATCCCAGTCACCCGGGCGATCCGCTCGCCCGTTGACGATGATGGGAAGATTCACTTTCTGCGCCTTCGACGGCTCGTCGTTGGATTCGGTGTCCAGGCACTCGGGCAGCGTGTCCAGCGCAAACGGCACGTAGTTGGAAACGAGTTTCCCGTTGGTGGCGGCGATCAGATGGTGCCCCGGCTTTGCGTCTTTGGGCGGTGGCGCCAGCGTGGTCTTTTCCAGATTCCAGCCGTTCATCTCAATCTTGACCGGCTCGCCCGCACGGCCGCCTAACGGGAAGATGCTGGTCACAAACGGCAGCTCGCCGATGGTAATCTGATACACAAAACTCTCGCGGCCGCGAAAGAGCGCCTCGTTGATGGTGAGCACGTAGTCGCCGTCCTCGGGGATCTTAAAACAGAGGACCGGATCCGGGTGGAAACGGAAATCGTCGTTGTACGCTAACTCCTTGCCGCCCGAGTCGCAGAGTTTCAGCACGGCTTGAAACCAACCGGGAACGCCGTCGGCGACGTAGGGAACCAACTGCCGAGCTTTGGCGGAGATGACCAGACGCTGTCCCTTGCTCGCCGGAAAACGGTACCGGTTCACCTCGCCCGCGGCGACCTGGCCGTTCATCGTGCACGGCACTGTGATGCGCACTTCCTCTTCTTCCGGCGGCCTTTTGCGCTGGGCCAGATACTCCTTGCCGAGCACTGGCATCGTACAGGTCTTCATCGGCTTGCGCGCGACTTCGGGCACTTGGCCCACGTAGAAGGGCAGCGCGTTGGAGATCCCCCGTCTGGTGATCACGCGGATCTCTCGTCGGCCCGGTTTTGCGTCGGGGGCAACCGTGACCTCGGCAAAGACGAGCTCGCAGTGGGCACGAACGGCCGGAGTGCGTTCGTCTTCCGCGAAAATCCTTTGGATCCGTTCGATCAGCTTCTGCTTTGCCGCTTCTTTCGCGGACTTTGGAGGTTCGTTCTTCGCTTTCGTTCCACCCGGTTTCGGGTCTTTTGGTTTCTCCAGATTCGCATTGCAGTTGCTGCAGACGGTGGCGCCAAGCGGGTTGAGACGACCGCATGCTGGGCATATCAGACCACGGACCTCGGGTGGTTCAACACGCGCGGGGAACTCAAGAAAGGCCATCGTGGCGGCCATCGCGTCGCTTACCGTCGTTTCCTTCTTCTGCAACTCCCTCAGTTGCTCTCTGAGTAACCCTAGCTCCTGATTGCCCATGACCGTGTAGTAGTCGACCAGCCGGGCGGAAACGCCTTCACCGGTCACAACCACGTCAGAGGCATAGATGAGCCCTTGCCCACCCAACCTGATGGAGACGGTGGTGCCCTGCTGGCCGCCGGCGGGATAGACGTAACCGATGTACTGGTTCTGCGCCCAGACCGAGGATGCTGCGGCCAGAAGTATGGCCAGCCGCAAGATCGGAAGCCTTTTGAGTCTACTCATGAACTTCTCCATTTTCTGCCATTGGCTACATGATTTCTTCCAGAAGCCCGGCCGACTTCATGCCTTCGTTTTCGGTGTCCAAGACGTGGGCATCGAACCCCAAAGGATGGGGCAGCTTGGCGGTGGCGTCGATGCCGGCCAACAGATAGAAGCTGCCCAGCAGGTCCGCCGGATAGACGGGCCTTTCCTTGACTTTTTCACCTTTCTCATCAGACGAGCCGACCACGCGGCCTCCTTTGAATCCGCCGCCGGCGACCAGGACGGTGAAAACCGCCCCATAGTGATGGCGGCCCCCGTTCCAAGGCGGCTCCCAGGAGACCTTCGGCGTTCTGCCGAACTCGCCGGTACACCAAACCAGCGTGCTATCCAGCAAGCCCTTATCGCTCAGATCCGCAAGCAGCGTTGCCAGTCCTTGGTCCAACTGGGGACACTGTCGCTTCATTGTCGGGAAGTGGTTCGCGTGCGTGTCCCAACCACCGGGGAAGCTGATGGTGATGTAAGGCACACCCGCCTCAACCATCCGCCGCGCCGCCAGGCATTCCTGCCCGAACGTGTTCCGGCCGTAGCGATCCCTGAGTACCGTAGGTTCGTTTCCGAGATTGAATACTTCCCTCCCCTTGCCCAAGATCAACCCGTAGGCTTTCTGCTTGGCCGTTTCGGCGGCAGCCATCTCCGGGACGTCCGCAAGGCCGTAGCCCATGGTATTCACCTTGTCGAGCAATTCACGGCGGGCCTTTTGCCGCCCGTCGTTGATTCCCTTGTTGACGATCCCCTGCACCTCGAAGCGGTCCGCGTTCGG
>DATKXP010000242.1:0-6961 GCA_035529015.1 Phycisphaerae bacterium | reverse complement strand
CAGTACAGAGCGCGTTACCGACATCGCGGGCTGCGCGCCCCTCAAGGACAAGCCGTCGGTAACGTGGATCAACGCCAGCGGCCTTCACGACGTGGGCCTGATCCAGTCTCTGAGCGAGACGTTCGGGCTCCACCCGCTCGTTCAGGAAGACATTCTGAACACGAACCAGCGGCCCAAGGTCGAGGATCACGGTGACTACCTCTACGTGGTCCTGAGGATGCTTCAGTGGAACGATGCCGCCGGGGAGGCCATCGCCGAGCAGGTCAGCCTGGTTCTTGGTCGAGGCTTCGTCCTGTCGTTTCAGGAGAGAGCCGGCGACGTCTTTGACTCGATACGCGACCGCATCCGCGCCGGGCAGGGACGCATCCGAAAGATGGGTGCCGACTACCTCGCTTACTCGCTCATCGATGCCGTTGTGGACGCGTACTTCGTTGTCCTCGAGAAGCAGGGGGAGAAACTCGAAGCGGTTGAAGAGGAACTGGCGCTCGCACCGGATCGCGCCACCCTCCGCCGCATCAATGCCCTGAAGAGGGAAGTGCTCATGCTCCGCAAGTCCGTCTGGCCTCTTCGCGAAGTGCTGAGCGGCCTGGAGAGGGCCGAGTCGGGCCTGCTGAGCGATGGGCTGGGCGTTTATCTGCGCGATGCCTACGGCCACACGATCCAGATCGTGGACACCATCGAGACGTTCCGGGACTTGTTGGCCAGCACGTTCGACACCTACCTGTCGGCCCTCAGCAACCGAACGAACGAGGTGATGAAGTTGCTGACGATTATTGCCACCATCTTCATACCCCTGACCTTCATCGTCGGCATCTACGGGATGAACTTCAAGTACATGCCGGAACTGGACTGGGCGTGGGGATACGCCGTGGTCCTGCTCCTGATGGCGGCGATCGCCGGCGCCATGGTCCTGTACTTCAGGAGAAAGACGTGGCTCTAGCGGCATGGAGCGGTTGGGCGGAGCGGCTGCCCGAGGGCGCGCCCCAGGCCATCGTGGCCTCCGGCATTTCCCTGGTCCTGGCGATCCTGGTGTACGTCGTGTTGCGCCGGCAGGTGCGCGGTTCGCACGCGGAGCCGGAGGTGCTGAAGCGGCGCGGCCGCCTTCTGGCCCTGGTCCTGCTCATCGCCCTGCTGTTGGTCCTCCTGGGCGTGTGGTCGGGCTTTCTGTTCGGCACGGGAGAGGAGGACCCCGGCAGCCGCGCCGCCGACCTGGTCGCCCACGTCCTCTGGACGCTCGGCATCGGCACGATCATCTACCTGCTGGTCGCGACGGTCCGGCAGGCGCTCGTGCGGAAGGAGTCCCGGATTGAGGTCCGCCACAAGGTCCGCGTGGCCACCGCCTGGGTCGGCGCCGCGGTGTTCGCGTTCGCCCTCGCCTTCATCTGGGTGGGCCAGGTCGGGAACCTCGGCGTCTTCTTCGGCATCGTCGGAGCAGGTCTGGCGCTGGCGTTCCAGGAGACGTTGCTGTGCATGGCGGGCTGGATGGTGCTGGTCGTCCGCCGGCCGTACGACCTGGGCGACCGCATCGAGATCGACGGCCGCATCGGCGACATCATCGACATCAGCGTCCTTCACACGACGCTGCTTGAGGTGGGCGCGTGGGTGCGCGGCGACCAGAGCACGGGACGCATGCTCATCATTCCCAATGGCATGCTGTTCCGCCACCCGCTGCACAACTACACGAAGGGCTTCCCGTTCATCTGGAACGAGTTGACGGTCACCGTGACGTTCGAGAGCGACTGGGAAGAGGCCGAGCGGTTGATGCTCGAAAAGGCCGAGGTCGAGGCCGAGCGGACCGAGTCGGAGGTCGGCCGCCGCATCAAAGACATGCAGTTCCGCTACGCCATTCGCTACGAGCGCCTCACGCCCATCGTCTACACGACCATCGCCCCGGGCGGCGTCGATCTGACGCTGCGGTACCTCTCGCCGGTGCGCGAGCGGCGGGCCACCACCCACCGGATCTCGCGAAACATCCTGCACGCGTTCCTGGGACACCCCCGCATCGACTTCGCGTACCCCACGACCCGCATCTTCCGCAATAACGAGGAAGGCAAACCCGGCACGGGCGGCCCGGCGGCCGGCGACGACACCGGCGAAGACCCGAGGCCGGTGTGAGACTTGTGCCGGGTGCCGTGCTTTCGCTGGCGAAAGCGGCGATATCGGCGCCGGCACAGGGCGCGCTTTGGCGAGCTGTTCAGGGACAGGACATAGGTAACACCCATGGACAGGACATGGGTTACACCCGGCCCCGTAGACCCACCGCATCCGCCCCAAGACCCTTGCCCCGTACGGTCTCTTCGGTTAGCCTTGTATTCTGCAACGGTTGATTGAGGCTGTGTTTCGTCGGGGGGAACACGTGGCCGTCAAGTCAGAAGCGTTCTGGGTTGTCCTTCTCGCGGCGGCCTGTGCCGCCGTCCTGTCCGGTTTTCCTTGCGGTTGTGCCTCAGACGCCCAGAGTGAGGCCGAGACCTACTACAACCAAGGCGTGGACCGCGCGGAGAATGACGACTGGGGTTCGGCCATCGAGTGCTTCTCCAAGGCCATCGAACTGAATCCCCAATCCGCCAAGGCCTACTGCAACCGCGGTTTCGCGCACGCGCAGTTGGGCATGTATGATGCGGCCGTCAGGGATTGTACGAAGGCCATCGAACTCGATCCAGACCTTGCGTTAGCCTACTGCAACCTGAGCATGGCGCACCTCGGCAAGGGGGACTACGATATGGCCATCACGGCCAGCGCCAAGGCCATTGCGCTCGACCCCGGACTCGCGGAAGCCTATAGCAACCGGGGTGTCGCTTACAGCGAGATAGGCGAGCACGCCGCCGCCGCCAGGGACTTCACCAAGGCCATCGAACTGGATCCCGAGTTGGCTCTTGCCTACAGTAACCGGGCCACCGTCTACGTCGACTTGGGTTTGTACGAGAAGGCGATCGCGGACTGTGTCAAGGCCATTGAACTCGACCCCTCCGATGCCGAGGCCCACAGCAACATGGCTCTGGCGTACGCCCGAAGAGGGGACCGCGAGAAGGCCATGAGAGAATGCACCAAGGCCATCGAACTCAACCCTCGACTGGCTTTGGCCTACTACAACCGGGGGATATGGTATTCTGAAAACGGAGCGTACGAGGCGGCCATAGCAGACTACAACAGGGTCATTGAATTAGGCCGTGGCGATGCGGCCACCTATGTTTGCCGGGGCAACGCATACCTCTGGAAGGATGCGTATGACATCGCCGTCAAGGACTACGCTAAGGCCATCGAACTCAACCCGGAGTGCGTGCTGGCCTTCCGCAACCGTGCTGTTGCCCACTACCACAAGGGCCAGTATGACAAGGCCTGGGCCGCCGTCAAGGAATGTCAGCGCCTGGGGGGCGCGGTGGACCCCGAGTTTCTAGCCGAACTTCGCAAGGCGTCGGGGCGGGAGGAGTGAGCCGGCGGCCGTTTGCCGCGGGCGACCTTGCCGGGTGCCACTGGCGGGGTGCCACTGGCGGCTTGCCCGCCAGTGCCCTCTCGAAGCGTCGGAGGCCGCCGGGTGCCACTTGGCGGGTGCAACTGGCGGGGGTGCCACTGGCGGCTTGCCCGCCAGTGCCCCGTCCGATAGGCTGCTGCCATGTCAATACCCGACAGCCATCGAAAGCGAGTCAAGCACCTCGACATCCCCGGCCACGCTCACGAACTCACGTTCTCATGCTACCGGCGGCTACCGCTCCTGGAGCACGATCGGCACAAGGTCCTGCTGTCACAGGCTATCGACCGGGCGATGTTGCGGCACGAGTTCCGTCTGGTCGGATTCGCTTACATGCCGGAGCACGTCCACCTGATTGTGCATCCGCGTCACGCCGAATGCCGCGTGTCGTCCCTGCTGTACGCCATCAAGCGCCCCCACGCCCATCGCGTGAAGAGCGGCATGGAGGACCGGGGCGACCTGTGGCTGTCGCGGCTCACGATACGCGAGCGGCCCGGGAAGACGGTGTTCCGTTTTTGGCAGGAGGGCTCCGGTTACGACCGCAATCTGGTTGATCCCGATGCCCTTCGGAACGCAGTGCGCTACGCCCACGCCAATCCCGTCAGGCGGGGTCTGTGTCAGGACCCCGGCCAATGGAAATGGTCGAGTTGGCACCACTACCACGAGGGTTCACCGGTGGACCCTGAGTTGCCCACGGTTCACGGCTTTCCCTGATGCCCACAGAGCACTGGCGGGCAAGCCGCCAGTGGCACCCGGCCCCGTAGACCCACCCATCCGCCCGAAGCCCCTGCCGTTGGCTTTTTTTGTTAGAGTTCTAACAATCTCCGCCGCCCCGTCCGAGACGTAAGTCCTTTCCACACAAGCGCTTACGCGAATCGCCCGATTTTGGCCTGTCATATTCCATTCGAGCCATACGTCCAATCCCGTCCTGCGGGGCCCGTTGGCCGAAATCGGCGTTCTTGATAGCGCCAGGGCCGTTTTTGGCCTACCGCGTTTGTTAGAGTTCTAACAATCTCCGAGCCGTTCTCCACCCCTGTTCCCCGTTCCCTGTTCCCTGGTCCCTGCTTCTTGTATATTTTAGAGCATATTGACCCCGCTCCACGTAGGTGAAAAAAGGGGTAAAAAGGAGCAAGAACGGACCAAGTTTGAGCAAAAAGCGATCAGAAACCGATCAAAACGACGTGCGTTTTGCCTTGCCTATCTTCACATTCGGGTCCCGAATCGCCGTTTCTGGGCCAGAAACGGGGTTCGGCCTCCCGAAAAGCGCGATTTGGGGGGGTCCAAAGAAAGGCCGTTTTCGTAAAGTATATAATCGCCGCCGGCTTTGCAGCGGCTACTTGCCGGCGTGAATCAGGTCCAGCCGCTTCGACTTCTCCTCGAGCGACAGGCCGCCGCTGCCTTCGATGGTCATCCACCCGTTGTAGCCGATCGCATCGAGGGCCTTCCGGACGACGGGCCAGTTGACGCTGCCGTCGCGGATGTCGCAGAACTTGCCGCCATGGCCGTCGGCGTTCAACTTGAAGTCCTTGACGTGGCACTTGGCGATCGTGGGTCCCAGGGCCCGGATGAACTCCTCGGGCGGGGCGTATTTGACGTGGTTGCCGATGTCGAAGTACGCCTGCACCCACTTCGAGCCGAACCGCTTGACGAAATGGGCGAAGACGGCCGGCCTCACCCAGAGGTTGTTCCAGACGTTCTCCAGGGCGATGACGACGCCCGTCTTCTCGGCCACCGGGATGAGTTTCTTGACGGCCTCGACGGACGTGTCGGTGGCGTGGTCGTGGGCCTTGATGTAATCGGCGTAGGGCGTGTTGTCTCCCTTGACGACGCGCTTCAGATGCCCGTTATTGGGGTCGAACTCGATATCGAACTCCCACGGCTCGGGCATCGTCGCGCCGCCGATGCGGCAGGGGACCAGCAGGACGGCGTCGGCCCCGTAGCCTTGCGCCGCGCGCAGGGCCGTTTCGGTCTTGGCGATGGTGGCCTCGACCTTGGCGGCGTCGGTGCTGTTGAACTGCATCCACCCGCGAAGGACCGACTGGATGCTCATGCCGACCTTTTCGGCCACCTTGCGGCACGCTTCGGCGTCGGCGGGGGAGACATCGGCGGCGTTCGTCTCGACGCCGTCGAACCCGGCGGCCTTCAACTGCGCCAAGTTCTTCTCGGCCGGCTTGCCGCAGATCAGGGCCTTCTTGAGCGTCGTCTTGAACTCGCCCGCGCCCAGGCGCCGCGCAGCCACCAGGCCCAGCCCCGCTGCCGCAGACGTTGCCAGAAACTCACGCCGATTGACGGCCTTCTTCATCTTGGGGTCCTCCTTCCATATAGGCCGGGACAGCGTCCCGGCAATCACTTTGGCGTATGCTTGAGCAGCCTTTCGACGACCTCGCGCGGCACCTCGATGACGGTGCCGTGGCGGTGGCCTTTGGGGAACGCCATCTTTCGCGAAACGTCTTCCCAGGTCACGAGGTCGCGGCTCCTGGCGGCCCCGTAATAGTGGGGGTTGGCGTAGTGGTCGAAGTAGACGAGGTACTCCTGGCCGATCCGGATGGCCGACGGCCCCTCGACCCACGAGAGGGTGAACGGTTCCGACGCCTTCGACCACGGCCCTTCGGGCGTCGGGCCGGTGGCGATCCGCAGGTTCTTCCTGACGGGGTTGCGGGTCTCGTCCTTGACGATCAGGCGGTACGTCCGTCCGGCCTTCAGGATGGTGCCGTCGATGACGTTGAACCCGCCGTCGTAGAACAGCCGCGTCTTGCTGAACGTCTGGAAGTCCGGGGTGGTCTTGTAATACATGCGGTGGTTGTGGCCGCCGTCGCCGGACTTATCGGTTTCGGGGAACCGGCCGGGGATGGTGGTGGACCAGCAGATGAGCCACTGCTTCCCGGTCTCGTCGTGGAAGAGTTCGGGCGCCCAGGCGTTTCGGGCGTCGGGTTCGCCCTCCATCACGGGGATGCCCTTCTGTTCGGACCACCGGACGAGGTCCTTCGACGAGGCGTAGCCGATGAGCACCGGCGTGGTCCACGTGGTGGTCCAGACCATGTGGAAGGTGCCGTCGGGACCGAGGCGGATGCACGGGTCGCGCATCAGCGGTTTGGGGCCGATCTTGGGCGCCAGGAACGGTTTGCCGCCGCCGAGTTCCGTCCACGAGTAGCCGTCGCGGCTGCAGGCCAGGTGCAGGCCGTCTTCGCCGTTGCCGCGAAACGAGGTGAACAGGTACCACGGGCGGGCGTCCGTTCGGCCCGACGTCGCGGCGGCGAGCGCGGTGCAGGTGATGAGGACGACCGCGGCGGTCGCGGCGGCGACCGGCCTCATTGGGCGTCTCGGGGGCACGTCGCGTCCTTGACTTCCTGGATGCGGATGTTCCGGAACTGGACCTCCAGCGGCCCGCCGCCGTGGATCTGGACGGCGATGACGCCGCTGCGGGCCACCTTCTCCGCCGGTTCCGGCTCCGTGTAATCGACGGTCGTCGTGCCGTTGATCTTCATTGTTACGTGC
>DATKXP010000241.1:0-9942 GCA_035529015.1 Phycisphaerae bacterium | reverse complement strand
CGTCGTCCTTCAGGTGATAGAGTTCGAAGTGGCCGTCCTCGAAGAACTCCAGGAGTTTGAAGTCGCCCTCGCGCATGGCCACGGCCGGCGTCGAGTGGTGGTACGTCGGATAGTACCAGTAGAGCGTGTCGCGGTCGAGGGTCTTGGCCCCCTTAAGCAGCGGCACCATGCTGACGCCGTCGATGGGCTGGTCCGGCCGCGCGCCGATACCGGCCATCTCCAGCATCGTGGGGAGAAAATCGTTGGAAATGACCGGCCACTCGCACGTCGAGCCGGCCTTCGTGGTGCCCGGCCAGCGGACGATGAGCGGATCGCGGATGCCCCCCTCGTACAGCGTTCCCTTGAAGTCGCGCAGCGGCGCGTTCGTCGTGATGTACGGTCCCTTGCCGGTGTAAATCCGGTCGAGGCCGCCGTTGTCGGAGAAGAAGATGACGGCCGTGCGCTGGGCCAGGTTCAGCAGGTCGAGGGCCTCAAGGACCAGTCCGACCGAATCGTCCATGGCCTCGGTCATGGCGGCGTAGGTCGGATAGATCGTGGTCTTGGTCCGCTTGGCCTTGGCCTCGTACTTGTCGATGAGTTCCCGGCGCGCCTCGCAGATGATGTGGACGGCGTTGTGCGACAGGAAACACAGGAACGGCCGGTCGCGATGGGCCGCCATGAACTGGACGGCCTGTTTGGTCAGCGGCCCGACCTGTTTGCCGGGGTTGTTTTTCGCGAAGTCGTCAACCTTCTTCACGAACGTCGCGGGCAGGTGGTCGGGGCCGTCTCGCGGCGGGGTCACGAAGCCGTGGTCCGTGGGTTTGCGTCCCAGGTGCCACTTGCCGATGCTCGAGGAGACGTACCCGCCCGGCTTCAGCGCCTCGGCCAGGGTGGCTGTCTCCGGCGGCAGGGCGAGGCGGTTGGGCGGAGGGATGAGTTTCGCATGGGGCCGCCAATGCCCCGGAATGAAATCGTAGATGCCTGTCCGGGCCGGGTACTGGCCCGTCATGATGCTGGCGCGCGTGGGCGAACAGACCGCCGCCGCCGCGTACGCGTCGGTGAACCGCATGCCCTGCGCCGCCAGGGCGTCGATGTGCGGCGTGTCGATGAAGGTGTTGCCGTAGCACCCCAGGTCTGCCCAGCCAAGATCGTCGGCCAGGATGAAGACGAAATTGGGCGGGGCGGCGGCCTTGGCGGCGCCGCCTCGGGCCTTCCGGCATGCCTGCATGATGGCGGCTCCTGTGGCGGCGCCGGCGATCCGGCTGAGCATCTGCCGCCGCGAAAGGGTCCGTTCGCTTGTCATGGTGTGCCCCCTTTGTGCGGCAACCTACGGCTCGGCCGTCTCCCGGCCAGACGGCACATGTTCGACGCGAAAGCCCAGGGCCCGAAGGGCGGCCTCGACCTGTGGATCGGGTGCGGCCAGTTCGACGGTGGTGTGGGGAAACTCGCGGCGGACGGGGTAACGGCTGCGAAGCGACCGGAAATAGTCGCCGCGCTGCTCGTCCGGCACACCGGCCATCTCGCGCAGCCGCGCGTCGTCCGCTTCCACATCGTACGCTGCAAGCATAGCGCCGCGAACGGCTTCGTCAACGGTCAATCCGGCCGGCAGTGCAACGTAGGGATGGGGCGGCGGCGGCATCACGGGGGTCGGGTCCCACTCGCGCTCCAAACGGAAGTGGCGGCACAGGGCCTCCAGGACCATCCGCGTGCCGTTCACTTTGCCATCGTACGAGTAGCCGGCGACGTGCGGTGTCGCAAGGTCGGCGCGGCGGAGCAGTTCGGTGTCGATAGTCGGCTCGTTCTCCCACACGTCCAGTACGACGGGGCCGAGCGAGCCGGAGGCGATGGCCGCCTTCAGGGCCTTCGTATCCGCCACCGCTCCGCGCGACGTGTTGATGAGCGTTACGCCCTCGGCAAGCCGGGCCAGCAAAGACGCGTCGATCATGTGGAACGTTGCATCGGGTCCCTCGCGGGTGAGCGGCACGTGGAACGTCACGACGTCGGCGTCGGCCAGGGCGTCGAGTGGCAGATAGCACGTGTCGCCGGTTTCGCGCGCCAGCGGCGGGTCGTTGCGCAGGACGGTCATGCCGAGGGTCTCGGCCATGCGGGCCAGGTGCCCGCCCACGTTGCCGACGCCGACGATGCCGAGGACCTGGCCGGTCATGCGGACGCGTCGCCTGGCTGCCACGACCGACATCGCCGCCAGTGTGTATTCCGCCACGCTCCGCGCGTTCGATCCCTGGGCGCTGGCAAAGCCGATGCCGCGCTCGGCCAGGTACGCCTGGTCGATGTGGTCGAGACCGATGGTCGCGGTGGCGACAAAGCGGACGCGGCTCGAGTCGAGCAGGTCGGCCCCGACGCGGGTCACGCTTCGGACGAGCAGGGCGTCGGCATCGGCGACGCTCTCGGGCGTGATCCGGTCGGCCGGAAGCGCGGCGACCTCGCCAAGGGGGCCGAAGGCCTCTGCCAGCAGCGGGATATTGGCGTCGGCGACAATCTTCACGCGGCTACTCAATCCATTGCGTGTGGAAGACGCCCTTCTTGTCGGTCCGCTCGTACGTGTGAGCGCCGAAGCAATCTCGCTGAGCCTGGGTCAGATTCTGCGGGAGCCGGGCCGTGCGGTACGAGTCGATGTAGGCGAGGACGGACGAGAGACCGAGGACAGGCACGCCGGCCGCGATCGCGCCCGCAAGGACCTTCCGCAGGGACTTCGTCCGGGTGTTCACGACCCTCGCCAGGCGTTTGTCCACAAGGAGGTTGGCCAGTTGCGGATCGCGTTTGTAGGCCGCCGCAATCGGATCCAGCAGTTTGGAGCGGATGATGCAGCCGCCCTTCCAGATGCGCGCGATCGCCTCGAGGTCCAGACGGTAGTCGTATTCCCTCGACGCCTCGCGCAGCAGCGCCATGCCCTGGGCGTAGCAGGCGACGACGGCGACGTAGAGCGCGTCGCGGCAGCCCCGGATGAACTGCGTCCGGTTCATGGATGAACGGTGGACGCGCGGGCCCTTCACGACCTTCGACGCCGCCACCCGCTCGTCCTTGAAGGCGCTCAGGATGCGGGCCTCGACGGCCATGTCGATCGTCGGGACGGCCACGCCAAGGTCCAGGGCGTTCTGGCTGGTCCACTTGCCGGTGCCTTTCTGGCCGGCCTTGTCGAGGATGACATCGACGAGCGGCTTGCCGGTGTCGCCGTCCACGCGTGCGAGGCACGCCGTCGTGATTTCCATGAGGTACCCGCCGAGTTCGGCGCTGTTCCACTTGCCGAACGTCTGGCTCACTTCGGCGGCTTTCAAGCGGAGGATGCCCTGAAGGATGTCGTAGACCTCGGCGATGCACTGCATCATGCCGTACTCGATGCCGTTGTGGATCATCTTGACGTAGTGGCCTGCGCCGCGCGGGCCGATGTACGTGCAGCAGGGCCCGTCCACCTGGGCGGCGCTTCGTTCGAGGATGGTCTTCGTGAGGGCGTAGGCCTTCCTCGACCCGCCGGGCATGATGCACGGGCCGAGCAGGGCGCCTTCCTCGCCGCCCGAGACGCCGGTGCCGATGTAGAGGATGCCGTCGGCGGCCAGGTCGTCGAGGCGGCGCTCGGTGTCCTTGAAGAACGAGTTGCCGCCGTCGATCAGCAGGTCGCCCCTCTGAAGATGGGGCCGGAAGTTCGCGATCATGGCATCGACGGCCTCGCCGGCCTTGACCATGAGGATGATCTTCCGCGGGCGCTCCAGGACGCTGCACAGTTCCCTGGGGCTGTAGGTGCCGACGATGTTCTTGCCGGCGGCGCGGTTCTCGATGAACCGCGCGACCTTGGCCGTGGTTCGGTTGAACACGGCGACCGAGAAGCCTTTGCTTTCGATGTTCAGGGCGAGGTTCTCGCCCATGACGGCCAATCCGACCAGCCCGACCTGCTGTTTCGCCTGCTTCGCCATCGTCGCAGTCTCCGTGAGTGGTTCTGGCTCTGCGGCGCCGTCGCACGACGCCATCGTGCCGGCGGCAGGGGCGGCTATTCTAGCAGCCCCATGCCGCATGTCAAGCAGGCGAGGGCCGAAGCCGCATACGGGGTGTGGCAACGATCTCTGGCTGGGCCAGCCGCTTACTGACGTGCGCGGCTAGTTCGTGTGCCTGACTAGCCGCGAGCGTCAGCGAGCGGGGCCTGACGTGCGCGGCTAGTTGGTGTGCCTGACTAGCCGCGAGCGTCAGCGAGCGGGGCCTGACGTGCGCGGCTGGTTCGTGTGCCTGACTAGCCGCGAGCGTGAGCGAGCGGGGACCTGCCGCCAAGTTGTGTCGTGCCAGAAATCGTTGCCATGCCCTACGCGCGGGAGCGTCCGATAATTATGAGGCCAAACGGCGGCAGGGTTGCCGATAAATACCGGGAGCGGCAAGAGAGCGACGTTCCGGCGTTTTCCGGTGCACGCTGGCGGTCGATGGGCGGCCGGTCCGGGTTCGCGAGGTGGGGCGCACTTCCCGGTTTCCGCCCTGCGAGGCACCCGGCGGCCGTGTTCCGAGCGCCGGAGGGGTGGCAGCATGATTGCCTCGACAACAGGCCAGACGCAGCTGGTGATCCCCGCGTGGGGAAGCATCATTTTGGTGGGCGTCGGCGTGGTGTACCTCGTGCTCGGCACCCGCTGGCCGCCGCTGTTCAATGTCCTGAGCATGACGTTTCTGGGATGCGTGCTGGGGATGGTCCTGTCGTTGTGGGTCCCGCTTGGCCAGCCGCTGGTCATCATCATCGGCGGCGTGCTGCTGGGCGGGCTGACCGCGTTCTTGCGCAACGTGGCCCACGCCGTACTGACCGCATTGGTCCTTGCGGCCGTCTTCTCGACGCTGACGGCCAATTGCCTGGGCGAGGAGGGGTACGGTTCCTACCTGGTTCTGAACGTCTCGGACCACCGTTATTCGACGCAATGGAGCGGGCCGAACCTGACGCTCGACCCGGTCCTGGCGGCCTTCCTGACGGGGCTGCTTGTCGGCGCCGCGGTGGCCGTGGCGCGGGTGCGGTTCAGCCGCCGTCTGGTTGCGTCGGCTCAGGGCGCGGCCCTGATCCTCGTGGGGCTTTCGGAACTGGTCGCCGGCCTGCGGGGCGCCGGTCAACCTTCGGTGGCGGGGGCGTACCCCATCACGCTCAGCGCCGGCTGGCTCTGCATGGTGGCCATTGGACTGGTGGTTCAGCGGACGCTGGAGCAGCACGACGAGCAGTGGGACGTGGACGATGGGAACATGGAGGAGGGGGTTTAGGCGGAGGGTCCAACCATGGTGGCGCTGGAGCGCGCTGCAGAGGCCCTGCCGGACGCCGGCAGGCCGATGGCCGACCTGTTGATGGAGCCGTGGGCCAACCTGCTCGAGTATCACCCGATGGCAGCCGTGGCGCTCCTGGTGCCCGTCGGGATTGCCTTTCTCTTGTATGGATTCCGGCTGTACCGCTGGCTGGTTGTCCTGGCTTACGTGGGCATCGGCGTGGTTCTCGGGATGGCGGCGGCACTGTACCTGGACTTCAGTCAACCGGCGGGCATCATGGTTGGTGCGGTCGTGTTGGGTGTTCTGGCGTGGCCGCTGCACCGGGCCGCGTGGGGCATCCTGGGAGGCCTGCTCTTCGCGGTGATTTTTGTCGAGGTCGCCGACGTGGTCAACATCCGCGGCGCCACGCCGCTCGTCCTGGTCGGCGCCGTGGCGTTCATTGCCGGCGTTGCTCTGACGGTCCTGCTCATGAAGCCCCTCATCGTGGTCATCACGTCATTGGTCGGCGCGGTGTTCGTGGCCCTGGGAACGCTGAGCCTGACGAAGTGGTGGCCGCCGGTCGGCGATCCGGTCGAGAGGGTGATCGATGCGCGGCCGTACATGCCGGTCGTCATCGTCCTGTTTCTGGCAGCCGTGGGGTCTGTGCTCCAAGTCCTTGACACGGCCGAGTCCAAGAAGAAAAAGAAGAAGAGGAAAAAGGGAGGGGACGACGAATAACCCGCGTGGGCCTGGCGGAAGGCCCTGACGACCGGAACCCGTCAGGCGAACTCCTTGGCAGCGCCCTCGTCGCCGTAGGCGCCGACCCAAACGTCCTTGAGGTGGAGTTCGACCTCGCTCTGGTGCGGGTTATAGTCGGACACGCGGCAGGTGAAGGCGATGCCGCAGGATCCCGCCCGGCCGAGCGCGTCGGCCAGTGCCCCCATGCCCCATCCGACGGCCCGCCTCCCGCGCCCCGCCTCGGTGACGTACATCGCCAGATGATCGCCGCGCTGCCCCATCCGCCGCGGAGCCGACGCCAACCGCACGCGCCGGGCGGCAAAGACCGGCCGAGGGTTGCCGGCGCCGAACGGTCCGAGACGGTCGAGCAGCCGTGTCGTCTCCAGGTCGATCCGGGCCGGCCCGACCTCGGCGTCCACGCCGAGGCGCGGCCTGAGGTCGTCGGGGGTCAGCGTCTTGCCGGCATGGGCGAGGAACGCCTCGCGGAACGGCTCGACCGACGATGCCTTCAGCCGGATGCCGGCCGCCATCGCGTGACCGCCGAAGTTCGTCAGGTGTCGGCGACACGCCACGAGCGCCTCGAACAGGTGGAACCCCGGAATGCTGCGGCCCGATCCCTGGGCCCGGCCCTCGTCGGTCGCGATGAGGAATGTCGGGCGGTGGTGTTTCTCGACCAGGCGCGACGCCACGATGCCGATGACGCCGGTGTGCCATCCCGCGCCGACGAGGACGATGGCGGCGTCGCGCTCGGGCGAGAAGACGCGAGCGACCTGCTCCTCGGCCTCGTCGAGGATCTGTTTCTCGACGTCCTGCCGGCGGCGATTCTGGCGGTCGAGTTCCTGGGCGATGGTCATGGCCGCCTCGGGGCCGGCCGTGGTGAGCAGTTCCACCGCCTCGCGGGCATGACCGAGGCGTCCGGCGGCGTTCAGCCGTGGACCGATGACGAACCCGATGTGGTGGGCGTCGATCGGTTTGCCTTGCAGCCGCCCGACCTCGCGCAGGGCGGTGATACCCGGATGCTCGCTGGCGGCAAGCGCGTCGAGGCCGAATCGCGCCAGCACGTGGTTCTCGCCGACCAGGGGGACGACGTCGGCAATGGTGCCGAGGGCCGCCAGCCCGGTTGCCGCCAGCAGAAACTCGCGGTAGGCGTCGCTGACACGGTCGCGCCGGCTGAGCGTCCGGCCGATGGCCCACGCGAGTTTCAGCGCCACGCCGGCCCCCGCCAGGTCGCGGAAGGGGTACGGTGACCCGGGCAGTTTCGGGTTGACGATGGCCAGGGCCGGCGGCATGCGGTCGGGGTCGGGTTCGTGATGGTCGGTGACGATCACGTCGAGGCCGAGTTCGTTGGCCCGTGCCACCTGCTGGTCGGCACAGATGCCGCAATCGACCGTCACCAGGACCCGCGCGCCTTCGGCGGCCAGGCGCTCGACGGCCTCGGTGTTGAGGCCGTAGCCTTCCTCGATGCGATGGGGCACGTAGACGCTGGCGTTGGCGCCGGCCAGTTGCAGGGCCTTCCAGAGGATGGCGGCCGCCGTGATGCCGTCCACGTCGTAGTCGCCGTAGATGACGATGGGCTCGCCGTCGCGCGCGGCGGCCA
Source organism: Phycisphaerae bacterium (assembly GCA_035529015.1). Taxonomy (GTDB): domain Bacteria; phylum Planctomycetota; class Phycisphaerae; order FEN-1346; family FEN-1346; genus JAUVZF01. Next base: position 2,417 of record DATKXP010000241.1, on the reverse strand, counting down.
CGAGACGGTCGGCGGCGGCGGCGGCGCCCGGCAGGGCGTCGGGCTCGTGGAGTTGCGTCAGTTTCGGGTTCAGAAAGCCCTGTGCGGCGTCGGCGGTCTCATACCCGCGTTGGCCGAGGACCTGGGCCACGATCGTCGGGAGGCCGAGTTCATGGGCAAGCCCTTCGGCGCCGCCGAAGGGAGCCCGAATCGTCCACTGCTTGGCCATGAAAACACCAGGGACCAGGGAATGGGGATCAGGGAATCGGGAACCCCGCCGCGCGGGGAATTCCGCTGTCGTACTAGTGGCGTGTCAACATTGAACTTGTCGGTGCAGGTGCCATGCTTTCGCTTTGCGGGTGCCATGCTTTCGCAAGCGAAAGCATGCGCCCTGCGTCAGGACCGCATGCTTTCCCAACGGAGGGAAAGCATGGCACCCACAGAATCAATGTTGACCCACCACTAGTCCCGGTTCCCTGTTTCCTGTTCCCTATCCGTATCGGTATCGAAGCCGACGCGGCGGAGGAACTCCTTGGCGCCGCGTTCGACCCAGTCGCCTTCGAGCCGGCTGCGCACGGACTCCAGGAACGGCGCGTTGCCGGGGTCGGTCTCGGTAGTCGGGTTCACGTGATGGTAGTCGGCACGGTTGGTGATGGCCCGGGCAAACCCCAGGCGGGCCATCGCCTGGGGGAACTCGAAGAAGCCCTCGTCGGTGGGGTTGGTCCGTGTGTTCCAGACCCAGACGCCGATCTTGTCGAAGAGTTCGCGGACCGACGGTCGGACCCGTGCCAGGCCTTTGCCGGACCGCCCGGGGCCGATGACCATGATGGCCAGGTCGGCGTCGGCGTCCCACAGGTAGGCGTTGCCCTCGACAAGAAGGTCTGTCCTCGCGGGCATCGACTGCCTTAGGGCCGTCAGTCCCGCCGCCAACCCGCGCGGTTCGGCCAACAGGACGGTCGCGCCGGCGGCGCCGGCGGCCAGGAGGCGCCGGACTTCGAGGTCGTCGGCCAGTTCGTCGGCTTCGAGCAGGACGTGGCCGGCCCCTTCGAGGATGGCGGCGTGGGCTTCGTTGATCTCGTCGGCCACGCGGACCCGCGCGACGTGCCAGCCGCCGAAGTCGCCAAGCAGCATCTCGGCAATCGAGGTCTTCCCGATGCCGGGCGAAATGCCTGCGACGCAGATGACGGCCATGGTGTCTCCGAAGAGGTGTGCCCTCGCCCCACAGTGTAGCAGGGAGGCCCGGCCCGGAAAAGCCCTAAGCCCTATCGCGCGCAGCCATAGAGCGTGATTCGAACGGACGATAACACGTCGCAGCGATTGGCGACGCGCTCCCACAGGACGCCGACCAGCGCGACCGGGCCGAGGCCCGCCAGGTAACTGGGCGGCTCCTCACGGCTCCGGAGGTCAATCCGGCGGAAGCCCGACGCCCGCAGAAGCCGCGTCAGTCGCGACGGGCTGTTCGCCCGCCAGTATGCCGGGTACGGATCGGGGGCGGCGGCCGCGTTGGGGTCGAGCCGTTGGATGAGCCATCGCCATGCCGCGAGCGGGAGCCACCGCGCGACGACGGTGCCGGGATGCAGCGCGTTGACGGTCCGGAAGAAGCATGCGCCGCCCGGCCGCAGCACCCGCCTCGCTTCGGCCAGATACGCTCGCGGATCCTCGATGTGTTCAAGGACGTAGTCGGAGAGGACAAGGTCAAACGTTGCGTCCGGGTAGGGCCACTCGTAGCCGCGCACGACGTGCGCCTCGTCGAGGAACGTGTTCCCGAGGACCGCCTTGTCGATATCGATGCCGCAGACCTTCGCGGCTTCACCTCTGAGCCGCAGGACCTCCTCTCCGAGGCCCGGGCCGGCGCCGGCGTCGAGGACGGTGTCGGTGGGTCGCAGGACGCTGCGGATCCAATCGAAGAAGACGATGTTCGTCCCGACGTAAGGCGGGCGGTACCACCGCTGTCCGGCCCACGGCGGGGCGGCATCGCGGACATGGAGGTTGGCGGGGGTGCTCTGCTGGCTCATAGGCGTCTCACCGTGGCGTTGAGAAACCGCTACGGCAGATTGTAGCACCAGAGCATGTTCAGAGAAAGGACGACCGCTGCGCACGCCGCGCTTTTTGCGGTCCGATGCTGGACATCCCGCCACGTGAAGGTCACAACATGGTCACCCTTCGGGATGACCATGCCACCCGTCGCTGAGGCTTTGGTGAACCGGCGGTCAGGCTACTTGAAATACGCCACGCCGCGCCGAAAGACTCTGAGGCCGTCGCCTTCGGCGGCCGCGCCGCGGCGGGTCCAGTGGGGGTGGTGCCAGGGGAGGACGTTGCGTTCGGGGTGCGGCATGAGGCCGAAGATGCGGCCGGTCGCGTCGCAAAGGCCGGCCACGTCGCCGATGGAGCCGTTCGGGTTCCACGGATAGCCGGCGTCGGTGTTTCCGTCGGGGTCC
>DATKXP010000240.1:0-2884 GCA_035529015.1 Phycisphaerae bacterium | reverse complement strand
GACGAAGACGACGGCCAGGCCGTCGTCGATGCCCTCGGCCCGGATGGCGTCGGCTACCTCGGAGGTGATATCGACCATCTCGACGCGCGATCGCGTTCGGACGCTGAAGGTCTGCACGGGTAACCTCCTTGAAGCAGCCAGGTCGAAGCGCGGCGGATTCCAGGCGGGGGGCTGGCGAGCCTCAAGCAAAAAGGTTGACAGGGTAACGACGAGTGACTAAGTGACGCAGTGACGAAGTGACGCGGGTGCCGTGCACGAGCCCCGGTCCATTTAGCCGCCGCGCTTGTCGAAGACCCGCCATAGCGTGTGAATGCCCGCGACGGCGGGCGCGGCGCGCTGCCTGCGCGCATCACAACTAGCCGCGAACGTGAGTGAGCGGTCGCGTGGAAGGGTCACGCGTGCCCAACATCCTCGACAAGATCCTGGCCGTCAAACGCAAGGAGGTTGCGGCGCTTCAGGCGCGCGAGGCCGACCTTGAGGTGGCGTGTCGCGATGCGCCGCCGCCGAGAAGCCTGGCGGGGGCGCTGCGGCGGCTGGAAGGCGAGCCCCTTCGCGTCATGGCCGAGGTCAAACACCGGTCACCCTCGGCCGGGGTCATCTGCGCCCCGTTCGTGCCGGCCGAGATCGCGCGGACGTACGAGCAGGGCGGGGCGGATGCGATCAGTTGTCTGACCGACGAGCCGTTCTTCGGCGGATCCATCGAACACCTGCGAGAGATCCGCGCGGCCGTGGACCTGCCGGTCCTGCGGAAAGACTTCATCATTGCGCCGGCTCAGGTGGTTGAGGCCCGCGCGGCGGGGGCCGACGCCGTGCTTCTGATTGCCGAAGCGCTGGAGGCGGACGCGATGGCCGACCTCGCCTCGCTCGCCGCCGACCTGGGGATGGACGTCCTTGCCGAAGCGCACAGCGACGCGATGCTGGATAAGGCCATCGGCTGCGGCGCGCCGCTCGTGGGCATCAACAACCGCGACCTGACGACGTTCGCCGTCTCGCTCGAGACGACCGAGCGCCTCGCCGCCCGCGTCCTCGACGCCGGCCGCATCCTCGTCGCCGAAAGCGGCATCCAAACCGCCGCCGACGTCTCCCGCCTCCTCTCCTGCCACTGCCACGCCATCCTCGTCGGCGAAGGGTTGCTGAGGTCCGGCGACGTGGCGGGGAAGTTGGCGGAGTTCAAGGCGGGCACGTTATGATGTGGGGGCGAGTAGCGCTGTGTTGTGCGCACCAAGGTGCATCTGTGGATTCGCAGACACCGAGTACTGGTAGCTGCTAGCAGTCTTGCAGGACAGGAGTCTTGTTGGGGGGCATGCAATGCGGCTCATCGCAGTGGGCATCAAGAACTTCAGGAGCATTGGCGGGTCTCCGGTGTTCGTCCGTCTTGACAAGAAGGTAAACGTCCTAATTGGACCAAACAACAGTGGCAAATCAAATGTCATCAGGGCCCTTCAGTGGCTGGAAGGAGCGAATCAGGCTCGGCGTGGGCTGAACATGGACATGCTTGACTGCCACAATCAGGACAAGAGGAACGCGCTGGGAGTGGTTGCTCGAGTGGAGTTGGAAGAGGAAGACCACTTCGGCATGACGAATGGCCCGCCGGTGGAGTTTGAGATTCAACTGCGGGACGGGAAGTTCGCTTGCGTGGCTCACCCCTTCGGGGAATTGGATTGGAAGCAATTTAACAGAGGCATGCAGCATTCGTTGCACATAGGATTCGGGGGACGCCCAAGCTCCGACTCGTTGATTACGAAGCAGCTTGAGGTTGGCGAGGCGATGGCGCTTGCTGCGGTCCGACGTGATCTTCCGCCAGTCAGGCTTGTGCCTCAATTCAGACAAATGAGGGACGGCGAGGAGGCATTAGATGGCACTGGGGCAGTTAGCCTTTTGTCTTCGTGGAAGCGCCCCGGACCAGGCGACCACGACAAGATCGCAAACTTTGTGAAGGTGGAGCAGTTGGTGCGTCGGTTGCTTCGCCTGCCGGGGGTGAAACTGGACGTTGACCACACAAACTCAACCATAATGGTAACGCACAACGGCCTTCGTCTTCCTTTGTCGTCTTATGGGACGGGTATACACGAACTCATCATCCTGGCCATCGCGGTTTGCCGCGAAGAGGAAGCGCTCTACTGTATCGAGGAGCCTGAGATCCACCTCCATCCCAGATTGCAGCGGGAGTTTTTGAGGTTCTTGATTGCAGAATCCAACAAGCGGTATGTTCTGACGACACACTCGCCCGCGTTATTGGCGGTGTCGGAACACGTGCAGGTGACGAGGCTGTGGGTTGAAGATGGTGCGACAGTGGGCCAAGCAGTGGACGCTCCGGAGCACGCCCTTCGAGTACTTGACGACTTGGGCTTCCGGGCGAGTGACGTCCTGCAGGCAAATAGCGTCATCTGGGTCGAGGGCCCAAGTGACAGAGTTTACATTAAGCGCTGGCTGAGGCTTCTGGAGCCAACTCTCCGCGAGGGCATCGACTACAGCATTATGTTCTACGGAGGGCGTCTTCTTTCGCACCTGTCACTGAGGCGACCAGATTGTGCAGACTCGGCCTTTCCAGACCCCCACGATCTGATACCTCTGCTGCGCCTGAATCAGCACTCCATAATGGTGATGGACAGCGACCGACCCAAGAGCGGGGCAAGGCTTGGCAAATCCAAGCTTAGGGTGAAGAAGGAGTGCCAACAAAACGGAATCGTTTGCTGGGTGACTGACGGACGGGAGATTGAGAATTATCTGCCAGGGGAATGCATTATTGAGTCCTGCATTGCCAATGGAACAGGCTACCAGGTGAGGCCGGGCCGATGGAAGTACGAGGCCAGCAGCGAAGGGCGTCGGCGTTGAGCGGCCATCGAGCCGCCGACCGCCCGCTCCAGGTGCGCCACGTCCTGCG
>DATKXP010000239.1:0-8846 GCA_035529015.1 Phycisphaerae bacterium | reverse complement strand
CTGGGAGGTCGAGCGGGATGATGCGGCACGGCAGCGTTTCGGCCGACAAGTGGCCGAGAAGGCCGAGGCACTGAAGGAAGAGGCCCGCAAGGCCACCGAACTTGCCCGCCAGGGCCGCCTGGGCGAGGCCGAGCGGCTCCTCGGCGACATCGAAAAACGGGCTCACGCCACGGCAAGCGCGGCCGAAGTCCTGGCCCGACGGGGCGGCGTGGACTACAGCGAGACCGCCGGGCTCGTGAAGGCCCCAGCGCGTGGCCGAGTGCCACCGCCGGTCGCGGCCACACGGCCCGTTCCTCCGGGCGCCACGGAGGACAACGGACCTGCCGAGGGCCGGCCGGAGTCGGATCGCATCGCCGTGCTGAGGCCGTCGGTTGCGGCCAAGCCAATGCTTCTCGGCATGCCCGAGCCGACCGTTCCGGTTCTGCGGCCGCCCCCTCGGCGTGATCCGGCAGGTACCGTTCGGCTTGAGGGGACCGTTGCGGCCACCCCGGAAGTGCCCCTGGTTCCCGAGACTCCGAGCGGGGAGCATGGGCGTCTTACCGGCCTCGGCACGTACTTGCGGTATCCGGATGCGAAGGATTGGAAAGCGTTGACGGACGGCCGGCGCGACGTCGCGGGAGCGGTTTCGGCCAGGCCGGCCGCTGCAGGGGAGTCGCGATCGGCGCGGCCGGATGCCTTGGACCGTGACGAGACGGTCCAACGGCTATGGGACAACGCCACCACGCTCCGCAGCGCTAAGAAGTTCCCTGAAGCCATAGGCGTGCTGGACCGGCTCGTCGCCATCGACCCGAACGACGAGCGGGCCAAGCGTTGGCGCCAGGACCTTGCTTACCTGGAAGCGCAGAAGCGCGAAGTGGATGTCCGGTCAGGCAATACGCGTGGCCGTGTGACCGCGCATTTCTTCGCGGACGAACTCGACGGTGTCCAGGCCGCCCTGGAGGGCGTGTCGAAGGCCCGCGAGACGCTGGAGCGCGAGGCACGGCGGCAGGAGAAGGTGAAGTTCAACGTCAGCGACCTGGCCGAGCGCAGCGGCAACGGCCGCGAACTGGCCGAGTTCGTCACGCGGAACTACTCGTGGGCGTTCACCGGGCACCCGTCGGGGCAGGACGTGAACGGCATCGTCGTCCAGGACGGCAAGGCGGTGAACCTGGGCGCCATCCCGCGGCGCATGGACACCCTCACGATTGCCGGCGGGACGCTTCTCTCCCACAGCGATTTCGACGGTGACGCGCTCCTGGTCCATGCGGATGACAGCGGGAGCCTGGTTGTTGAGAACCGGCCCGACGCCGTGGCGAACGTCGAGACGGTGCTGGAGCGGCTGCGGCTGAACCTGGGTCAGCGCGTGGGGGTGGCGTCGCGGAACTTCTACGTGGACGCCGGCACGGCCGAGGCGGCGGGCATCCGGTGGAAGACGGGCGCGAACGGCGTCCGGTACGCCGTGGTCAACGAAGGGCAACTGCGGGGCGTGATGGACGTGGAGCAGCGCGGCACGGGGGCGGCGCTGTCCGGCCAACTCCCGCCGCGCGACGCCTACCAGGAGGCCGTCGTCGGCACCGACGCGCTCATCGCCAACGGCGTGGCGGTCTCGATCAGCCGCGCCGAGGACGTGCGGAACACGCTGACCTACAACGGCAACGCGCTTCCGGTGGCCCACGACGACTACCTGATCGTCGATAACGGCGCGTACCTGACGGCGGTGAAATCGGGCCGGATGCAGCACTGGTCGGTTGAGGTCGAGCCGGTGCGGTTTCCGGGGGTACCGGCGGCCGTGGTGGTGCCGACGGTGGGTTACACGGTCAAGTTCGAGAAGACGCTTCTCGATGTGAGCGATAGAGTGGAACTGTCAGCCGATTACACGTGGCAAGGAGACGAGCGATGAGAACACGGAATGGGACGATGCTGGCGGCCCTGGTGGTCGCGGTCCTGGTGAGCGTTTCGGCGGAGGCGGCGGCGCCCAAGCCGCAACCGCCCGCCGCGGCGGCCGCCGGCGACGACAAGGTGACGCTGTCGTGGGAGAAGTTCAAGGAGGTGACCGGCCTGTCGGAGGACGACCTGAAGGCCCGCGAGGCGGGCACCTTCACGCTCTCCTGGGAGGAGGTCCAGGACCTGCTGGGGATCAAGATCGAGAAGGTCGGCGGGGCGAAACTGCGGATTCCCTGGCAGGAGTTCAAGACGCTGCTTCTGTGGAGCATCCAGCAGAAGAAGCCCGAGACGCCGCCTCCGCCCACCGACTTCGCCATCACCAGCGCGGAATATGCCGGCGACCTGTCGAAGGACGGTGCCGTCTTCACGGCCACGTTCAAGATCAGCATCCTGAAGGAGAAGGAGTGGAAGGTGATTCCGCTGCTGCCGGCGACCGTGGCGATCCAGAGTGTGACGCTGCCCGCGGGGGCGTACCTGATGCTCGAGAAGAACAACTACCAGGTGATGACGGCGGCCGGGGCCGGCGACATCGAGGTCAAAGTCACCTTCGCGGTGGCCGTGCAGGAACAGGCGGGGTCGCTGTCGCTCAAGTTTGACCGTGTGCCGAGCGCGACGGCGGTTCTTGACCTGAAGGTGGCCCAGACGGAGGTGGACATCGACATCGTGGGTGCCCAATCCGTGGTCAAGAAAGAGGAAGCCGGGGCGACGCGTGTGGCGGTGGCGCTGCCGGCGGCGGCGCCGGTGCAGCTGTCGTGGGAGCGGGCGATTCCGGAGGCCGAGAAGGTCCCGCCGAAACTGTACGCCGAGACGCAGACGCTCGTTGCCGTGGGCGACGGCATCCTCATCGGCCGCCAGCAGATCAACTTCAATATCCTGCACACGGGCGTCCGCGTCCTGAAACTCAACCTGCCGCAGGGCGTCAGCATCCTCGAGGTCAAGGGAGACCGCGTCCGCGACTGGCGCGTCACGAATGACGAACTGAGCGTGGCGCTGAGCGCCGAGGTCCTGGGCGCGTATGCCCTGAACGTGACGTACGAGCAGGGGGCCGGGGCGCAGCAGGGTGCGGCGTCGCTGCCGATCCTTCGGGCCGCCGACGTGGTCCGCGAGAAAGGGCACATCGGCGTGGTGGCGCTGGCGAACGTTGAACTGTCGGCGCCGACGCTGAAGGGGGCCACCGCCATCGACGTCCGCGAACTGCCGACGGAACTGCTGTCGATGACCGGCCAGCCCATCCTGCTGGCGTACCGGTACGTGACCGACACCTTCGACATCCAACTGGCGATCAAGAAACACGAGGACGTGGACGTCCTGGTGACGATCATCGATTCGGCCGTCGTCACGACGATGCAGACGCTGGACGGGCGGCGGATTACGAAGGCCGTCTACAACGTGCGGAACAACCGCAAGCAGTTCCTTCGCCTGGCGATGCCGCAGGGCGTGGAGATCTGGTCGGCCAGCGTGAGCGGCAAGTCGATTCGTCCGGCCAAGGACGACGAGGGCCGTGTCCTCGTGCCGCTGGTCCGTTCCGAGGGCGCCGCGAGCGGTCTGTCGGCGTTTCCGGTGGAACTCGTGTACGTGGAGAAGGAAGCCGACGCGGCCGCGAGACCGGCCCCGAGCGGCACGCTCCACATCGACCTGCCGCGCGCCGCCGAGCCCGTCACGCACTATATGGTCAACCTGTACCTGCCGAAGGAAGGCAAGTACACGAAACCGTGGTCGAGCGATCCGTCGATCGAGGGTCCGCTGACGGTGGTGACGGAGTTCCGTCAACTGATGGGCGTCATGGGGCGTCCGAAGGTTCATGCCGAGCAGGCGGCGCAGGTGCTTCAGGCGGCTGCCCAGGCGCAGGCCGACGTACGTGCGACGGCTGCCGGAGCGACGCCCATCCGCGTGAACCTGCCGATCGACGGGCAATTGTTCCGGCTCGAAAAGATCCTGGTGCTCGACGAGCCGCTCTTCATCGACGTGACGTACAGCGGGTGGGAGCGGAAGTAGATTCCCCCTGGCGCCCTGCGGGGCTTGCCCCGCGGCGCTGGTGTGCGGTACGGCGCGGTGGGTCGCCAGGCCCACCGCGTCTGTTTTAGTGCTACTTTGTCAACTTCCCGCCGATCCGGGCAAGTGGTAGCGCGGCGGCCAATCCTGGCCGCCGCGCGGTGGGCAGGATTGCCCACCGCGCTATCGCCATGTCGGGCGATGCCAAGTTGACAAAGTAGCCTTGGGCGCGTCGGGTGGCATGGCCGCGCAAGCGTGGCCATGCCACCTTCCTCGGGAAGGGTCGTGGGGCCGGTTTTCATTTTCCCGACCCTCGCGTTCCGGTATACTGTTCGGCGCAGGTAGCGGACCAGGCAGGAGATACGGCCGTGATGACCTTGCCATTCTCGTTGAGCCGTGCCGCCGTCGTGTGGGTGACCGTGGCGGCCTTGTCGGCGGGGCTGTGGGTGACGCCGGCCGGGGCCGCAGATGCCGACGCCGGCGCGGCGTCGGCCGCGCGCATCTACCGGGCGCTGTGGAAGGAACGCGAGGACCCGGCCGAGCGGCACGTGCGGTGCGCCGCCATTCTCGGCCTGGCCGGTGCGCAGGGCATCGACGCCATGGACGAACTGGTAACGGCGATGAACAGCACGGACAATCAGATTCGCGCAGCTGCCACGGCGGCGGCCGTTGCGATGCCCGGCGAGGACGTTACGAAGAAGTGGGTGGCTCATCTGGAGTCGGTGTCGGCGGACGCCAAGCCGGGGATCCTATCGCTGCTGGCGGCGCGCGGCGGCGAGGCGGCGCGGGAGGCGGTCCTCGATTCCATGAAGGAACGCGACGTGGGCGTGCGGGTGGCGGCGATCGAGGCGGCCAAGGCGTTCGAGGGAACCCGCACCGTGCCGCCGCTGATCGCGTTCCTGGCCTCCAAGGAAAGGGCGGAGCACGACGGGGCGCGGCAGTCGCTGGAGCGGATTCCGGGCGGCGAGGCGAGCGCGGCGGTTGCGTCGGCGCTGGGTGCGGCGGCGCCGGAGGTTCGGCGCGACCTGCTCGGCGTGCTGGCGGCCCGCGGCGCACGGGAGCAGTCGGAGGCCGTGATGGCTGCCACGAAGGACCCGGACACGGGCGTCCAGGAGTCGGCCTTGCAGGCCCTTGAGGTGCTTGGCGAGGAGAAGCACGTTCCGGCCGTGGTGGACATCGTGGTGACGACCGACAACCGCGGCGTGCGCGGCGCGGCGGAGAAGGCCCTCGGGGCCATCTGCGGCCGGGCGAACCGGGACAACTGCGCCACGACGATCCTGCCGGCCATGGCGGGCGCCAACCCAGACGCCAAGTGCGCGCTGATTCGCGTTCTCGGCAAGGCGCCGAGCAGGAAGGCCCTGGATGCCGTGCGCGGGGCGCTCCAGGACGCGGACACGAAGATTCAGGACGCCGCGGTGCGGGCCCTGTCGGAGTGGCCGGGCCGGGACGTTGCGCCGGACCTTCTGGCGATTGCCAGGAGCGGCCAGAATCAGACGCAGCAGGTGCTGGCGCTGCGCGGTTACGTGCGTCTGGTGAAGGAGCAGAAACTCAAGAACGCCGAAAAGGTGGCGATGTACAAGGACGCGCTGGCGGCGGCGAAGCGTCCCGACGAGAAGAAGATGATCCTGTCGGCGCTGGGAGAGGTGAAGGACGTGGAGGCGGTTAAACTGATTGCGGGGTCGCTGGACGATGCGGCGCTTCGCGAGGAGGCGGCGGCGGCGGCGGTTCGCATCGGCCGCGAGTTCCGCGGCGACGTCGGCAAGGAGCCGCTCAAGGGCGTCATCGTCCCGACGATGGAGAAGGTGCTGGAGGTGTCGCAGAACGACAACGTTCGCCGCGACGCCCAGCGGGTGCTGAAGGAGGCCAAGCGGCAATAGGGCGGGCCATTCGCCGAGCCCGCTGCGGGAGCAGCGGGGTATCCTGGTTCTACGTGGCGGATGACCAGCGTATGAGAACGGGCGCGCCCGAAATGGGCACGCCCGTCTGTTACGTCGCTTGGGGTCTGGCGCGCCATGCGCCAGGAGACGGCTACCCTCACTTCTTCGCCGCGCCCAGCGGCGTCACCTTGATGTTGCGGTACGAGACCTTGGCCCCGTGGTCCTGGAGGCCGATGTGGCCTTCGCGTTTGAAGTCCTTGAGGGCCGTGCGGAACTTGTTCTTCGAGCCGTCGGGGTTTTTGTTGGGCTCGGTCCACTTGTCGAGGTCCATGTCGATGACCTGGACGTTGTTCATGACGATGGCGATCTTGTTCTTGGCGCAGGTGATGACGGCGTGGTTCCACTCGCCGTCCTTGACGGGGTTCGTGCTGGGTGCCAGGCAGTCGTAGACGGAGCCGACGCCGTTCTTGCCCACCTGCTCGCGGCCCCGGCCCAGGTCAACCTGGATCTCGATGCCGGTCTGGACGCAGTCCTTGGGGTTATCGGTGCGGATGAAGATGCCGCTGTTGCCTTCGGTCTTGAACTCGACGTCGAGGGTGAAGTCGCCGAAACGCTGCTTGGTCCAGATGTCGCCGGCCTTGCCTTGCCGGACCATGGCACCGTCCTGAACGACCCATCCGGCGCCGGGGGCGCCGCCGCCTGCGTTCGTCCAGTTCGAGAGGTCCTTGCCGTCGAAGAGCGTGACGGGCTTGGCGGGTGCGGCGGGCGCGGCGTAGACCTTCACGCGGACGGGCGCGGGGCCTTCGGCCTTCTGCTCGCCGAGGACCGGCCCGCGGGCCGGCTCGATCTTGAGTTGGGCGCTCGGCGTCGTGTCGGCCTTCAGGTCGCCGAGGGCGAATTGAATGCCGTCCAGGTAGTGCTGCAGAATGGGCGCGTTCCAGTGGATGGCGTCGTCGTGGCCGAAGGCGCAGTAGAAGACTCGTCCCTTGCCGTAACTGCGGCACCAACTGAGGGCGTAGTCGTTGTCGTCGCGGTTGCCCTTCTTGGCGATGTTGGCGTTTTCCCAGTCGATGCTCAGGAGCACCCGCAGTTTCTCGCGCGAGTAGGGGGTCTTGAAGGTATAGATCTCGTCGCTGATCTCGAAGCCCTTGCCCCCGAAGGCCGCGTTGAGCGGATGCGCGGGGTCGTCCAGTTTAACGCTGATCTTGCGGAACGGATGGCCGGCAAACACGCCGCCGATCATCTCGTGAAACTCGGGGAACTTCCAGCCGCCCACGTCGGTGGCGGCGTGGTTGCCGACGAGGCCCTTGCCGTTCTTCACGAAGTCCACGAGGCTCTTCTTCAGGGCCTCGTCCTCGGTGATGTTGCCGGTGCACTGGTCCCAGATGACGGCGTCGAAGGGCGCGAGTTTGTCGGCGGCCAGCATGTTTACGTCGTCGGTGATGACCGAGGACCAGGCGCCGGTCTTCTCGCCCATGGCCTTGAACGTCCCGGCGGCCAGCGGGATCGAGCCGTGCCGGAACCCCTTGGTCATGGTGAAGATGATGATCTTGCGGGGCGCGGCTGGCCTGGCAGTGGCCTTGGCGGGGAGGGCTTCCATCACCTTCGCCACCTTGGCCGGATCGAGCGGCTTGTCCGGCTTCTTCTGGGCCGCGTCCAGGCCGGCAACCAACACGGCCGCCGCCAGGGCGAGTGCCGTTAGTACCATCCATGTGCGTCGCATCGTGCTCTCCTTCTGCTGATCGGTGTCCGGGGAAATCGGTTCCGTACGGCTCTTCCTGCCCGCCCCGGGTGGGGCCGGCACAGGTTAAACTCGCCATGCCGCAGAATAGGACGGGAAAACCGGGCCCTGATTCAGTCCGGCCGGTCGCGTTTGTGCCGTGGCGCCGGAGTCAGCCGGATTCTCCGCGTGATTGGCGGCCTGCGGCCGAGAGGTAGAGTGGAGGCTGGCGTTTTTTACAGGCGTCCACTTGACAGGCGGGGGGCCGGACCGTACCTTTGTGCGACACAAAACGCCCCTGCTGGGGTTTCAACGGGTGAATAGAGGGTGCTTCCTTACGTCCATCCCGTTGGGCACACCGACAATCGGTCCTTGGTAGCGGAGACAGAGAACGATGAGAACGAGACGTTACCTGACGTATGGCACGGTCCTGGCAGCCGCGTTGGTTGCCGTGAGCCTGCTTGTGGTCTCGGGCATGCAGGCGGCCGAGAAGACGGGCAAGGACGGCGAAAAACTGGTTCCGCTCGAGATCAAGCTGCCCAAGGCCATGTTCGAGGGCACGCCCAAGAACATCAAGCCGTCGCCGACGCTCGAGAAGTACGTCGATAAGCCCCGCAAGCCGTTCCTGGCGCCCGAGGGGGCGAAGAACGTCGCTATCGAGAAGGTCGTCAAGTCCAGCGACATGGAACCCATCATCGGTGAACTCGAACTCATCACCGACGAGGACAAGGAAGGCACCGACGGCAGTTACGTCGAACTCGGGCCGGGCCTCCAGTGGGTCCAGATCGACCTGAAGGCCGACTACACGATCTATGCCATCATGGCCTGGCACTACCACGGCGAGGGCCGCGTGTACCACGACGTGGTGATCCAGGTGGCCAAGGACGCCGATTTCATCGAAGGCGTCAAGACGATCTACAACAACGACTTCGATAACTCCTCCGGCCTGGGCATCGGCAAGGACCTGGAGTACATCGAGGACTTCCGCGGCCGCCTCATCGACGCCAAGGGCGTCCAGTCCCGTTACCTGCGTCTCTACAGCAAGGGAAATACCTCCAACGATCAGAATCACTACATCGAGGTGGAGGTGTACGGCAAACCCGCGAAATGAAACACCCTAGGCTGGTGTTTGGCGTCTGCATAGTGGCCGTGGCAATCGGGGCGCTTGCGCTTCGGCTGCCACGGCTCGGTTTGCGCCCCATGCACGGCGACGAGGGCAACCAGGCCGTCAAGGCCGCCGCGCTCCTTGAGTCCGGCGGCTACCGCTACGACCCGCGCGATCACCACGGGCCCACACTCTATTACCTGTCGCTGCCGACGCTTTGGGCGGCCGG
>DATKXP010000238.1:0-3146 GCA_035529015.1 Phycisphaerae bacterium | reverse complement strand
CACGGGCACCTCGGGAGCTTCGATTGTGGTTCCTCGCAGTTCCCTGCACACCACGAGTCCTCTCCTGTGTGCTCCGCCACTACTCATCGCCGCCGCTGACGGTTGTCGGGGGTATCTGCGATTCTCATCTCGCTCTGCAGCACCTGTCAAGCCGTGCTGTCCGCGGGCTCATACGGGCGGGGGAGTGGGTTCGGAGCGGGATCACGGGTGCGCCACACCGCCGGGCGGTGTCAGAGTCGGTGATCGGGGCGCTACGTTGACCCGGAGGAATGCTCCATCGCGCATCGCGATGAACTCTACCACGCCATCCTCCCGGAACGAGGCGCCGTTCTGGACGAGGTCATCGTATGCTGGACCCGCGAGTTGGTCGACCACCACCGTGATCGCATCCTCCGTCAGCCCCGCCGCGTATGCGAGGTGCTGGCTGTTCGGGCTGAACCGAATGTCCCCTATGCCCACGAAGCCGGCCGGGCCGGATCGCCCGTCCCACACCACAGACCACTTGCCATTGGCCGCAGCGCTGTAGGCCCAACTCTTGCTGTCAGGGCTGAATGCGATCTGCGCTATCGCGTCATACCAGGGGCCGCGTTGGCCGTCAATCACTGCCGCCCACCGGCTTCCTGTCATTGCCGTGTACGCCAGGTGTTTCCCATCAGGACTGAATGTCAGGGAACCCCCTCCAATGGCATCGTATCCGGGACCCGCGACATCGTCTACAACGACCGACCAGGCACCATCTTTCATGACGACATACGCGATGCGGAGGCCCTCCGGACTCAGCACCGGAGTGCCTTCCATGACCGTGTCGCCTTCAGCCACCGACGTGTCGTCCACGACGATGTGCCATCGTGGGCCTTGTTTGGCCGCGTAGGCGAGGTGCTCACCGTCTGCGCTGAAGGACACAGAATCCGAGGCTATCGCCTCATATTCCGTGCCTGCCGCTCCGTCCCGAATCACGAACGAGAACGCCCCACGCCCAGCTATGTAGGCGAGGTGCGAGCCGTCCGCACTGAACACCAAGGAGTCAGGAGAGATCCAGTCATAGGATTCACGCAGCTTCTCGTCTACTACGACGGCCATACCGCGTCTCGTGTGCACACCATAGACCAGCTGCCGGCGATCCGGTGCGAAGAGCAGATGGCTCGAGCCACCAGGGATGCCGTCATCACGCGTGGACGCGACCGGCCCCAGCCCCCTCAACTGGATGTGTCCGTCCACTACCACCAGCGATGAGCCGCCCCTCTCTGCGGCATAGGCAAGTCGTTGCCCATCGCGACTGAACAGCTGCGATCCCGAGATGATCCGGTCATAGGCGCCATGTGGCTCGCCATCCACTACCATGGACCAGCATCCGCCCACGTCTCGTGCCGCCTCGCTGGCCGCAAATGCACATCTGCGCCCGTCTGGACTGAGGACGAGGGAACCGGGATCGATTCGACGAAACGTCTGCCCGGTCTGACCGTCGATCCACACGGCCGAGCCCTCCTCGGCGTCGACGACCATCGCAACGTGCCGGCCGTCGGGAGTCGTCACCATACGCCCGACGCGTCCTTCCGGCACGACTCCCAAGCCCACCTCGCGGAATTCCAGAGCCGCGTCGCCACTCGCGTGCCGGCGGTCAGGAGGGGAGGCCCGAACGGCAACCGCAGGTTCTGCCCCGGAGGGCGGCGTCGGCCCGGTCTGAGGGCCCGCCGCGTGGCGACACCCCCAGACGGCAGCGAGCGCGAGACACCCAGCGATGTAGGCCCGCCGGGCCCGGCCGCCATTTACCGAGAGTAACCGCAGACGCCGCACGGAGACACGCTTGCCATTCATTTGCGCTCCAACCCAGAGCGGCCGTCGAGCCCGCGACCTCGGAGGACCGTCATCGATCGACGCGTCCTCGAGAGCGGGCCCTTCGTTCTCTTGGCCGCGAGACAACGGAACCAGGTCAATCTGCGTCTCGACCCTCCACGGTGCTTTTCGTGACCGCGCGTTCCGCCTCTCCACCGCGTCGTCGGCGCAGCGCCGACCGCCCGCAGGCGACCAGGGAGGCCACCACGATCGCTAGCACCAACTGACCCCCCAGAAACAGAGCGAGGGTGGCCACATCCACCCTTCGGCCGATAGTCCCGTGCATCCCCAACCCGGCCCACACGAGCGTGGGGACGATCAGCATCGCTAGGATATGCCTCTTGCGTAGCTTCGAAAAACCGAACACGCCACCCACGGCCTCAGCGTAAGCGATGACAGGCAGCACACACCCCAGTGCACAGATCACGGCTAGGTGGAACCAAGATATCGTGTGCCGTGCGCCTGCGCGGTCGACTTCACGAACGGCCTCTTCTGTACTGCCGCTGCTCATGCCGACGTACCTCCGTGGACAGCTCGCCGCCAATCCGGTGTCCTCACCAGTACCCCCATCCGCCGTCCCGATGATACCACTTCCCTCTCAGCTTCGGTACGGCTGCAGTGCATGACCATAGGGCACTCGCACTATCCGCTTCCATCTCCATCCGACAAGAGGCTGGTGTTTCTGTAGGGCGGGGTCGCCGAACCCCGCCAGGCCGTACCGGCGGCGGCCGGCGCGCATGCTGAGACATGCGCGCCCTACAGCACGGCCGGCGGGCATCGGTGTGCCCGCCCTACAGCACCGCCGCTGGCGGCTGTGTATACGATTCTCACTCACCCCCTTCACCTGTCAAGGTGTCGTACGCACGACCGATAGTCGCGGGCGAGGAGTGGCGGCGCCGCGCCGCGCTGTATACCCGAACCTGACTCTTTGCGGCCTGGCGTCGCGGGACGCGTGCCGAACGCGATAGGGATGCTTCAACCCTCAGTCGGACTTCTGCGCCAGCAGGGATCCGAAGCGACTCGCCACGGCCAGGGCCGGGTCCGTCGGAACGGACACGGGCTCGACGTCCTTGGGCACGCTGATCGCGGGCGTCGGCCTCAACTGCTTCCCTGCCAGATCGGGCAACCACTTGGCTTCGGCGGCGAGCATCTCGGCCGTCATCTCGCGAATTTCGGCCAGGGTGCAGCAGGCCGCGGCGAGCGGGTCCAAGGCGATTGCCTGCATCGCCAGTTCGACGTCACCGGTGAGGGCGGCCTCGACGGTGAGCGTCTGAACGCTGACGTTGCTCTGGTTGAGGGCGGCGAGCTGAGCC
>DATKXP010000237.1:0-21851 GCA_035529015.1 Phycisphaerae bacterium | reverse complement strand
TGTCATATTCCATTCGGGCCATACCTCAAATCGGGTCCTGCGCGGCCCTTCGGCCAAAATCGCCGTTTTTGATAGCGCCAAGGCCGTTTTTCGCCTCCCGCGATTGTTAGAGTTCTAACAATTTGCCGTGCCTCCAGCCTCCGGTCTCCGGCCTCCAGCCTCGTCCGTCCCCGCATTTTGTATACTTTAGCACCTATTGACCCCGCTCCACTTAGGTTAAAAAAGGGGTAAAAAGGAGTAAGAACGGGGTAAGTTTGAGCAAAAAGCGATCAGAAACCGATCAAAACGGAGCGCTTTTTGCCTTGCCTATCTTAACATTTGAGGGCCGAATCGCCGTTTCCAGGCCAGAAACGGGGTTCGGCGCCCCGAAAAGCGCCATTTTGGGGGGTCTCAAGAAAGGCTATTTTCGTAAAGTATATAACGCCAGCCACGAGCAAAAGGCAGGAGCGCCCAATTTAGCCGCGGGGCTTGTCGAAGACCCGCCATAGCGGGCGACGCCCGCGGCGGCGGGCCCCGCGCGTCATCCATCGCGACGCCCGCGGCGGCGGGCCCCGCGAGTCATCGCCCGTGGCGGCGCTGCCAGATCTCCTCGGCCTCCGGGCGGCGAATGTAGACGGGCTCCAGGCGCAGGGGGTCCGCCAACTCGCCCCGCTCCCACATGGCGTATCCCAGACGGGCCACCGCCGCCGGACGCACGTCCCACAGCGTTTCCGGGGCCAACTCGAACGCCGCCAGGGCCTCAGCGGCCTTCGCAACGCCGCGACCTACCACCAGGGCCGGTTTTTCGAGCCGCCGGGCCAACTCGTCGGGCTGAATCAGCGCCGGGCCGAACGTCTCGTCCAGACCGCCCTCGGACCGCTCGAACACGCTCGCATACAGGCCGCGGCGCTTGGCATCGCGGATACACGCCACGCGAGGGCAGTCTGCCGGGGCGTTTTCGGCCATCGCCCGCAGGCTCGGAACCGCCACAACGCGGGCGCCTGAGTCCCAGGCGATGAACTTCGCAAGCGTCACGGCAATCCGCAAGCCCGTAAACGACCCCGGTCCGATGCTGACAGCCACGGTGTCGAGCCCGCGCGGCCGCCAGCCGGCCCGTTCGCAGGCCCCCTTGATGGCGACGAGCAGGTCGCGGGCGTGGCGGAGGCCTTCCACCAGGAGCACCTCCTCCACCAGTGTGGGCCCGTCCGAGGCGTCGAGCAGGGCGATGCCGCCGCTCGCGCCGCTCGTTTCGACCGCCAGCAGATGCATGGTGTGACCTTTCACGTCTCGACGGGGCGCATTGTAGCGATGGCGGGGACTGTGCGAAAGGGGCGCGATGGATAAAACGGTTGACTTGGACCCGCCGCCGCCTAAACTGTCGTGCTCGCGGCGGGGGCGCAGGCACGTGTTTGCGCCGTGCTGCCGCCGGGTGGAGGCCACGACATGATCGACGAGAGACTGCTGGACATCCTCGTCTGCCCCGCCTGCAAGACGAAGGTTGTGCTCGATGGCGAGTGGCTGGCGTGCCAGAACCCGTCGTGCGGCCTGCGGTACCCGGTCCGCGATGACATCCCGATCATGCTCATCGAGGAGGCGGCGAAGCCGGACGAGGCGGGCGACGAGGCCAACTAGTCTCCGCCGGGAGCGGGGGCCGTGGGACGGTTCGACCGCCCGCGGGCTGCCGTGCCGCCGAGGGGCCCCCCTGGTCAGTATCCGAGGAATCGATGGCGAAGACCAAGCCGATTGCGGTCGTCTCCGACATCCACGCCAACATCGAGGCCCTGGACGCCGTCCTGGCCGACATCGCCACCCGCGGCATCGCGAAGGTGTTCTGCCTGGGCGACGTGGTCGGATACGGCCCCGATCCCGAAGCGTGCCTCGACCGCGTGATGGAGTTGGATTTCTCGGTCATGGGGAACCACGACCACGCGGTGTTCATGGAGCCGATCGGGTTCAACACGCCGGCCGAGAACGCGGTGTTCTGGACGCGTCAGCGGCTGGGCGCCGAGGCCGACGATCAGGTCCGCCGCCGGCGCTGGGAATTCGTCGCCGGCATGGCCGAGTACCGCGAGACGAACTCGGTGCTGTTCGTTCATGGGTCGCCGCACCGTCCGATGCACGATTACCTGTTCCCCGACGAGGCCGAACTGAACATGACGCATCTGATGGAGGTGTTCGACCTGCTGAAGCAGATCTGCTTTGTCGGGCACACGCATCTGCCGGGCGTGTTCACCGAGACGTACGAGTTCCTGACGCCCGCGCAGGTCGGCGAGTCGTACACCATCAGCGACCGCAAGGTCATCGTCAACGTCGGCAGCGTCGGCCAGCCGCGCGACCTCGACCCGCGGGCCTGCTACGTCACGATTGCCGGCCGCGAGGTCCGCTGGCACCGCGTGCCGTACGACCACAAGAAGACGATGGAGAAGATCCTGGCGACCGACGAACTCGACGATTTCCTGGCCAATCGGCTGGCCGAGGGGCGGTAGGCCGCCGCTGCGGCAATGACGAGTGACGAGGCCCGAATGACGAACCGTGGCAGGCGCTGAGCACTATCGGCGCCGAGTCTTCCGCTCCGTCGTTCGACACGTCACAGCGAGACCACCGTTGAAGCGAGAAACGCTGGAAACCGTTGTCCGCACGGCGCTGGCCGGGGCCGTCATCATCGGCATCCTGTGGGCGTGGCCGCACGTCTCGAGCCGTTTCTGGCCGGCCGACAAAGGCGCGCCGTCTGAGACGCCGCCTGCCGAAACGCCTGCGACGCCGCCTGCCGAAGCGCCTGCGACGCCGCCTGCCGCAACGCCTCCCGCCGAGAAGCCGCCTGCCGAGAAGCCGCCTGCGGAGAAGCCGCCTGCGGAAAAGCCCCCCGCCGAGAAGCCCCCCGCCGAGGCACCGCCCGCGCCGGCCGACGTCACGGCGCCGGAAGTGGTCGCCGAGGGCGCGGCCGAAGCACCCGAAGCGCCGACCGTCCTGGGGTCGGCGCTTGCGACCAGCGTCTTCGACCTGGAAGCCGAGATCGCCGCGCGCGGCGCCGCCGTCGGACGGTTGACGCTGGCGCGGCGGCCGACGCCGACCGGGCAGCAGTTCTTCAAGACCGTGGCGGACCGGAACCTCCCCGCCGACGAGCGGCAGGCGATGGACCTGATCGAGCCCGGCTCGCCCGAGGCGGCGTTTGCGATTCCCGAACTGGCCGTCAAACTCAAGGGCGTGGACGCCTGGAGCAAGGTGGATCTCTCAAAGGTCGTCTGGCGCACCGAGCCGAAGCCGGGCGGCGGCGAGTCGGCCGCCTTCGCCGTGGACGTGAAGGACTCGGGCGGCGCGGTCCTGCTCACCGTGCGCAAGACCTTCACGTTTTACGAGCGCAAGGCCCCGGCGGCAGGCGCGACCGCCGGGGTCCCGCAGTACGAGATGGGGGTGGCGCTGGAGTTCGCGGCGGCCGACGAGCGGGTCGAGAAGGTGACCTACGCCCTGCAGTGCCCGTCGGCGCTTCCGCGCGAGGACCCGCGGAGCGACATGCGGGTGGCGGTGGTCGGCCGATGGGCCGAGGGGCACGTCGAGGCCGAAGGCGTGGCCGGCAGCAAGGTCGAGAAGTGGGCCGCGCCGGGGGCGGAACTGGCGTGGATCGGCCAGGCCGACAAGTATTTCGCGGTGATCGTGATTCCGCTGGTGCCGTCGTCCGGCGGCACGTTCGCGCTGCCGGAGGGCCCGCCTGGCCCTGAGGACCGGCTTGCGGCGGGGGCCAAGGCGTCGGTCCGCAAGGTGACCGAGCACCGCAAGGATATCCAACTGCCGGTCGTCCAACTCCTGTCGAAGGAGACGCCGCTTGCCATCGGCACGACCGTGACGCATGCCTACACGGTCTTCGCGGGTCCGAAGGATGCGAAGCACCTGGAGGCGTACTACACGGCGATCGGCCTTGACAGGCTGGTGGAGTGGACGCGTTGCTGCATCCCGATACCGGGGATCGATCAGATCAGCCGCCTGCTGTTGTGGGTGGTCGATGAGTTCGAGTCGCTGGTCGGCAACTACGGGTTGGCGATCGTCATGCTGGTGGTGATGCTGCGGGTGTGCCTGCTTCCGGTCTCGAAGTGGAGTGCCAAGTCGATGGCCGAGATGCAGAAGATGGCGCCCAAGATGCAGCAGATCAAGGAGAAGTACGCGGGCGACCAGAAGCGGATGCAGGAAGAGATGGCGCAGATCGGGGGCCTCAAGGCCTTCGGCGGGTGCCTGCCGATGTTCGTCCAGATGCCGATCTGGATCGGCCTGTACGGGGCGCTTCAGGCGGCGATTCAACTGAGGCACTCGGCGTTTCTGCCGGCGGCGTGGGTGCCCCAGTGGTCGCTCTTCCTCCAGGACCTTGCTGCCCCCGACGCGCTGGTGCACTGGGCGACGCCGTGGTACATCCCGGGCCAGGAGATCCCGCTCCTGGGTTGGGCCATCGGCGGCATTCAGGGGATGCTGGGCGGTGGCATCACGAGTTTCAACATCCTGCCGCTCCTGATGGGCGTGGTCATGTTCCTTCAGCAGAAACTGACCGTCACCACGGCGACCGGCCCGCAGGCCGACCAGCAGAAGAAGATGATGATGTTCATGATGGTTTTCTTTGCCGTGATTCTCTACAGCGCCCCGTCGGGCCTGTGCCTGTACATCGCCACGTCGATGGGCCTTGGCCTGGTGGAGAACAAGTTCTTCCGCAGCAGATGGATCGAGGCCGCCAAGGCCAAAGAGAGCGGCGAGACGGCCAGGCTGGAGCCGCCCAAAGACGTCCGAGCGCAATCGCTCGTCTCGGGCCGCGACAAGTCGTTCGGCGAACGGGCCGAAGCGTGGGTCAAACAGCGCATGGGCCAGGCCAAACCCAAGCCCGGCGGCAAGAAGGGGCGCAAGCGGAGGAAGTAAGACGCCGCGCGGCGGCGAATGACGAAAGTGACCGAACGCGTGTGCCACGGCCGGCCTTGTCCGGCCGTGTTTTTTCCGGGCCTGCCGTTCACTGGGGGGTGCCACGCTCTTGCTCGCAAAAGCGTGCCTCCGCGAGGCGCCGGCGGCGAGTGAGGCGGCAGTGCATGCTTTCGCCAGCGAAAGCATGGCACCCGGCGCAAGCGGAGGAAGTAAGACGCCGCGCGGCGGATGGCGGATGTGACCGAACACGCGTGCCCCGGCCCGTCGGCGTGCCGCCGACGGCTAAACAGGTACAAGCGTGGCCATGCCATCCGTCTGCATCGTGGCGGGAATCGTTGCCAACCCGTCACGACACTCCGCCGGAAGCGGGCGCTGGATGTTCCCCCCGAATCTGCTATACTGTGCCGGCCGTATCCAGCGAACCTTCGGAAGGAGCCATGAGCGATGAAGCACGTCAGGAAGAACGGATCGGGTGAGGGGAGGACGAGCGGGACCATCCAGCGGCGCGAGTTTCTGCGAGCGGCTGCGGCCGCCGGGGCGGGGCTGGTCGTGCTGCGAAGCGGCGCGCTCGGCGCCGACGCACCGAGCAACAAGTTGAACGTCGCCATGATGGGCACCTGGGGCAGGGCCAGCGCCCACTTCGGTGCGATCTCGAGCGAGAACGTGGTGGCCCTGTGCGACGTTGACGAGAAGCACCTGGACTTCGGCGCCAAGAAGTTCCCGAAGGCCAAGACCTACGTCGATTGGCGCAACGCCATCGACCACAAGGGCCTGGATGCCGTGATCTGCTGCACCACGGACCACACCCACGCCTTCATCGCCAACTGGGCGCTGAACCGGGACCTCCACTGCTACTGCGAGAAGCCGCTGGGCAACAGCGTCGAAGAGTGCCGCGTGGTGCGGGCCAACTACCTCAAGAAGAAGGACAAACTGGCCACGCAGGTCGGCATGCAGCGTCACGCGATCGAGAACTTCAACCGCGTGCGCGAACTGGTGCTCGACGGCGCGATCGGCGAACTCAGCGCCGCCTACGCCTGGGGCAACCGCCAGCTTCGCCAGAAGGGCTACCTGCCCGCCGAGGGCCAGCCGCCCAGCCACCTGCACTACGACCTCTGGATCGGCCCGTCGCCCATGCACCCCTACAATCCCGGCTACTTCAAGGGCGGCCCCGGCGCGAACTGCCTGAGTTGGAACATGTTCTGGGACTTCGGCAGCGGCCAGGTGGGCGACATGGGCAGCCACACGATGGACCTGGCGTGGAACGCCCTCGACGCCGACCTGCCGACCACCGCCGAAGGCGAGGGCGAGAAGTTCAACCCCGACGTCACCCCCGTCGAGTTGCACACCTCGTGGGATATCCCGGCGAACGACTGGCGTCCCGCCATCCGCCTTCACTGGTATCAGGGCGGCATGATGCCCAAGTCGCCCAGGGGCTACGTCGATCTCAATAAGATCGGCCACGGCGCCATGTTCAAGGGCAAGAACGGATTCATCGTGGCCGACTTCGGGTCGCGCATCGTCATCCCCTTCGGCACGAACGACGACCTGACCTACTACAAGCCGCGAACCAAGGACAAGGTGCTGCCCCCGTTGGGTCACTTCCAGAAGGAATGGACCGACGCCTGCAAGGGCAACCTCAAGACCTCCTGCGACTTCGACTATAGCGGCAAACTCACCGAGACGATGCTCCTGGGCATGGTGGCTTACCGCGTCGGCAAGAAACTCGAGTACGACGGCAAGACGGGGCAAACCAACAACGCCGAAGCGAACGCCCTGCTCAGCCGCAAGTACCGCGACGGCTGGACGCTGAACGGGTAGATCGTTTTGAGATTGGGTGAGCGCGGCGGGCAGTCTTGCCCGCCGCGCTTTTGCGCGCGATCCCCATCCGCGCGGTGGGCAGGAGTGCCCACCGCGCTTTCGCGCGCAGTCCCCACCCGCGCGGCGGGTCTCCGGACCCGCCGCGCTTTCGCGCGCGATCCGGGCAGCGGGGGTCTAGAGGTCGGGTGTGCCTGCCGGCACGAACGGCACGTCTACTGCACGTGCCGCTGCCATTGAAGGCGTCCGGCGGCGCCTTGCTGGGAGGTGAAGACCCAGATCTCGGGCTTCGTGACGGGGAGGCTGGTGACGGGTGATGCGCCGAAACGGGCCTTGTAGGTTCCCGGCTGGAGGCCCAGCGTGAGGTTCTCTCCTGGCTTTAAGACGCGCTGAATTCCCGACCCGCCGTGCGCCGGTTCCAGGTTCAGGTCGAGGTCGCCCTCGCCGCGATTGGCAAAGGTGATGCCCATGGCAGGGCGAAGTTGCTCTGTGGCGGGAGCGGCGGCCGGCGAGGCGCTTGGGCTCGGCGCAGCGGCTGCTGCCGCGGTCGGCGGGGCAGGGGGGGCGACGGCCGGTTCCAGCGGCGGGACTTCCTCTTCCGCCGAATGGGCCGCAGGGCCGCTCACCAGAAGCATGTAACCGAAGACGCCGACCATCGCGAGCAGGACGACGCCCACGACGACGCCGCCGGCGATGAGGCCGGTGCGCCGGCCGATCCGCTCGATCATGATGGTCTCGTCGCCGGTGGGCGATGATGCTCTCGGCGGGCCGAACGGAGGCGGGGGCGGGGCCGATTCGCTCATCAGCGGCACGAGCACCTCCACGCCGCACGCCGCGCACCGGGCGCGCTTGCCGGCGTCCTGCGGCCGCACGAGGAGTTTCCGCCGGCACACTTTGCACCAGACGGCGATCGGATTCAAACCGGGCCCCTGCACCATCGGGCTATCCTTATCCGCGGGCGCGCGGCAACAGCCCCTCGGCGCCTCGCGGGGCATCCATTTCCGTGGGGAAACCCCTGTGCCTCTATAAACCGCCGTCCGGCCGAATGGGACCTGTTTTTCTTGGCGCGAAAGCAGTATTCTCGGACTCCGTCATCGGGCCTGACGGGTGAGGACGGGGCGGTCGTTGGACCTTCAGGGCACCATCGTGGCGGTGAGCAGTCCGGCGGGCGCCGCCGAACGGGCCATCGTGCGCCTGTCGGGCGAGAGGGCGATTGAGATCGCCGAGCGCGTGTTCGCGCCCGACACGCGCGTGGCCCCGGACGTGCGGGTGGCACGGCAGCCCGAAGGGCGGCCGTGTTGGAGACCCGGCGCCCACGGCCGCCCCGGCAGGGCTGCCGTGCCACCCGGCGAGTCGGCGCCCCTCTCGTCATGGCCGACGTATACGGCCCGGGCCGGGCGGGTCGGGGTGCCGCAGGCCGGCCTGTCGGTGCCGGCGCTCGTGTACCTGATGCGGGGGCCGAAGTCGTACACCCGCGACGACGTGGTGGAACTGCACGTGGGCGGGTGGCCGGCCGTCGTGCCGCTCGTTCTCGAAGGGCTGATCGCGGCGGGCGCCCGTCCGGCCGAGCCGGGCGAGTTCACGTTCCGGGCGCTGGTGAGCGGGCGGTTGGACCTGGCGCAGGCCGAGGCCGTCATGGCGGTGGTCGATGCGGGCGGCGAAGCCGCGCTTCGGGCGGCCGGCGACCTGTTGGCCGGGCACCTGTCGCGCGAGGTCTCGCATCTGGTGGACCGCGTCCGCGAGGTGCTCGCGCTGGTGGAGGCGGGCCTCGATTTTTCGGACCAGGACGTCGAACTCGCCCCGCCGGAAGCGATTGCGGCGCGCCTTGCGCAGATCCGAAACGACCTGGCCGGCATGGGCCGCCGCGCGCGGACCGTCGAGACGTTCGGCGGCGAGGTGCGGCTCGTCCTGGCCGGGTGGCCGAACGTGGGGAAGTCGAGCCTGTTCAACCGTCTGCTCGCCCGCGACCGGGCCATCGTGACGCCTGTGCCGGGCACGACGCGCGACGAGTTGCGTTCGTCTCTGCGCGCGGGCGGCATGGCCTTCACGCTGTCGGACGTGGCGGGCCTCGACGAGGCACGCGATGAACTCGACGGCAAGGTCCGCGCCCGGGCCATCGAGGCCATCGGCCGGGCCGACCTGGTGATCCTGGCCCTCGACGCGACCGCGCCGTCGTACGACCGCACGGAGGAACTCCTGTCGCTCGTTGCCGTGCCGATGGTCGTGGCGGTGACGAAGTGCGACCTGGCCGGCGCCGACCGCGCCCGCGCATGGATCGAAGGCCGCGGCGTCGGCACGGAGGTTATCGCCACCAGCGCGGTTACCGGCGAGGGCATCGCGGAACTCGAAGCGGCCTTGGTGCGCGCCGTCGAGGGCGGGACGGTGGACCGTGGGGCGGTCGGCCCGGTGGTGACGGCGCGGCACCGCGCGGCGCTGGAGCAGGCGGCGGCGGCGCTGGCGCGCGCCGCCCGTGTGGCGCGGCGGCCGGGCGGCGCGGGGGAACTCGTGGCGGTGGAACTGGGCGAGACGCTCCAGCACTTCGGCACCATCGTCGGCCGCGACGTGCGCGGCGACGTCCTCGACGAGATCTTCGCGCGGTTCTGTATTGGGAAGTGATAGGCGTCTTGGCGCGGCGGGCGGCACGGCGCGTGGGGTTTTTCCTTGACGATTCTCCGTGTGCTTCGTTCAAATAGGTGTAGGCGGCGTCCGCCACAGCCTGCTTGGCGTGCCGCCTGGCCAATACCGGACGCTGGGGGCGGTTGTGTGCGGCAGTGGCAGTCAGGCCTGTCGCCGGGAATAGCGTCGGGGGACCCGCCGAAGCGTGCCCAGGTGAGGTGAGGAACGCGTTATGGCAACGACCAAGACCGTTTGGGGTATCGACGTGGGGCAATGTGCGCTGAAGGCGCTGAAACTGCAGATGCGCGAGGGTAAGTTGCGCGCCCTGAGTTTCGACGTCATCGACCACGCCAAGATTCTGAGCCAGCCCGACGCCGACGAACAGGCGCTGATCCGCTCGGCCCTGTCAAAGTTCCTCAGCCGCAACGCCATCAAGGGAAGCACTCTCGTCATCGGCGTGCCGGGCCAGGCGAGTTTCACGCGGTTCATCAAGTTGCCGCCCGTCGAGATGCGCAAGATTCCCGAGATCGTGCGGTACGAGGCCCGGCAGCAGATACCGTTCGACCTGGAGGACGTGGTCTG
This sequence comes from Phycisphaerae bacterium, assembly GCA_035529015.1. GTDB lineage: Bacteria > Planctomycetota > Phycisphaerae > FEN-1346 > FEN-1346 > JAUVZF01. Next base: position 11,966 of record DATKXP010000237.1, on the reverse strand, counting down.
GGACTACCAGACGATCAGCCCGCCGTCGGCCGGGCCGCGCGAGGTCGAGGTCGGCATCTTTGCCATGAAACGCGACATCGTGGCCGACTACGTGTCGGACTTCCTGGCGATGAAGATCGATCCCGACATCGTCCAGATGGCGCCGGTGGCCCTGTACAACTTCCTGCGGTACGACCGGCAGGCGAGCGGCGGCGGGGGGGCGTCGATCCTCTTGGACGTCGGTGCCGAGAACACGAACCTCGTCATCGCCGACGGCGAACGGGTCTGGATCCGCAACGTGCCTCTGGGGGGGAACAACTTCACGCAGGCCCTGTGCAAGGAGTTCAAACTCCAGTTCTCGAAGGCCGAGAACCTGAAACGCCACGCCGCCGAGTCGAAGCACGCACGCCAGGTGTTTCAGGCGATGCGCCCCATCTTCGGCGACCTGTTGACCGAGATTCAGCGGTCCATCGGCTACTATACCAGCCTCCATCGCGACAGCCGCATCGAACGCGTGGTGGCCCTCGGCAATGCGTTCCGTCTGCCGGGCCTGACGAAGTTCCTGTCGCAGAACCTGGGCGTGGAAGTGGCCAAGGTCGAAGGCTTCGAGACGCTCGGCGACGCCGAGGCGCTGTCGGCGCCGCTGTTCCGCGAGAACGTGCTGTCGTTCGGCGTGGCGTTCGGCCTGGCCCTTCAAGGGCTGGGCATGGCGCAGATCTCGACGAGCCTTCTGCCGCCCGAAATCCTCAGCACCAAGATCATGAAGGGGAAGCGGCCGTTCTTCGTGGCGGCCGGGGCGGCGGTGTTGGCGGCCGTCGGCGCCTTCGCCTACGACCAGATGGCCACGAGCAGCGACCTGAACGCGAACGAGGCAGAACGCCAGAGCACCACGGTCCGCAAACTCAAGAAAGACAATGCGACCTGGCAGGGGAAGTTCGACGAGCAGAAAGAGGCGCTCGTCGAGCAACAGAAAAACATCGGCGAGGTGGAATCGCTCATCGAAAATCAGGCGTACGCTTACCAACTCCTGCGGACCGTCTGGGACGCCTGGCCGCACGATGAGGCGTGGGGAACGTACGATCCCTGGCTCGACGAACCGCCGCGATCCACCCTGCGGATCATCGAGATGCTGAGCCTGACGATGCACCCCGTGCCGGACGTGCGGGCGTACTCCGAGCAGGTCAAAGGCGGGACGGGTATCACGGACAGGATTACGGTGGTCGGGCACGGGCCGCCGCCACCCGCCCAGGGCGAGACGCCGCCGACCGACGCCCCCCAGGAGGCCTCCCCGCCGGTCCCGGGTGTTCTCGTCGAGATCACCGGCATCACCCCCAAGACGGGCAGCGACGGGCGGAGATTCGTCGAAGATCAATTCATCGCCAACCTCCGGGGCTGCAGGCGCACGATCGAACTCCAGACGCCCGACGGCAAGGAGACCCTGGCCATGATGCCCTCGGTCGGCGTGTTCCGGAACCGGCCGGAGTACGCGGTCTACGGCCGCAGACGGACCGTCAAGCGGCAGACGAAGGCCGGCGAGGAGGCACCCGAGGAACGCAAAGACGACAAGAGCAATGACTTCTGGTTCAAGGCCCAGTGGGTCGTCGGGGTCGGGTCGCTGCCCGAACCGCTGCGGCGGCGGGCGTTTGCGGAACTCGCCGCCCTGACCGCCCCGGCGGGGCTTGAGGACCCCCGGCTGATCGACCGGGCCCGCGTCCAAGGTGCCGACGCGGCGAAGGTCGCCCAGATCGAGAACGGCTTGACCGACTTGGCCCGGGCGTGGCTCGTCTCGCGACGCGACCTGTGCAACATCGCTGTAGAAGGTGTGACCAAGGAGTGGGCCGGGACGGCGGCGCCTACGGCCGAGTGAGCCGGGTCAGGGGAGACGGAGGCGAGGAGCCATACCATGATGGAAACCATCAAACGCCACGCGTTCCTGGCGGGACTGGTGGCGGGGGTTGTCGCGATCTCGTTGGCGGTGGCCCTGACGGCCTACTTCTTCTACATGGGGCCGAACGCCAAGACCGAGGCGACGCTCAAGTCCACCCGCTCCCAGGCGAAGGCGCTCGAACAAGGGAAACTGTTCAGCGAAGAACTCGTCAAACAGATGGCCGCGCAAGTTGACAGCCGCAAGACGCAGCACGAGGAACTTCTCGCGTATATCAAGGGCCTTGGCGCGGCACGCAAACCGTTGGTGGAAAACCTGTTTCCCACGAGCACCGACGTTAACCTGAGGCACTCGTTCAAGACGGCGTACGATGCGGCCATCGCCTCCTTTATGGAACGCCTCGGCGCCGGGAAGCCGACGTTGCCGGTCCGCAAAGGCAGCAAGGGGAAGACGGAGTCCGACAACCTGGCCGTCGCGGCGGCCAAGGAGGCGTACCGCAAGTTCACCCTGTTTGTCCATCCGACGCAGTCCTTCGAGCGGCCGCCCTGGGTTGAACGCGATGAGGCCCCGTCGCTGGACCTGGTGCGGGCCGCCCAGGAAGATATCTGGCTCATGGAAGACGTTATCGAGATCGTCGCCCAGGTCAACGCCGACGTCCTGAAGGCCAAGCAGGCGGCCGACAAGAACGTCCAGCCGGTCGTGGCCCATGCCCCGGTCAAGGAACTTGTCGAACTGCACGCGGGCAGCGGCTACGCGACCCTCCCGAACTCGCAGATGTTGAGCATCTCCGCGGGCCGGTACCGGCCGGGGTCCGAGGCGGTGGGACCCGCCGACCAAACCGGCCGTGCGCCCACCCTCTCCGGGCGGTACTCGGAAAGCGGGTTCTTTCTCATCCTGCCGTGGCGATTGACCGCGGTGGTCGAGTCTCAGTACGCCGGCGAACTGATTCGGCGCCTCAAGGGCAGGGAGACGTTCTTGACGGTCGAGGCGTGGCGCATGCAACCCATCACCGACATCTCCTTCGATCAGATGCGCACCCTCATGGCCGACGAGCGAGACGACTACGGCACGGACGGCATCGCACTGCTCGAGGTCGTCGGCGAGTCGATGGTGTTCCAACTGCCGGGGGGGAGGGTCACGACGCTTGTGACGGCCGCGAAGCCCGCGGCCGGCGAGGCCGCCGAGAAGGCCGCCTCCGGCGAGTGACCACACCCCGGGGCACCTGACCGAGGCGCGGGCCTGCGCAAGGCTCGATAGAGGAGTAACGCCAATGGCAGCCGACCTGACGCAGTCCTTCATGGGCAAGCATATGGAGAAGGTGATCCTGGCGGCCGCCGTGGTCGTCTTCATCGGGTCCCTCACGTGGTTTGTCGTCCTGCGGGAACCCCAGGACCGGCTCCTTGAGGAGACGGTACGCGCCGTCAAGAACGTCAAGGAGAGAGTCGAGAAGCCCACGCTCAAGGACGCTCTGGACCAGGATGAGCGCGTCCAACTGGGCATCGACCGGTCGGTCACGACGGCGGCCGAGTTCGGCCAGATGCTCAACGGTCTCCCCGCCGCCTGGGCCGCCTTGGCCAAGATGGTCCCGCCTCAGCCCACCCAGAAGGAGGAAATCCGCGTTGCCGAGGAGGTCAAACCGCCGTCGCAAATCCTGGCCGTCGAAGACCTTCGGACGATCTGGGGACGGGGCGTGACGGGCGATGAGGTCGAGATGGCGCTTGAGAAGAGCGACGTCAAGTCCGGCGCCCTCAGCGATATCGTCTGGGCCGGGTGCATCGCCAGGTTCGACCTGACCGAGCAACTCAAACGGTACGCCCTGCCGCGCAAGTACATCCTCGACCAGAGCCCCGTCACGATCACGAAGGTGGAACTCAGGCGGCGCGAACGCAAGCCCGACGGGGGCTGGTCCGACTGGGAGGGCATTGCGGCCACCGTGCCGGCGGATGTCGCCGGCGGGTTGCCCGCCTTCCCCGGCGACCCGAACGACAAACTCGCCGTCCGCGCCTGGGGCGGCGGGCTGATCAAGGCCCAGGCCGAGGTCCGCCGCATGCCCTTCTACGAACTCGTGGTCGTGGACCCCGAAGGCAAGACCGTTGAGGCCGAGGCCGGCGCTGTCGATGGCGTGGCTAACCCCGACCCGTCGGTCTTCGATGAGAAGAAGCCGGAGAAACCCGCCGACGAGAAGGCCTCGGCCGGGGAAAAACCCGCGTCGGAAAAGAAAGAGACCGCGCCCACGGAGACGGCCGACGGGGTCGCATCGCCCTGGCTGGTCGCGCCGACCGGAAAGAAGCCCACGAAGCAGGGGCCGACGCCCGGGGGACACACCGCTGCCCGCGAGCACGTGTACGCCACCGTCTGGGCCAACGACGGCACCGTCCAGCCCGGCAAGACGTATCAGTACCAGATGCGGGTGGCACTCCTGAACCCGGTCTGGAGCCGGCCGGAGGTGAAGGACGAACAGGCCCGGTGGGCCCTCCAGTTCGAGGGGCCCTGGAGCGATCCGGGTGAGGAGGTCACCATCCCCGGCCTGGTCGCCTTTTACTTCGTCGGGACCTTCGGCCAGCGGGTGAACCTGGAACTGCATCGGTGGATCCACGGGCAGTGGATCATGATCCCCAGCGTCCCCACGCTGCTTGGCGCGCCGGTTTCCTACACCAAGCGGGTGCCGATCTCTGTCGGCGGCGAGGAGATTATCAAGGACGTGGACCTGAGCCCGCAGACGTTGGTGGTGGACGTCGTGAAGGGATTCCCCTACAAGCCGGCGGGCGGGAATCGGTCGATCTCCACCAACGTCCTGGTTTACGCCGACGCGCGGGGCAGCGTCCACGAACGGATCGAGTGGGAGGACCGGCAGAAGGTGACCGATGACCGGCTTCGGCGGAAAGAGGCTGTCCCGCCGCCCGAGACGAAAAAGCGGTCCTCCAAGCGGACGAGTTCGACGAAGAAGCGCTAGGGCCCTGGAGGGCGGCAACCCCGGCCGCATGGCCCGTGCGGGGGGCCTCACGCCCCCTTGGGGCTTGTGAATCCAGGAAGGTTTTTGTCCGCGAAATTTTGCTTGCTCGCTGCGAGTGTTTCGTTACAGTGCAGCGTATCCGACGGGAGCGTTGTGACGGATTCATTCCTTTTTATACTGCGTTATAGAACGGCGTCGGGAGAATAAGGTCGCAGCAAGGGGGCCACCGAAGGGCACCGCCTGAAACCGCCGTCTCAGTATTGGGAACGGTGGTACTGCGCCCACCGGTAAGGTGGGGGGCGGTGTCCGATTGTCTTGGCCCACACAGGGAGGTCCGATGAAACTCGGCAAGATCGTGGTGGTTGTGGCTGTGTTAGGGGTGGCGCTGACGATCGTGGGATCGCAGCTCGCGGCGGAGGCGGCGCAAGCCTCGCCCAAGCAGTTGCTCGATGAGGCCAGGAAACTCCACGCCGCCCATGACTACGACGGCGCGCTGAAGCGGCTGCAGCAGATCAAGCGGGCCGACCTCGGTTTCTTCGAGAAGGGAAGTTACGATTCCCTGCTCGAAAAGACCCAGGAGGCCGTGACGGGCAAGGCCGCCGATGAAAAGGCCTTCGCCGACGGCAAAGAGGCCCTGTCCAAGAAACGCTTCGGCACGGCCGTTGAGCAGTTGACCCAGGCCGCGAACTCGAAGTATCTCGGTGCCGAGCAGGCCGGCCCGGCCAAGGGGCTGCTGCGGCTGGCCCAGGACGGTCACGAGAAGGCCCTCGCCGCGGCGAGGACGGTTCTGGCCCAGGCCGCCGCCGACGCCAAGGCCGGCAAGGCCGCCGACGCACGCAAGAAGATCAAGGACGTTGAGGCGATGGACGTCCGCCTCGGCCGGCCCGAGCAGCAGATGCTGGCCGATGCGAACAAGGCCATCGCCGCGGCCGAGGCCAAGCCTGCCACCGAAGTGGCTGCCAAGCCGACTCCCACCAAGCCCGAGCCCAAGAAACCGGCCGGTCCGGACGCAAGCGACCTCTACGCCGACGCCACGAAGCAATACAAGGCCGGCGACTACGAGGCGGCCCAGAAAACGATCGCCACGATAGACCGCAAGCAACTCGGCCTGTTCGAGCAGTGGGGCTACGACGGTCTCGCCAGAGACGTCAAGACGGCCGTCGCCGGCCGCGCCGCCGGAGAGAAACTGCTTCAGGACGGCCAGGACGCCCTTCAGAAGAAGCAGTACGGGCCGGCCGCCAAACTCCTCTCCGAGGCCGCTTCCAGCAAGTACCTCGCTGCCGACAAGCGCAAGGCCGGCGAGACGGCCCTCCAGACGGCCAAGGATGAGCAGGCCAAGGCCCTTGCAGCCGCCAAGCCGGCTCCGAAACCGGCAGCGGAACCGGCCGCCAAGCCGGCCCCCAAAAAACCTGAGCCGAAGAAGCCCGCCGGCCCGACGGCCGGCGACCTCTACGCCAACGCCAAGGAGCAGTTTGGCGCCGGCGACTATGACGCCGCCCAGACAACCCTCGCCAAGGTGAAACGCGACGAACTCGGCTTCTTCGAAAAGTGGGGCTACGACGGCCTGACCCGAGACATCAAGCGGGCCGTCAGTGGCCGCGCCGCCGGCGAGAAAGCCTTGGCCGACGGCAAGGACGCCCTCACGAAGAAGCGGTACACCGTTGCGCTGGAGAGCCTCTCGCAGGCCGCCTCGTGCGCGTACCTGCCCCCCGACAAGGGCCAGGCCGCCAAGGCCGCCTACCAGATGGCCGAGGATGAGCATGACAAGGCGGTCACCACCGCCAAAGACCTGATGGCGAAAGCCAGAGGTTCCCTGGACGACGGCCAGGCGGCCGAGGCCCGCACGATGGTCGATCAGGTCAAGGCCATGGACGTGGACCTCGGCTGGTGGGCCAGCCGCGACCTCAGGGGGCTCGACAGTCGGGTGACGTCGGTCGAGGCGGCGATGGTGGCTTCGGCGGCGACGCCCGCCGCCAAGCCCACCCAGGTGGCTGCGGTCACCGAGAAGAAGCCGGAGCCGAAACCGGCCGCCAAGCCTGCCGCCAAGCCGGCGGCGAAGCCGGCCGCCAAGCCCGCCGCCAAGCCGGCTGCGAAGCCCACGCCCGAACCGAAGTTCGACCCTGCGGCGATTGCCAGACAGGCCAGCCGTGCGCAAGCCGATGATGAGATGAAACTCGGCGATGCCGCACTCGCCAAGCACGAATATCAGAAGGCCAAGACCCACTTCTCGCGGGCCCTGAGCCTGTGGCCCGACTCGACCAAGGCCAGCCAGGGGCTCGACAAGGCCATGAAACTGCTCGCCGAGCGCGAAGAGCCCCTCGGCGACGTCGTCCGAGACGTGCGGGCGCTGGAGCGCCAGCGGATCATCGCGGGCGTCCAGGATTTGCTGGCCGAGGCTGAACGCCGCATGGCCCGCGCCGAGAGGCCCGAGGACTATGTTGAGGCCGAGCGGCCGCTGGCGCAGGCCGATCGCACGGTTGACGTGGCGCCGGTCCTGACGGTCGAAGAGCAGGAACGCCTTCGCGAAGAGGTGTATGTCCTTCGCAAGGAAATCCGGGTGCGCCAGGTCGCCGCCGAGTCCAAACGCCGGATCGCCTCCGAGCAGGAATCCGTCGAACGCGAGAAGCAGCGACGCATCCAGGACCGCACGGACCGCGAGAGCAAGGTCAAACAACTGTGGCAGCGGGCCGAGGAACTCCGCAAGAGCATGCAGTTCAACGAGTCGATCGAGATGCTCGACCGCCTGGTTGCCATCGACCCGAACGACGAACGCGCGCTGCGGTGGCGCGAAGACCTGCTGTACCTGGAGGCCCAGGCGCGGCAGGTTGGACTCCGGACCGTCCGGGAGGCCGGGGCCGTCGAGGCGATCTCCGACGTCGAAAAAGCCGCCATCCATCCCGGCGAGGAACTCCGCGGCGTCGTGACCTACTTGCGGTACCCCGAGGCGAAAGCCTGGAAAGACCTGACCGACTTCCGCCGCGATTTCACGAGGGCCGTCTCCGCCGAGCCGAAGGCCGTCTCCGAAACACGCCGCCGCCTGAAAGAACCCATCGACCTCGACTTCGAGAAGACCAGCCTCGACAACGTCCTCAAGTACATCAGCGAGGTGCAGCGGGGGCTGAACATCGTCATCGACCCGGACGTGAGCACGGGCGGCATCGACCTCTCGACCCGCGTCGTGGACCTCAAGGTCAAGCAGGTCGATGTCGAGGCGGTCCTCGGCCTCATCCTGGGCACCGACCTTGGGTACAAGGTCGAGTCCGGCTACATCCTGGTTACCACGCGCGAGAAGTTGCAGCAGAACCTTCCGGTGGTGACGTATCCGGTGCAGGACCTGGTGGCCCAGATACCGGACTTCGGCGGCGAGGCCCCGCGGTTTGAGGTCGGCGACGTGACGCAGGCGGCGGCACAGGCGGCCGGCGGCGGCGGGTTCGGCGACCTCTTCGGAGGGGCCGCCACCACGCCCACCGATCAGCCCATCGGCTGGCAGGAACTTGTGGACATCATCCAACGCACCGTCAACAACCAGGCCGACCCCAACGTGGCCGCCTGGTCCGACGAGGGCGGCCCGGCTGCCATCGAGTTCATGAACGGACTGCTGATCGTCACCCAGACACGCCAGGGCCACGAGAAGGTGGCCGACCTCCTCGAACAACTCCGACGCGAACGCGCCATCATGATCAGCGTCGAGAGCCGATTCTGCACCGTCACCGACGAGTTCCTCCAGGACATCACGCTGGACATCGATGCGGCGTTCGTGGGCTCGGGCAACAAGGGCTTCACCGGCCCGACCGGGGCGCCGTTTGCGCCCATCCAGGACCCCGGCGCCCAGGACGCCACGGCCAACCCCGCGGCGTACGACACGCTGCCGGGCGTGCCGCCGGACGTCACCTTCCCCGCGATCCAGGGACAGCCCATCATCGTCTCGGGCACCGGGTCGAACCAGATGGGCACCTCGACGCTGCTGCCGGTCGGCGGCACCATCTTCGGCACGGCCGGCTGGACGGCGCTGCCGAACCAGGGCGGCATGGTCGTCAGCGGCGTGTTCCTCGATGACATTCAGGTCGGCTTCCTGCTGCGGGCCATCCAGGCCGACGTACGGTCCACCACGCTGCAGGCGCCGCGCATCACGCTGTACAACGGTCAGCGGTCCTACATCAGCGTCTCGACCGTCACCACCTACATCGCCGACGTCGAACCGGTCGTGGCCGAGGCCGCCGTCGGCTGGGACCCGACCATCGGGGCCATCCCGGTCGGCGTGACCCTCGACGTCAAGGCGACCGTCTCGGCCGACCGCCGCTACGTCCAGATGGACCTCAGGCCCCAGGTGGCCGACATCGAAGGATGGGATGAATCGACGGTGACGGCGGCCGTGCCCGCCCTCGGTATCGCAACCGCCACCATCGACCTGCCGCGCGTCCGCGTCCAGGACTTCAAGACCACCGTCAGCGTTCCCGACGGCGGGACGCTGCTTCTGGGCGGCACGAGGCAGTACATCGAGGGCGAAGCCGAAACCGGCGTGCCCGTCCTGTCGAAGATCCCGTTCCTGAAACGCCTGTTCGACAACCGGGCGACCGTGCGCCGGGCCAACAACCTCCTGATCCTGATGAAGCCCAAGATTCTCATCCAGGCCGAGGAGGAGGCCAAACTCGGCTACGACGACTTTTAGTCGGTGGCCGCCGGCCGGCCCCTCGTATAGTCTGATGGCCGGCCGTTGCCGAAAACGGGCTTGACCGCCCGTTGCAGGACGACGATAGTAAGGATGTGGGCGTCGGAAGCGTCCGAGGGACGGCTGTTCGGGCGCAAGCGGTTTCCGAGGCCGTGGGTAAAGGAGTGCGCGATGGCGGTGGGGCGAGCGAATCGGAGATGGGCCGTTTCGTCCTCGATGGCCCTGGCTGTGGCCATCCTGGGATGGACCTGTCCGGCGATGGGTCAGCCCCTGCCGGATATGCAGGAGGTCGATGACAATGCCGGTCTGGCCAAGACCTGGACGGACGGTGCGCTCCTGGTCTACACCGTCCATCTGGACGGGAACCTGGACTGGACGAAGTTCACGGTCGCCACGCAGATGACGGTTGAACTGCGGTTCAGTATCCCCACGGTGGGTGAGGCCATCCTCGTGGACGTTCTCCAGGACGACTTGACCACCTCCATCCTCCAGCCGGCCCCAGCGGGATCCTGGGTTGCATGGACGGTCAATGGGGCCCCGGGGCCCTGGTTCCCCCCAGCGGCCTACCAGCCCCCCCCGGTGACGACCAACCCCTGGCAGACGGTGATATTCCGGTTGACGGTGGGCCCCGGGACGTACTACGTGCGAGTTACGAACGATCCCGCATTCACGCCGACCGTCACGCTGTACACCATGCAGTATGTGGAAATCCTCGCGGGCGGGCTGCGGGTCAGCGACCAGGTCCCGAACGCCTGGACGATCCACTGGCACCGTAAGGCGGCGCCGCCGGGCATCAGCGGCGGGCTGGCCGTGCACACGCTGCTGCCGGTCGGCACATTCATCAGCCGGCCGTACAAGGTGACGATCGGCTTGCGCGACGCCGCCGGCAACTGGGTGGGAAGCGACCCCCAGGTGGTCGTGTCGGACTGGCCCGTCTGGGACAAGGAGCATCATTTCCCGTTTCGCAGTTTCCGGAATCTGAGAGTCCCTCAGGTCGAGAACGCCATCTACACGGTCTGGGCGCGCATGACCCAGACCACCAGCGACCTGGCGGCGATCAATGACTTCAAGGGGGCCATCGTGGCGGCCGCCGGACCGTCCGACGCCATCGTCGGGAACGTGACGAACCCGGGGCCCGCGTCGGCTTCGTTGGGCGTGGTGCCGACGGCTTTCGCGGATCTGGACGAGGACGGCATCAAAGGCAACGTGACGTTCCAGATGTCCAACGGCGCGAACGTCGGACAGATCCGCAAGGCGGTGGTTGGGATACGAAACGTGGCCGGCGTCTGGGTGGGCGGGCCGCCCATCGTCATCGTGACGGATGTGCCGCCGGCCGCCCCGGCCCTTGCGCGGACGTACGCCAATAAGCCGTTCCAGAAACTCAAGGGGCCCCCCGTTACGGGCGCGTATAATCTGTGGCTCCGCATTGTGCCGGCTACGCACGATGCCGAGGCGATCCAGAGTTTCATGACCGCGGTAGTCCCTGCGCCGACCGCGACGGACTTTCTGATCGCTGTGGTCAACGTCCCGTAGGGTGCGGAAGGGCGTGCGGTTTGCCCTGTGCCTTGGTCAGACGGTCACGCCCCCGGTTTCGGCCGGGGGCGTTTCTTGATGGGGATGGCTCCGTGTGTATCTTGCGCGGCGGGTCGCGGAGTTTCTGCGCGGCGGGCAATCCTGCCCGCCGCGCGACACGTTGCTGTGGAGTTCCCGCGCGGTGGCTCTCCTGAGCCACCGCGCCCCAGGGCGGGCGACACGCGGCGGGTCCGGAGACCCGCCGCGCGACGCGCTGCTGAGTGCAGCCGTGAACCGTTCCAGACGGTGCGGAGGACACCCGTGCTCTCGCTCATCCGGATGGTCGTGGCGGTTGAGATGATGCTCCTGCCGGCCTGGGTGGGCGCGGTCTTTGTCCGCCCCTCGGCGTCGGTTGCGGCGCGTGCGGCCCGCACGCCGGCGATCGTCGTCCTCGTGACGGCGGTCCTGCTGGTCCTGGCGGCGATGGCCGAAGACGGCTCCGTGGTCGGCGTGTTCCGGTCGCAGGCGGTGGCCGTCGGGTGGGTCGTGCTGCTCGTGGGAATGGCGGCGGTTCTGGAACGGCTCGCGGGTCCGCGGCCTGCGCAGGTCCTGACCGCCCTTCTCGGGTGGGCGCTTATCGGCGCGATGATCCTCGGCGGGCCGGTCGTCGAAATGGTCGGCGAAGCGGCCAAGGCGACCGTCGTCCGCGCGGTCGTTCACGCCAACCCGCTGCTGGTGGCCGAACAGGAACTTGGGCTGAGGTGGATGCACCAGGCCCTGACCTATCGCTTCTCGCCGCTCGGCGAGAGTTACGACTACCTCTTCGGGCACCTGATGTGGTGGAAGACGCTCATGGCCCACGTCTTCGTGGGATCCGCGCTGCTGGTCTTCAGCGTCGGGCGGCGTCGCAAGCCCTGATCGTCGCCCTCCCCTTTTGGCCGCGACCCGAAGGGGAGCGCGCGCTCCCC
>DATKXP010000236.1:0-13046 GCA_035529015.1 Phycisphaerae bacterium | reverse complement strand
GGGTGGCCATGGTCTCGGCGGGCGGGGGCAGCGCATGGCCACGCGTGTGGCACGGCTGGCTTGCCCAGCCGTGGGTGGCACGGCAGCCCGAAGGGCGGCCGTGTTGGACACCGGGGGCCCACGGCCGCCCCGGCGGGGCTGCCGTGCCACCCGCCGGATCAGCGGATGTCCGGGTGAGCAGACCGATCTCCGGCGCGGCGGCCAGCATCGAGGCCGTCTCGTCTGCCTGCACGGCTGGACAAGCCAGCCGCCGGCCACGGCACGAGCCGTAGCCGTGCCAGGGTGCCACACTCAAAGGTGTTGCCGTCTCAGCGGTCCCTGCCGCTAGCGGCAGCGGCGACGGCGTGCCGACGGCCAGGCCTTCGCCGCCCGTCGGCAGCGGCTCCAGGTGCGTCCCTGCGGCCATCGCCGCCGAGTAGCGCGATGTGAAACCGCTGATGTCCCACGGGTTCACGTCGGCGTCGGGCTCGGCCTGACCCGGACCGTATCCGGCCATGTCGGCGTCGAGGTTGTCCGAGAGGTACTTCTGCGTGAATCCCGTAATGTCCCACGGCGTGATCTCGCCGTCGGGCTCGATTTCGCCGGGCCCGTAGCCGCGCATGTCGGCCCGCAAACTGCCGACGTAGAACACGGCCGCCCCGCCCGCCACGCCGTCGCCGCTCGGAAGGTCATCCACGGCGTCGTAGATGTAGCCGAGGCCGCCGGAGTTGGCCGCCGGCTCGCCGTCGAGGCCCTGGCCGCCCCCATCGGTGATCGTCTCGGCGAGCGTGATGCGGACCCACGTGTCCACCATCGTCTGCCACGCGTCGGTGAAGGTGATGAGGATCTGGGCGTTCGTGGCGCCATAGACGACGCTCTCCGGGGTGACCGACACGGCGCCAGTTTCGTTTCCGAGGGCGTCGAAGGTGACCTTTTCTGCGATGACGTCGGTGACGAGGAAGGTCACGTCCTTGCTGAAGGTCACGAGGACGGTTTCAACGCCCAGGCCGCCGGGGTCGATCTGTCCCAGGCCGCGCTCGGTGCGGTTCGGGTCGGGATTCAGTGCGACCGAGACGACCTGGGGCGGCGTGCCGGAGTTGGCAGCGCCCGGCGTCCCGCCGGCCAGTGTGCTCGCGGCCCAGTTGGCCACGTCGTTGCCGTAGGCGCCGGCCACGCGGCGTTCGAGCGACGGGCCGAGACCGTCGGTGTCGATCGGCCAGGGGGCCTCGTCGTCGTATCGGATCCTCTCGGTGATGATGTACGGTACGGCCCCGCCCGGCTCGGGGCTGCCCGGCCGCGCCAGTTCCAGCGCCTCGCCGCCGTTGTCGAGAACCGTGTCGTCGTCGAAGGGTCCGTAGATGGGCACGGCGGGGTCGATGGCGTAGGTCGCCCGGAACGTGGCCGGGTCGATGCCAACGACCAGGGCGTAGCCGTTTGCGGGGACGTAAGAGCCGGCCGGGAAGGCGTACTCGACGCCGCCGATGAACGCCCACGTGTTGGGTGTGGGCTCGTCGTCGTGGAGGGGGACGTCGGCGGCAGTCAGGTTCGCCAGTTCCAGAAACTCGTGCCCGCCGGTCAGGGGGTTGTACATGATCTCGTTGATAACGACGTCGGGGATGACGGGCCCGGAGTTGGCGGTCTCGTAGGTCTTGCCGGTCATGGCGACAAAGTCTTTGGCACCGGTTGACTTGACGTAGCGTCCGAAACTGACCTCGTTTTCGGAGGATCCGAAGAACTCGTCTTCGCGGTATCCGCCGGCGCTGCCGTCGGGCGCCCGAGAGGTCAGATACACCTGGTCGCCGAGTTCACTGAAGGCAAAGGCGGCGCCGAAGTGGTGGACCTCGCTGAAGACCACGTAGTCGCCGGGTCCGAGGACGGTTGCGGGAAGGGCGAACTTGTCGAGTTGGGCGTCGGTGTCGCTGAGGAACCAGCCGGTCAGGTCGATCGTCTTGCCGGTCGTGGTGTTGTGGAGTTCGACCCAGTCCTCCACGCCGCCGTCGGAGTGGGCGAGGAGTTCATTGATGACGATGTCGCCGGGGTTCAACGGCCCCGGGTCGGCCGCCCCCGGGTTGCCGCCGTACTGCCAACTCGCGCGCCAGCCTTCCTTGGTGGTCCAGAGCGCATCGTCCTGGAGCGGATCGCGCGGGACGAGCGAGAAGCCTTCGCCGTCGGTGTGGTCGAACCAGCCGTCCTTGACGTCGAGCAGTTGGATGACGTGGTCGGCGATGGTGGCCAGTCCGAGGGCCTCGCCGGTGTCGGCCAGTCCGCTTTGCCACTGGAATTCGCCGGCGATGCGGTCGGCCGGGACGGCGGGGTAGCGGAACTGGAAGGCGTCCTGGTTCCTGACGACGAGGGCGAACGCGTCGGGGGCGAGGGTCATGCTCGGGAAGTCAAACCAGACGCCGTCGCAGAAGGTGATGCCGGCCAGGTTGACGGCGCCGGCCCCGGTGTTCTGGATTTCGATGAACTCGAAGTCGGCGTTGTCGGTAAAGCCTGCCGCAAACTCGGCCGGGGTCGGGTCGGCCGGGTTGTACATGATCTCGGTGACGACGAGGTCGGGGGGCGTGTCGAGGACGAAGGTGGCCTCGTTGAGGGCGCTCCAGGTGCTGCCGCTGAGGACGCGGGCCTTGACGTGGGCGTTGTCGGTCAAGGGAACCGGGTGGCCGGAGGCGTAGGCGACGGCGGCGGCCGCCCGCCCGCCGCCCGGCAGACGCGGGTCGGTGCCGTCGGTGGTGTACCAGATCGTGCCCGAAGGGGCGGTCATGGTCAGGTCGAATCCGGAGGCGATCTCGCCGCCGTGCTGGTTGAATGACGGCGCGATCACGGCGGGGTACAGGCCGGCGCTGTAGTACTGGCCCTGGACGGCGCCGTTTTCGATGCGGATCATGACCTCGCTGCGGTTCCAGCCGGAGTTCTCGAAGTAGGAGGTCATGAGGCGGTTCTGCTCGGGCAGCCAGTGGCTGTTCTTGCGGTAGAACTCGTAGGGTCCGTTGCTGCGGGAGTGGACGTCGCGCCGGTAGTCGCCCCACCGGGCGGACTCGCCGACGATGGCGAGGTCGAGTTCGTTCGCGCGGGCCATCCAGGTGGCGGCGGCGCCCTCGGGCGTCAGGGCCCCGCCGTTGAAGAAGTGTTTGTGGATGCGGTCGGCGACGAGCATGCGGAACTCTTCGCTGTATCGGAGGTTGTGGAACAGGCGGCTGGGCCTGCCGTCGGTGTTGACGCCGATCTTGTTGATGTTGATGCTGGGGGCTTCGAGGACGCGTTCGGCGTCCCAACTGTAGAAGCGCCAGGGCACCTCGTCGGGTCCGCCGCCGACGACCCGCCAGTTGTGGTCGTCCCAGTCGGAGTTGCCGCCGTAGTGGTTGACGATCATGTAGTCGATGAGGCTGACGACGTCGAGTTTCTGGGTGATCTGATCGTACTCGGTCAGGCTGATGTAGGAATCGCCGGCGGCGCCGGCAACGAGGCTCTGAAGGTTGTTCCAGGCCGACGTGCTGCCGTCGGTGGCGGCACCGGAGTTGAGGGCGTCGATGCGGTCCTCGTCGCCGCCGTTGTACTCGGCGTAGTGGGACGATTCCTGCCGCTCGTGGACGTTGTAGACGCCCCAGTAAAGGCCGTTGATGTAGAGGTTGACGTAGATGCCGTTTCCGGCGTCGATCTGGTCCATGGCGATGAGGGTGTCGCGCATCCACTGGTCGCGGATCAGGCTGCCGCGCGACCGCTGGCCGGAGTCCCAGTGGATCCAGGAGTTGTTGTACATGGCCCGCAGGTGCAGGCTGTTGAACTCATCGACCGGCCAGTTCTCGAAGAGCGGGAACTCGAGGCGGCCGGGACCGTAGATGGTCCGGAACCGGAGGCTCATGGAATGCTTGGGCGCATTGCTGGGGTTGCGGCTGGCGCCGCCCTGCATCTTGAGGCCGGCGTCCACCTGGAAGCCCTCGGTGACGCCGTCGGGGTAGATGAGTTCGGCCGAGGTCTGCTTCTCCATCGTCGTGCTTTGGGGGTTCGAGTAGAGCCCGCTGCTGCCGAAGATGTCGGCAACGGGCAGGACGAGGGAAAGGGTCGGGATGGCCGTGAGACCCTCGATGAACTGGTCGTGATATTGTGGATCATCCACAACTTCCGGATCGACCTCGTAGTCGGACCGACCATCATAGCCCCAGCCGACCGGGAAGCCGGCCCCGTCTTGCTCAAGCACGCTTTCGGGGAAGATGTAGGTCTGGGTATCGACGTTGGTGTCGATGTATCCAGGCCTGGTGCCGATGGCGCGCAGGGTGGTCGTGGTGGTGATGGAGATGGGGCCGTCGTATTTGGAAACCGGGCCCGTGTAGATTGCCGGGTTGATCCAGAACGGCACGCTGCCATCGGTGGTGTAGAAGATCTCGGCATGGGAGGTTTCGGTGGTGATCGCCACGTCAAACGGTGCGTCGTAGAAGCCGCGATCGACGCTGAACCGGGTGTCGGCCACGAAGCCGAGGGCCCCCTCGACGTTCTCGCTGCCCGGGGTGGGGGTGGTCATGTACTGGGGCTCGTCGGTGGTGCCCGAGGCGACCAGTTCCGGCAGGATGAGGAAATCGGTGTCGGCGGCGGCGGAGTTCATGCCGTGGATGGCCAGGACGTTCGGCCCTTCCTGGAGTGTGCCCAGGATATAGCCGCTGAGGTCGATCTCCTCGAAGGCGACGGCCGGCAGGTCGTCGCGTTCAAGGGTGGCGGCCGAATCGTAGGCCAGCGTCGGGGGGGCGTTCCGCTCGGCGACCACCTCGCCGTTCAGGTAGGCGACGAAGCCGGCGTCGTACTTCATGCGAAGCGTCAGGACCTCGATGGGCGGCAGGTCGCCGGCGTCGAAGGGGATGCGTATCCAAAGCGACGCATTGACGCCCTCCATCGCGCCCGCCACGTCGGTCTGGATGTTGGTCTCGAACGCCGGCTGGTCGGCGCTGTAGCCGATGCCCGTCGTGACGGGGAACTCGTTGCCGAACGGCACGGTGAGGCCGGGGTTGGGCGCGCCCCTGGTGGGTTCGTCGGTGTGGGTGAAGTCGGCGGCGGTGTTTGAGTCGGCGTTGCCGGTCCGCGCCAGCGCCGTGCCCAACACGCCGGTTGGCCGGCCGAACAGGCGCAGGTCGAATCCCAGGTCGGAACTGCCCGCCTGGTTCTGGTGCACGGAGACCGCCAGCGTGTAGGTGCCGGCGTCGAGGTCCGAGATCGAGAGCGTTTCGGTCCGGTCTTCGGTCAGCGCGCCGTCGGGATAGTAGGCATCCTCGGCGAAGGCGAAGTAGGTGTCGGCGCCGCTGATGTTGGTTCGCCCGATCTCTGCCCCGTCGAGGTAGATGACGGCGCCGTCGTCGCTCAGCAGTTCGATGCCGACGTCCACCATGTCCTCGGCGACGGTGACCTGGCGGCGGAAGTAGGCGGTGTAGCGGCTGCCGCTGGACGGCTGGCCGATGTTCGTGACCACCTGCGCCCAGTTGATGGTGCCGTAGCCGAGCAGCGCCTCGCCGGAGGCATCGAAGGCGGGGCCGTCGTAGCCGGTCGGCTGCATCCAGGTGGTCTCGAAGTCGGGGTCGGCGGTGGCCGGGTCGGTGGCGTCGAGCGGATGCATGTAGTTCCACGTGTTGCCGAAGTCGAGGATGTTCTCTTCGGGCCCCGGCTCGCCGCCGCCGATGCCGTCGCCGACCTCGGCCCCGTCGCCGGTCCATCCGCCGCCGACCGTGACGCCGGTGAAGCCGGCCACGTCAACGGAGAGGGAGGCGATCTGGGCCTGGGTATAGCCCCAGGCGAGGAAATCGACGACCTCGCCGCCCGCATCGAGGATCATCGCCCACCCGGTGCCGCCGGCCTCCCAGTCGATGTCGTCGCCCCAGTAGGCCTCGCCCGGGTCGTCGGTCCGGTAGAGGACCTGCCCCGAGGCGATCGGGCCGGACAGGCTCCACACGGTGGCATTGACGTCGTTGATATCGCCGGACGATCCGTCGTTCACCGCGACGGACCAGCCGGTCGCGTCCACGCTCGCATCCGAAACATTTTGGATCTCGATCCAGTCCGTCTCGCCCGTCTCGATCTCGGTGATGACGAGGCCGGCCAGGTCGGCCGTGAACGTGCTGACCCAGCCGGAGTCGTCGTAGTCGATGGCCGTCCACTCGGTCAGGTCGTCGCCCACGGTGGGCACGTGATAGGTGGCCTCGGCGCCCGTCAGCACGAATTCCTCATACACCGTGCTCAGGACGGGCAGGCCGTACGAGATGTTCTCCAACTGCTCGGGGTACGTGGGGGCGTACTCGTGGACGATGTCCTGTTCCAGTCCGCCGGGCATCACCAGGCCGAGGTACTCGGGATCGCCGGCGTCGAGTTTGAAACTGGCGTGAAGGTCGGCCGGATGGGCCAGGTCGCCGTCCTGGAGGCCCGAGGCGAAGACGATCCGGTACGCGCCCGCATCGAGCGTCGTGCCCGAGGGGAAGGTCCATTTCGTCAGGTTCGAGTGATTGTCCGTCAGGTGCCACCCGTCCAGAGAGACGGGGGAGCCGGTGGGGTTGTGGATCTCGATCCAATCCCAGTCGGAATCCGGATTCGACAAGTACCACGGCGTGCTGGTGTTGGCCATGAACTCGGTGATGAGCGGCGTGCCGTCGAGCAGGAGTCGCGGCTCAAGCGGTTCCATGGCTGCCGCAGGTGTAGACGCGCTCCTCGCGCTCGGAATCCGGTGAGAAAGGCCCATAACCTCTCCTGGCCGCCCACCGCGCCACCGAACACGGCTTTTCCCGGCACAGCGGGCGCACATGCCCCACACCCTAATTATACGTAAGAACCCGCCAAAGCCAAATGGGGACGCGGGAGTATTCCGCGAAAAGGACGCCCCCCAGCCGTTGAGGACGGCCCAGTCCAGCCGCTTGGGGAGCGGTTTTCGGCGATAAGAGCGGCCCCGCGACGGTCGGCGGCGGCCGGAGGCCTCACGTACCGGCAGCGATATGGCCACCACGCCGGGGTGGCCGCGTGGCTGTTCGGTGGCGACGTGCCCGTGGCGGCAACTCTCAAACGACGGGCAGCCTCGGCCGCCAAAAGGCCGGAGTGGGCCCTGCAGGATTCGAACCTGCGACCAAGGGATTATGAGTCCCCTGCTCTGCCGCTGAGCTAAGGGCCCGAAGTCGTTGCGAAACAAGGGCTTATGCTGTTTTCACGTCGGCCGGTCGCCCCGTTTGGTCACGCCCTGGTCACGCCATCCGGCGCCGCGGCCGCCGGCTGCGCCGGATTGTCGCAGGCGGCCGTCGGTTTGGCAAACCGATTCTCGTCTGCCGCCCCGGCCCGGGCCTCTGCCTTGGCCAAACGCCTGCCCTTCCCGGAGCGAGGGAAGTTCAGTTGGCGGCATCGCGGTCCTTCGGCGGACCCGCCCGCCGCACGCAGCGGAACCCGTACGCCTCGTAGCCGAAGCACACGTCCGCCAGGCCGGGCGGCTCGCTGAAACGGGCCGCCGACCGGCACGCCGCAGCGCTCGTGCGCCAACTGCCGCCCCGAAGCACACGCTCCTCCCCCGACGCCGGCCCGCCCGGGTCCTCGCCGCCGGCCGTCGCGTAGAACGACTCGCCGTACAGATCGTTGCACCACTCGGCCACGTTGCCGTGCATGTCGGAGAGGCCCCACGCATTCGGCTTCTTCGAGCCGACCGGATGGGTCGTCTTGCCGGCGTTCTCCCTGAACCAGGCGTGGGCCGCGAGCCTCCGCACGTCGTCGCCGAACGCGTAGGCGGCGGTCGAACCGGCGCGGCAGGCGTATTCCCACTCGGCTTCGGTGGGCAGGCGGTACCCGTCGGCCGAGAGGTCGCACGCGAACGTGCCCGGGTCGTAGCACGGCGTCAGGCCCTCGCGCACGCTCCGCATGTTGCAGTACTTGACGGCAGCCGGCCAACTCAGACGCTCGACCGGATGGCCGGGGTTCTTGAACTTCGCCGGGTTGCGGCCCATCAGCGCCTGGTACGACTCCTGCGTGACCTCGGTCACGTCCATGTGGAAGGCGCTGATGCGGACCGTGTGGGCGGGCTTCTCGTCGTCTTCGCCCGCGTCATCGCCCATGCGGAAGGCGCCGGCGGGAACC
This sequence comes from Phycisphaerae bacterium, assembly GCA_035529015.1. GTDB lineage: Bacteria > Planctomycetota > Phycisphaerae > FEN-1346 > FEN-1346 > JAUVZF01. The sequence continues at coordinate 4,985 of DATKXP010000236.1, read as the reverse complement.
CGCACCATCCGGATGCCGGTGCTGGTCGTGATGACCTCCGGTGCACTCGGCGGGGCCCCGTCCGTCTGGTGCGCCGGCCCGTCGGCCTCCTTACAGCCGGTCAGCGGGAGAGCCAGCGCAACGGCCATCGCGCCGCCAACCGCCCAGGCGATGGTGCGGATTGGCCTCAATGCCTGGCTCCTTCGTGTCCGGCCGGGTTGCGGAGGGCCTTCTGGCTGCGGCGTCGGATCTCGCGGGCGATCTCGGCCATGCGCGGCTCCCGTGCGACCTGAAGCGCCACCCGCTGGCGGATCACCTTCACCGCCCACCGGCACTCGCCGACCAGTTCGTCCTGGCTACCGCCGATCTCGACCCACGCCTTCGTAAACTGCTTGCACTTCTCGAGGGCGTCCTTGCTCGTGTCGCCGAGGACGGTCGCCTTGAACCGGTCCACCATCGCGGCGGCGTAGGCGGGCGTCTTGATCTCGTCCCTGCGAGCGGCAAAGCGGGCGTCGATCTCGCGGGTCACGCGCTCAAGTTCCGCGATGGGCGCGGCGAGGTCGGCGTGGACCTTCTTCTGCTCGGCCAGGTACGCGAGCAGGTCGTGACCGAAGGCGACGTACTCCTCGATCCGCCCCCGGATGTGCCGGATGAAGACCATGACCTCGATGAGCGATTTTTCGATGTCCGCCCGCCGCTTCGTCTGCTCGCGCTTCTGGTAGATGCCGTTCAGCACGTCGCGGTTCGAGCACGTGGCCCGGCCTTTGTACTCGGATCGCTGCCCCTCGACGTCGAGGATGTACTCGCACGGCCCCACGCCGAGCGTCGCCCGCACGATATCGACGACCGTGAAGACCTCGAGCGGCGTCGCCCGCGACCGGTTGATCGGGTACAGGACCGCCGGCCCCGCGAAGGCCAGGACCTTCTTGCCCCCCAGCGGCTGGATGTGGCCGCGACCGTCCCGGTCGATCCAGCACGGGTACGGAAAGTTCCCGAGAACCGTGGTCCATCGCTTGCGGCTGGCGGGCAGCGCGCCCTCTTCGCCGAACCAGCCGATCTTCGTGAAGTTGCCGCTCTGACGCTGGGCGATCATCTCCCAACTGTCCGTCAGGCCGTCGTCGCGCCGCCAGTCCATCCGCCAATGGGCGGGGAACGGCTGACGCCAGTCGAGCGGCACGATCTTCCCGGCGTCCGTCTTGGCGACATCGCGGGCGTGCCAGAGGCGCTCGCCCTCCAGCACCGCGACCCAGACCGCCCCGTCCTTGCCGTAAGGGATCGTAGACCGCGCCAGGCGCCGCGCGTCACCTTCGCCGGTGAACGCGGATCGGATGAACTCGCCCGCCGGGTTCCACACGGCCATCACGACGGCCTCGCCGCTGCCGGCCAGGTGCAGCAGAAAATGATCGGCGGGCAACTCCGCCTCCGCCACCGGCAAGTCGGCCGCGTCGATCACGATGTCGTCGGCAAAGAAGTCCGGCAACACGGCAAACCGGCACGGCGCCTCGACGGCCAGCGACCGGGTGCCCCCGCGCGGCTGCGTCTTGACGAACGTCTGGCCCATCGCCAGTTCATAATTCACGGTGACCTGCTTGGCGCCGGCCGCGAAGGTGGCATCGACCGCGACGGACCCGGGCCCGTTCTCCGTAATCTTGACCGCCAGGAGGCGCTCCGCCGCGCGCTCCGACGCCGGCACGAGCGTAGCCCGCCGGACCATTCCCTTCGGCCCGGCGGCGTAGACCTCCGCCCCGTCGCCGCGCTGCCGCACGACCACCGCCAGACGGTTGTTCGCAAAGACGGCGTCGCCCTTGAAGGCGTGCGAGACGTTGTCCTCAGGCACCTGCGTCCAACCGCTCCGCGCCGCGAGCGCCGCCGGCGCAAGCGGTGCGGGCGAGGCGGCCCCCGTGTCGTACAGCCGCACCCCGGCGCTCGCCTGCTCGGCCTTCACCACCTTCTCGTACGGGACGTAGGCGCCCTGCGTGAGCCGGAACGCGTCGCAGCGATACTGCACGTTCGGCTCGCGGCAACTGATGTAGGCGAACCAGCCTTCCGGGAAATCCTTCTCGACCGTGAACGTCGCGTGCAGTTCCGTCCACTTCTCCGGCGTGATCGTGAACGTCTCGCTCCGCAGGGCCCGGTCGTACGGTTTGGCGCACCGCTCGATCTCGAGTTGGACCGGCACCGCGCGGCCGACGCTCTTCGCCATGACGGCGAAAGTGCAGGTCTTGCCCTTGGCGCCGGGTTCGATCGTTTGGCCGAACTGGGTGCCCCACTCGCCGACCGATTCGATCTCGACGCGCATGCTGCGCCGGCCGTCGGCGGCGTCGGTCTCGTCGATGGCGAAGCCGGCGACGGTGCCCTTGCCCTTGTCCATCCGCCACCCGCCCGAGCCCATCTCGAAACTCGGGTTGCTGAAGAGGTTGACGGGCGCGGCGGCGCGGGCATGGGCACATAGCAGCGCCGCCACGGCGGCAACGGCGGCGGTTCGAAGTCTCAGCATCGTGGTGCGTCTCCCTGTCTACGTGTTCGCTCCGGGGTGGCATGGCCACGCTTGCGTGGCCATGAATCTAACACGCGTCGATCCTGAACATGGTCACCCTTCGGGCTGACCATGCCACCCGGCTATCTCACTTGCTCGGCCGCAACCTCTGGTCGGCCATCGTCTCAACCGTCTTGGCGACGTCGCTCTTTCCGCCGCGACAGCAGGCCTTCATCCGCCGCGCTGCCATGCGGCTGCGGGCGAGGGTGGCGTCGAAGGCGTGGCCGATGGCGCGGAGCGCCGTCGCGGGTCGCTCGAACGCGGCGAGCGCGTCGGGCTTCTCGACAAGCGCCGCGATCTCGCGCGCGAGGTTCGCCGCCTCGTCCCGCGTCCGCATTTCCTTTCGGCCGCGCGCCAGGTCGTGGTCCAGCCGGTCGCAGATGGCCAGGACCGCCGCGACCGCTTCGACCGTTTCCTTCTCAGCGTCCTGCTTCGCCGCCTCCCGGCAGACGTGGCGAACCTGTTTGCCGAAGGCGGCGTAGTCGTCGATCCGCGCCCGCGCGGCCGCCAGATGATTGAGCATTGCGTCCAGCCGCTCGTTGATCTCCTCAGCCGACCGCGCGGCCCGTTTCTTCTCGACGAGCCGTTCGATCCACCCGACGACGGCGTCCGGCGGCGCAGGGTCGTCGCCGCCCAGGCCTTCGGCCTCCAGGATGTACTGGCACGGCCCCACGCCCAGCGTCGAGCGGAGTATATCCATCGGCAGGATCGTCGTCAGGGGCGTCTCGCGGCTGCGGTCGATGGGGTAGATGATGACCGGCCCGCGCCAATCCTCCGGCACGGGCGCCTCCTGGGGCGGCTGCTCGAACGTGATGGACTCGCACACGCCGCCGGCGCCGACGAAACTCGCCCGCCACTTGGCGGGGAACGGCGGCTTGAACGCGCCCCACGCGCCGCCCCGGCCCCCATCCTCGGTCATCCCGCACGTCTGCCACAGGTCCGGGCCTTCCAGGCACGAGACCCAGACCGCTTTGCCCGGGACGCAGCCGATCCGGCAGACGGCAAAGGGTTCCTCAACCAACCTGAGCGACTCCGGCTCGCCCGCCTTCCCGTACATCTTCGTGACGCCCAGCGTCACAAGGTCGGCGCTGCCGGCGCCCGGCTCCCACAGGCAGACGAGCATCGACCGGCCCCCGTCGAGCAGGCCCAGGACGACGTTCTCGGCCGGAAGGCCGACCGGCGTGCTCCGCAGCATGCCGGTGACGAAGACCGCGTCGTCACCGAGAAACTCCGGCGTGACGACGTGCCGGGAGGAACTGGCGACCAGCAGGTCGCGTACCCCGTCGCCCGGCCGCATCCGGACAATCGCCTCGCCCGCGGCCAAGCGGAGGCGGCAGGGCAGGCGCTCACCGCCGGCGGCCGTCCAGGCCGACTCGACCTCCACCGCGGTCGGCCCGTTCTCGACAATCTTCAGCCGGACAGGTCCGCTGGGCGCCTCGGCGGACCAAGGCCCGACGAACGCACGGCTGTGGTATCCCTCCGCGCCTGCGGCAAATACTTCGGCGCCGCGGCTGGCCTCGCGAAAAACGACGGCGCAGCGATCGTTCAACGCGACCGCGCTGCCGGTGAATGGGTGTGCCCCGGCGCCCTCGCTCACCTCTTTCCAGCCTCTGCGCCCGAGGAAGATGCGGGGGTCCAGGTCCCCGACCAGGGGCCGGCCGGTGTCGTACAGGCGGACCGAGGGGTCGGGCGGCGCGGCGGCGAGGGCGGAGTATGGCGCGAGGACGCAGACCAGGACGGCAACGACCACGGGGAGACTGCTCGGCTCGCTGCGCTTGCTCGCAGTGACAGTCAGGGTCATGCTCGCGAAGTCTCCACAGGAGGGTGGCAAGGCCACGCTTGCGTGCCCATGAGTCTACCACCCGCCGGTCCTCAACATGGTCACCCTTCGGGATGACCATGCCACCCGGCTATGAGCGTGCCGCGGCTTACACGGTTACTTCCAGTCCGGATACATGTCCGACCCCTGGTCGGTGAGTTTCCTGGGCGTGCCGCCGGCCGCCGGGATGACGTACAGTTCCCACGGTCCGCGGGGCGAGGGCGCCTGGCAGAAGACGATCTCGCGCCCGTCAGGGCTGAAGCGGGCGTAGCGCTGGATGCCGCCGAAGTAGGTGACGGGGCGGTTCTTCGTCCCGTCGGGCGCGATCGTCCAGACGTGCGTCTCGGTCTCGTAGACGATGCGCGTGCCGTCGGGCGAGAAGTGCGGCTCGCACGCGCCTTTCTTGTCGTACACGAGCGTCGGCTCGCCCCCCGCCGCCGGCACCGTGTGGATGGCGTTCGCCCGGTCCCGGAGCCGCGCGAAAGCGACCGTCTTTCCGTCCGGGCTCCACGCCGGGCCGCCGCACGTCGTCCAATCCTTCGGCGTGATCGTCGTCTCCGTTCCGCCGGCCAGGTCGCGCGTGACGATCCTGCCGTCACGCCGCAGGGCGATGCGTTTGCCGTCGGGCGACCACTCGGCCTGGTCGCCGTC
>DATKXP010000235.1:0-3566 GCA_035529015.1 Phycisphaerae bacterium | reverse complement strand
AGAGCAGGCAGATGGTGAGCCATACGATGGGAAGCGCCGGCAGGGTCGGGCGGCGGTCCTCGTCCATGTGGAATCCTCCTGATACTGCGATCGCCCCGTGAGGGTAAACCCGGCAACAGGAGGGTGCGAATGAAAAAAGCGCTCGAAGCAACGCACGGCTGGACAAGCCAGCCGTGCCACACGTAAGATCTCGTGTGCCGGGCGCCGGACCGCATGGCTTGACAGATCGCGGAGCGCGAACTAGAGTCGGACAGTCGGGCGTTACAGGACCAGAGTTCGGGGGAATCGGCCATGGCGCGGAACGGGACGATGAACCGGCGGGGGTTTCTCAAGGGCGCAACGGCGGCGCTGGCGGGGCCGGTGATCGCGCGGGCGTCGGCACTCGGGGCGGACGGGCAACCGGCGCCGAGCAACCGGATCCACGTGGCGGGCATCGGCATGGGGGGACGCGGGACGTACGTGTTCGGGAACCTGACGCGGCGTCCGGGCGTCGAGGGGGTGGCCATCTGCGACGTGATGGGCCGGCGGCGCGAAACGTTCAAGGCGAAGGGCCTGGCGGTGTACCGGGATTTTCGGGAGATGCTGGCGCGCGGCGACATCGACGCGGTGACGGTGGCGACGCCGACGCAGTGGAAGCCGCTGCATTCGGCGGCGGCGGCCAAGGCGGGGGCGGACGTGTTCTGCGAGAAGCCGAGCACGCTGACGATCCGGAACGGCCGGGCCATGGTCGAGGCGGTGCGGCGGTACGGGCGTGTGTTTCAGCACGGGACGCAGCAGCGGAGCGCCCGGGAGTTTCGGTTCGCGTGCGAGATGGTGCAGAGCAAGCGGATCGGGGACCTGAAGTCGGTGGAGGTGTACGTGGGCGGGCCGGGGCGCCCGTGCAATCTGCCGGGCGAGGCGTGTCCGAAGGACATCGACTGGGACCTGTGGCTGGGTCCGGCGTTGTGGCGGCCGTTCAACTCGCGGATCTGCCTGAGCGGGTGGGAGGGGTACGAGGAGTTTTCGGGCGGCGGGATGACGGGGTGGGGGAGCCATCACTTCGACATCCCGCAGTGGGCGCTGGGGGCCGACGAGACGGGGCCGACCGAAATTCTGCCGCCGGGGCCGGAGGGGCGCGGGGGCGTGACGTTCCGGTACGCGTCCGGGGTGAGCGTGTACCACATGAACCGGATGAGCGAGTGGGCGGTGGTGTTCGAGGGGACGGAGGGGAAGATTGCGGTCAATCGCGGGAAACTCAGGACGTGGCCCGAGAGCCTGGCGCGCGAGGACACGCGGGCCGACGAGGTGCACCTGTACGAGAGCAACGATCACGGGGGGAACTTTCTGTGGGCGGTTCGGACGCGGGAGCGGGCGGTGTGCGACGTCGAGATCGCGCACCGGACGATGACGGTGTGTCACCTGGGGAACATCGCGTACCGGCTGCGGCGGCCGCTCCGGTGGGACCCGGCGAAGGAGGAGTTCATCGGCGACGAGGAGGCGAACCGGTTGCGTGACAGGCCGATGCGGTCACCGTGGGTGCTGTAGGGACGTGGAGACGTGGACCCGGCTCGGATGCCCGCGGGCGGAGCCCGCGGCTCGACCTGCGGCCTGGCGTTGGTTGGGGGGAGGGGGCGAATCGCGCTACGTAGCGTCGGGGGGCCTGCCCAAGACTTCCCACACGAGGTCCGTGTTGATCTGCCGGATGCTGTCCACGACCTTGTCGGGACCGTACCGGGCAATCTGCGGGTCGGTGTGCCTGACCGCGATGCATCGCATGCCAGCGGCCTTGACGGCCTGAATACCGTTAGGCGTGTCCTCGACGGCGACGGCCTGTCGTCGAATCCGTCGAACCGCCTCTTCATCCAAGACGGCCTGAAGACGCTTAGGTTCGTCCTGCGCGTCTACGGCCTCTTCAACAACCTCTGGAGGCACAATTTTCAACGCGCCCAGACACTTGAGGTAGCCCTCGGGGTCCGGCTTGCCCTTCGTGATGTTCTCGGCCGTGATGACAGACGTCTTATCGAACAGTTGCAGGATGGGGTGGCCCTTGAGCACGCTCATCAATTCCCCGGGGCTGGTTGACGTGACGATGGCCAGGCGGAAGGAACGAGACAGTTCCTCGAGGACCTCTTCCACACCCGCGTAGAGCACGTTCTGCGGTTCCACAATGGACTGATACACTTTCTGCTTTCTGTCGAGGAGTTCGTCCACGCTGACCCGTTCGAGCGCCTCGGGGAACTCTGCCTCCAGGAAGGCTCTGAAGCCCTCCCTGCCCCAGCGGCCACAGAAGTGCTTCTGGTACAACGCAGGGGTCAGCGTGATGGAAAGCGTGTCCTTCAGGACGCGCGCAAAGGCCGCTTCGTGGACGGCTTCGTCGTCCACCAGGACGCCGTGGTAATCACAAATAACGACAGGATGCACTGAAGATAATGCCCTGTTCCAGTATTGCCGCAATCACGTCCGCAGAGCGATCATTGGAGCGCCCGGTAAAAATCGCTTTCGCTATCAGCCGCCTTGAGTTGCAGCCACTCAACGAAGCAAGCCGGTCAACCGGCAAAAAACTTCTACCAACAAGAGAATGTCGGCAACGATGCAGAGAATGAATATGACCAACGCGGCTTCTTTGCCACGCAGCGGAGCGGACAACTTACGTGGGACACAGATTGTACGGCCAGACAGCCATTTCTTTCCGATCGCATCGCGGTAGGCCTCGCTCCGCTTCGACACAAGAAAGAGCACCGCTGTCATGACGGCTCCCAGGATCAGGACGCCGGCACACACGTACTTGTCCTGCCGAGCAGCGTAGGCGGCACCAAGCGCAGCAGTCTGAACGACAGCCATGATATAAAACCAGTGCCACATCAGCGCATCTTGATGGCAAAAGTAACTCATCGCAGCGTTTTCGCCCGGAGTCTCCGGAGCGCCAGTGGAGGCTGGTACGGATTCGGTTGGTCCAGAGTGCTTTGACATGGCATTTCCCCCAACAGGGTCCTCACCTGCCCGCAAGACCGCTCTGAGGAGCGCGTCGGCCAGGGGCCGTCGCGCACGACCTTGACGGGCGTTCGAACATCATACTCCGGACATGTACGACGGCGGCTCTCCCGCCGATTGTGCTTACCGAGGCGTCATTAAAACGAGCCGGGGTCGCGAATGCAACCCCGGCTCGGAAAGATAAATCCGGCGGCCACCTACTCTCGCCCTTGCGGACTACCATCGGCCGGGACGGGCTTAACTACTGTGTTCGGAATGGGAACAGGTGTGGCCCCGCCCGTAAAACCACCGGAAAGGTCTGAGGCGCTCGGAAGCGCCTGGTATTCGATTGTCAAAGCGTGCGACGGATGCGGATGCCTTCGGGCGGAGCCCGGGGCTCGGCGTGCGTCGGGTGAAATAGTGGCAAAGGGGAGTTGCTGAGGCGCGCTTTCCCGGCCGGCGCGGGCAACGGATGGCTTGCCCGGCGCGCGGAGAGGGAAGAATTCATGTGGTCAAGTAATCGGCCATTAGTACCGGTCTGCTGAGGGCATTTCTGCCCTTACACGTCCGGCCTATCAACCTGGTGGTCTTCCAGGGGCCTCTCGTCCCCGAAGGGA
>DATKXP010000234.1:0-14714 GCA_035529015.1 Phycisphaerae bacterium | reverse complement strand
CGGGCCCGGGAGACGGGCACGCTGCTGGCGGTCGGCTTTCCGCCGAAGCGCGTGCGGCGGCTCATGCTGGCCGAGGGGGCGGCGCTCGTGCTCGTCGGTGCGGCCGCCGGCACGGTCGGCGGCGTCGTGTATACGTGGGTGGTCCTGTGGGGCCTGGCGACGGTGTGGCAGAGCGCGGTCGGGGCGTCGGACCTCGTCTTTCACGCGCGGCTGCCGACGCTCGTGGCCGGCGCGGCCGCAGGCATGGTCGTGGCACTGGTGGCCGTGTGGCTGACGCTCAGGCGGCAGGCCCGCGCGCCGGCGCGGGAACTCCTGTCGGCGGGGGCGGATGCGGAACGGCAGGTCGGCGCGGGGACGGGCGCACGGCCGTGGATCGGTCTGGGCCTGGCCGCCCTGTGCGCGCTGGGAGCGGCCGTGCTTCTTGTCACGATGGCCTCGGCCAAAGGGCAGGCCCAGGCGGGGGTGTTCTTCGGCGCCGGGGCGCTGTTGCTGGTGGCGGGGCTGTGTGTGTGCCACGCGGCGCTTGCGCGGATGGCAGCGTCGAGCGTGCGGCGACGCCTGTCGGCGGGGGGGCTGGGCCTGCGGAACGCCACGCGGCGGCGCGGGCGGAGCCTGGCGACCGTCTCGCTGGTGGCGTTCGGGGCGTTCCTGGTCATCGCGGTCGGCTCGTTCCAGCGTCCGCCGCCCGAGGACCCGGGCGTCCGGGCTTCGGGCACGGGAGGGTTCAGGCTGTTCGGCCAAGCCACGCTGCCCATCCATCATGACCTGCTGAGCGACGACGGCCGCAAACAGTACGCCCTGCCGGACGATCTGCCCCAGAAGATCGAGGCAATCGTCCCGATGCGCATCCACGAAGGCGACGACGCGTCGTGCCTGAACCTGAACCGCGTGCAGCGGCCGCGCTTGGTGGGGGTGCGGCCGGAGGCGCTCGCGCGGAGGGGGTCGTTCACCTTCGCCGAGACGCTCGGGCCGGTCGCCCAAGGCGAGAGCCCCTGGATGCTGCTCGCGCGGCGCGGCGAGCCGGACGTGGTCCCGGCCATCGGCGACGCCGCCACCATCCAGTGGTCGGTCGGCAAGAAGGTCGGCGACGAGATTGTCTACACCGACGGCCGCGGCCGCGAGTTCCGGCTGCGGATCGTGGGCGCCCTGGCGGGGTCGATGCTTCAGGGATCGCTGTTCATCTCCGAAGATGCGTTCACGGAACGGTTCCCGTCGGAGAGCGGTTACCGGATGTTTTTGATCGACACGCCGGCCGGGACGGCCGAGGCCGTCTCGACGGTCCTCTCTCGGCAGTTGGCGGACGCGGGCCTTGCCATCACGCCGACGGCCGACCGGCTGGCCGAGTTCAATGCCATGCAGAACACGTACCTGGCGATCTTCCAGACGCTGGGCGGGCTGGGCCTTCTGCTGGGGAGCGTGGGGCTGGGGGTCGTCGTGCTGCGGAACGTCCTGGAACGGCGGGGAGAGTTGGCGCTGGCGCGGGCGGTGGGATTCCGGACGCGGTCGCTCGATTGGCTGGTCCTGGTCGAGCACTGGGGGCTGCTGGCCATGGGCCTGGTGTGCGGCGTGGTGGCGGCGCTGGTGGCGGTGGCACCGGCGATCTGGTCGGCGGGGACGGCGGTGCCGTACCTGTCGCTGGGGGCAACGCTGGCGGCGGTGGCGGCGAGCGGTGTGCTGTGGACGTGGCTGGCCACGCGGTTTGCGCTGCGGGGGCCGCTTCTGGCAGCACTGCGGAACGAGTAGAGGGATCCTCGCACCGTGCGCGGCGAGTCTCCATACGCACCGTGCGCGGCGGGGCTCCGCACCCGCCGCGCAGAGCAGGGTGCGAACGCGACCCCGCGCGGTGGGTTCGGAGACCCACCGCGCTCCACTGGGGCGTGGCATGCCTCGCCCCTACGGGCGCAGCCGCAGGCGCTGCGGAACGAATAGACGCCGAGCGGGTTCAACCTGGCGAACGCTGTGCGGCGGTGCCGCCGCACGGGTTGATTTCGCCGAGGTTCGGGGATACGATGGTGCGGAGACGAGATGAGGTCAGGCCCTGTCGCGATGGGGACTGACCCTTTTTTCGGGGCGCTGCATGAGGGCGTTTTGCCTGAGAGCGATTCCGATCCTGCTGGCGCTGGCGGGCATCCTGTCCGTGACGCTGTGGCTGAGCGCCACCCCCGCCTTCGACCTCAAGAGACGGATCGAGATTGCGGGGCAAGGCGGGATACGCCAGGTCGAGGTTTCGTTCCCCGGCCAGTTCCAGGCCGGCGAGGGGAAACCGGCCGACCTGCGCGGCACGTGGCCGCGCTTTCGCGGCAGACGCTACGACGCCGTCAGCACCGAAGCCGTCGCCCTGGCCCGCACGTGGCCGGAGGGCGGGCCGAAGACGCTCTGGAGCGTGGCCGCGGGCATCGGGTACGCGGGGCCGGCGGTCAACCGCGGCCGCGTGTATCTGCTGGATTACGACGAGACGAAGCACGCCGACACGCTGCGGTGCCTGTCGCTGGCCGACGGGCGCGAGATCTGGCGCCGGTGGTACAGGATCCCGATCGACAGCGTCCACGGCATCTCGCGGACCGTTCCGGCCGTGACCGACCGGTCGGTGGTGACGTTCGGCCCGAAGTGCCACGTCATGTGCGTCGATGCCGAGACGGGCGATTTCCGGTGGGGCATCGACCTCGTGAAGGAGTACGGGGCCAAGGTGCCCAAGTGGTACGCGGGCCAGTGCCCGCTGATCGACGGCGGGCTGGCCATCCTGGCGCCGGTCGGCAACGAGGTGCTCATGATGGCCGTCAAGTGTGAGTCCGACCGCGAAGTGGTCTGGACGGCGCCGAACGCGCGCGGCTGGAAGATGACCCACTCCTCGATCATCCCGATGGACCTGGGCTCGTGGCGGATGTACCTGTACTGTGCGAGCGGCGGCCTGGTGGGCGTGGCCGCCGAGGACGGCGACAACCACAAGGCCGGCGACGTCCTCTTTGAGTTCGACCAGTGGCAGGTCCGGTTCGCCAACGTCCCCAGCCCGGTCGTCATCGGCAACGGGTACGTGCTGCTGTCGGGCGGGTACGGCAGCGGCAGCATGATGGTCCGGATTGTGGAGGAAGGCGGCGGCCTGGCGTGCAAGACGGTCTGGCGGATGGAGGAGGCCGGCGAGTTCGGCTCCGAGCAGCAGACGCCCGTGTTCTACAAGGGGCACATCTACGGCGTCCTTCCGAAGGAGTCGCGGTCGCTCGGCGAGCAACTCGTGTGCATGGACCTGGAGGGCAAACACCGCTGGACGAGCGGGCGCACGAATCACTTCGGCCTGGGCTCGTACATGATCGCCGACGGGATGATCTTCGTGATGGACGACGAGGGCGTCCTGACGCTGGCCGAAGCCACGGCCGAAGGCTACAGGCAACTCGCCCGGGCCAAGGTGCTGCCCGACGGGCACGAGACGTGGGCGCCGCTGGCCATCGCGGGCGGGCGGCTGCTCGTGCGGGACCTCAAAGAACTCGTCTGCCTGGACGTGCGCAAGCCGGGCCAGGAGTAGCGGACATGAAACAATGGAAGCCGAGCGGTCTGGGACCGGAGTTCACCTACGACCTCTCGGAACTAAGGAAGGTGGATCCGACGCTCGTCCACTACAAGCAGACGGGGTCGGTGCCGACGGGCATGGCGAAGCCGAGGGGCATCGCCGTGGGCGCCGACGGCCGCCTGTTCGTCGCGGGCGAGGGAGGCGTGCGCATCTTCGACGCCGCGGGCAAGCCGGTCGCGCCGTTCGAGACGGGCGGCGAGCCGCACTGCATCGCCGTCGGCAAGACGGGCACCGTCTATGTCGGGATGAAGGACCACGTGGAGGTGTACGACGCCTCGGGCAAGCGTGCCGCCGCCTGGAACGGCCTCGGTGAAAGGGCGTACGTGACGAGCCTGGCCGTCGGCGAGGCCTACGTGTTCGTGGCCGACGCCGGCAACCGCGTGCTTCTGCGGTACGACCTCTCGGGGAAACTGCTGAACCGGATCGGCGAGGCAGACGAGGCGAAGCACGCGCCGGGCCTCATTGTGCCGAGCCCGTACTTCGACGTGGCGCTCGGGCCGAAGGGGATGCTGTGGCTCGTCAACCCCGGCCGGCGCCGCGTGGAGTGCTACACGTACGAAGGGGCGTTCCGGTTCGCGTGGGGCGAGTTCTCGATGAAGATCGAGGGCTTCTGCGGGTGCTGCAACCCGACGCACCTGGCGATCGACCGCCAGGGCAACTTCATCACGAGCGAAAAGGGCCTGCCGCGCGTCAAAGTCTACGACGATGAGGGCAACTTCACGAGCGTCGTGGCGGCGCCGGCCGACTTCGCCGACGGCGCGGTCGGCCTGGACGTGGCGGTGGACACCAAGGGGCGAATCCTCGTGCTCGACCCCAAGCGGGGCGACGTGCGGATCTTTGCGAAGAAGCGATCGTGAATCTGAGATTTGAGATGTCAGATTTGAGATCAGGGATCTGAGATTTGAGATCTGAGATCTCAAATATGAGGTTTGAGATTCCAGAAGCCACAGGAGCGCAGCAGATGAGCGGACAGGCCGGCCAATCCGCGAGGCGGCGCGAACTGCTCCGCAGCCTCGTGCGGTACCCCGTCCTGGGTGCGCTGGGGCTGGTGGGATGGCAACTGGCGACGAGGCAGCCGGACCAGGGCCCCGTCCAGGCCGGCCAGACGTGCATCAACCGCGGCGTCTGCCGGGGATGCGCGCAGCTCTCGACGTGCGCCTTGCCGCAGGGTCTGATGGCTCGCGATACCCGCGAGCAGGCCAAGCCTTACGAACGCGCGTTTTAGCCGCGACCCGCCCGGCAAGCCGGTCGCAAGCAGCACCGAAATACCACGCAACGACTTTTAGCCGCGACCCGCAGGGGAGCGCGTAACGATGGCCAAAGCCGCCGATAGCGACAACAAAGTCACCCGCCGCAGCCTCTTCCGCAAGGGCGGCCTGGTCGTCGGCACGGCAGGCGTAGCCGGGACGGCGGCCGCCCTCGCCCCCCGTGGCGGCGCCGACGGCTACGTCTGGCAGATCGATCCGGACAAGTGCATCCAGTGCGGCAACTGCGCGACGTACTGCGTCCTGGAGCCCAGCGCCGTCACGTGTGTCCACAACCACAAACTGTGCGGGTACTGCGACCTGTGCTTCGGGTACTTCTCGCCGGGCTTCGAGCCGGAAGCCGGCATCGAGATCCCCGCCGCCGAGAGCCAACTGTGCCCCACCGAGGCCATCAAGCGCCGCTGGATCGAGGGGCCGCACTACGAGTACACCATCGACGAGGACCTGTGCATCGGGTGCGGCAAGTGCATCCTGGGGTGCAACAACTTCGGCAACGGGTCGCTCTTCCTCCAGGTGATCCACAACCGGTGCGTGAACTGCAACGAGTGCTCCATCGCCGAGGCGTGCCCGTCCGACGCCTTCCGCCGCGTGCCCGCCGACCACCCCTACCTCCTGAAAGGTGAGGACGACCCGGCTTGAGATACTGCCCCCTCATTCTCGCGGCCCTCTTCCTGACGCCGTCGCCGGCGGCGTTGGGAGCCGAGCGGTTCGCGCTGCCGCAGTTCAAGAGCGGGTACGAGATGCCGCGGATCGACGTCCCGCCGGCGAGCAGCGATACGCTCCAGTACCTCGACGTGGCCGCCCTCGTGGTCGCCTTGGCGCTGGCCTCGTATCTGGCGTTGCGGACGCGGTCGCGGCGGGCGCTGTGGGTGCTGATGGCGGCGTCGCTGGTGTACTTCGGGTTCTATCGCGGCGGGTGCATCTGCACCATCGGCGCCATCCAGAACGTGGCGCTCGCGCTCGCGGACGGCGGATACGCCGTCCCGCTGGTGGCGGTCGCGTTCTTCCTGCTTCCTCTGGCGGCCACGCTCCTGTTCGGCCGGACGTTCTGCGCGGCCGTGTGTCCGTTGGGGGCGATTCAGGACATCGTTGCGATCCGACCGATCCGCGTCCCCGCGTGGCTGGATCACGGGCTGGGGCTGCTGGCCTACGTGTACCTGGGCGCGGCGGTGCTCTTCGCGGCCACGGGGGCGGCGTTTCTGATCTGCGAATACGACCCGTTCGTGGCGATCTTCCGCCTGGTTCCGTTCACGCGGCCCAACGCCTGGATGGAGGCCTTCGGCGGCAGCATGGGGATGCTCATCCTGGGCGCGGCGTTCCTGGTGGCGGGCCTTTTCATCGCGCGGCCGTACTGCCGATGGCTGTGTCCGTACGGAGCGTTGCTGCGGCTCTTGTCGCGGGCGTCGAAGTGGCACGTCACGATCACGCCGGACGAATGCATCCAGTGCACGCTGTGCGAAGACTCCTGTCCCTTCGGCGCCATCGCCAAGCCGACGACGGGCGCGGCGCGGCCCGACCGCATCATCGACCGCCGCCGCCTGGCCCTCCTGCTCATCCTCGTGCCGGTACTGCTGGCGGCGGGCGGCGGCTTCGGATGGTGGCTGGGCGACCCGTTCTCGCGGATGCACTTCACGGTGCAGCAGGCCGAGCGCGTCCGCCTCGAGGAGACCGGCCGCGTCGAGGGAACCGAAGACATCAGCGACGCCTTCTACAAGACCCAGCAGCCGCGGGAAGAACTCTACGCCGAGGCCGACGCCATCCGCGACCGTTTCGCCGTCGGCGGCCCGCTGCTCGGCGTCTGGGTCGGCCTGGTCGTCGCTGTCAAACTCATCCACCTGTCCGTCTATCGCACGCGGACCGATTACGAGCCCGACCGCGCCGCGTGCCTGTCGTGCGGCCGGTGCTTCGCGTACTGCCCGGTTGAACGAAAGCGCCTCAAAACGCTCGGGGGTGAACCGACAACGCCATGACCACCGACGCCACCAATCCGACCGACGCCGACGCGGCGGCCGACGCCCGGCAGGCCCGCCGCGACGAACTCGCCCGCGTCCGGTACCAGGCCGCCCTGGGAACCGCCATCGTGGCCGGCACGTTCTGCCTGCTGGTCGGCCTGACGCTGGCCGTCGCGCACATCGAGCGAGCGACGGCAGGACTGGAGGAGTCCGAGGAACTCGAGCATCTGCGAGCCGCGACGCTCAAACTCTCGGACGCCGATGCCCGCCAGGCCATGCTCGAAAACATTCGTCGGCGCGATCTGGAGTTGCGTCAGGATTTTTTTGGCCGCCGCGCCTTTAGCAAGACGGGCGGATACCTGCTCCTGGCCGGACTGATCGTCTTCGTCGCCGGCGCGGGCCTTGCCGCCGCCTGCCGCAAACGCCTCCCGATGCCCCTGCGGGCCGAGCAGCGCAGCAAGCCGTCCCTCGGCACCCAGGCCGCACGGTGGGCCGTGACCGCCGTCGCGGTGACGCTCGTGGCGGGCGGCGCCTTCGTGCTGGCGTACTACGGCGGCGCGTTCGAGGCGGCGGCTCCCGACAGCAAGGGCGAGGTCGTCGCCGTCGCGGATCCGCCCGGTCCCGAGGAGATCCGCAAACACTGGCCGCGCTTCCGCGGGCCGGACGGTTCCGGCCACAGCGCCTACGCGAACATTCCGACCGCCTGGAACGGCAAGACGGGCGAGAACGTTCTCTGGAAGACGCCGGTTCCGCTGCCCGGCGAGGGGTCGCCCGTCATCTGGGGGGACCGCGTCTTCCTCTCCGGTGCGACAGAGCAAGAACGCCAGGTCTACTGCTTCAGCACCGCCGACGGCAAACTCCTGTGGCAGAAGCCCGTCTCGACACCCGCCGGCCGCATGACCGAGCCGCCCGATATCCTCGAAGACACCGGCTTTGCCTGCCCCACCTGTGCGACCGACGGCCGATTCGTCTGCGCCATCTTCGCCAACGGCGACATCGCCTGCTTCGACACCGAGGGCAACGAGCAGTGGGCCCGCAACCTCGGACCGTTCAAGAACTCTTACGGCTACGCCTCGTCGCTCAGCATCTACCGCAACACCGTTCTCGTGCTCGTGGACCAAGGCTCCGTAGCCAAACCGGAGTCGTACCTCGCGGCTCTCGACCTCGTGACGGGTAAGACGGCCTGGAAGACCGACCGGCCGGTCCCAAGTTCGTGGGCCACGCCGATCATTGTCAAGACGGACAAGGGCGAACAGGTCATCACGGCGGGGCTCCCGTGGGTCATTGCCTACAACCCCGCCGACGGCAAGGAACTCTGGCGGACCGAGGTCCTCGACGGCGACGTGGCCCCCTCGCCCGTCTACCACGCCGGCGTGGCCTTTGCCACCAACTCAGGATCGCAACTGGCCGCCATCCCGACGGACCGGTCCGGCGAGATCCCCAAGGACGGCCTGAAGTGGACCGCCGAGGACGGGCTGCCGGACATCGTCAGCCCCGTGACCGACGGCCGTGTCGTCCTGCTCGTGACCACCGACGGCCTCTTGACCTGCTACGCCGCCGCCGACGGCAAGATGCTGTGGGAACAGGAGATCGACGCCATCTTCATGGCCTCGCCCGGCCTGGTCGGCGACAAGGTCTACCTGATGGACGAGAAGGGCGTCATGCGCATCTTCACCACCGCCGGCGCCTATAAGGAAGTGGCCAAGGCCGAACTGGGCGAGAAGTCGCACTCCTCGCCCGCGTTCATCGACGGACGTATCTACCTGCGCGGAAAGAAGCACCTGTTCTGTATCGGAAAATGACTAGCCCCGCCTGGCAAGGCGGGCGCACTTGACCAGCCCCGCCTGGCAAGGCGGGCGTACTTGACCAGCCCCGCCTGGCAAGGCGGGGTAACTGACCAGCCCCGCCTGGCAAGGCGGGGTAGCCGTTCGCAAGCAAGGGCGAGGCATGCCTCGCCCCTACGCCGGCGAAGAAACCATGACCCAAACGGCAAACGACATCGACCTGGCATTCGTGGACGAGGCGGTCGAGCGAATCGGCCGCGGCCCCGAGTCCGCCATCCCCATCCTCCAGGCCATCCAGGACCGCTACCGCTACCTGCCCGAGGAAGCGCTGCGGCGCGTGTGCGACCTCACGCAGATCACCCCCGCCCAGATCATCGGCATCGCGACGTTCTACTCGCAGTTCCGCCATCGGCCGATGGGCAAGCACCTGGTCAGCGTCTGCCACGGCACGGCCTGCCATGTCAAGGGCGCCCCGGTCATCCAGGATGCGATCGAGCGGCACCTGCGGCTCGGCGAAGGCGACGACACCGACGCCGACGGCCTCTTCACCGTCCAGAAGGTGGCGTGCCTGGGATGTTGCACCCTGGCGCCGGTCCTTCAGATCGACGGCGTGACGTTCGGACACCTGACACCCGACCGCGTGCCCGGGATGTTCGAGGACTTTCTCGAGATCGTCAAGCGCGGCGGCACGCGCAGAGGACCCGAGGAAACGACCGACCTTCAGCCCGGGCTCGGCGAGATCCGCGTCGGTCTCGGGTCCTGCTGCGTGGCGCGCGGCAGCGGCGGCGTCCAGCAGGCGCTCCTGGAGGCCATCGACGAAGCCGGCGTGCCGGCCCTCGTCAAGCGCGTCGGATGCGTCGGCATGTGCCACCAGACGCCGCTCGTCGAAGTCCTGCCGCCCGACGGGGCCCCGGGCGGTCTGTACGCCGGCGTCCAGGCCGGCGACGTACGGGACATCCTCCTGAGACACTTTCCGCCGAAGAGCCTGGCGGCCCGCCTCCGTCATCAACTCTCGCGCGGGCTCGACGCGCTGCTGACGGATGAGGCGTGGGAATCGCCCGCCAGGCAGCGCGCGATCAAAACGGACGATCCGCCCGTCGCGGCGTTCCTCGGCCGGCAGCGGCATCTGGCCACCGAGCACTGCGGCGTCATCGACCCCATCGACCTTCAGGAGTACGTGGCGCGCGACGGATTCCAGGCGCTCGAGACGTGCCTGAAGGACGGCTCGCCCGGCGCGGTTATCGAGGAGATCCGCGTCTCCGGCCTTCGCGGTCGCGGCGGCGCGGGGTTCTCGACCGGCGTGAAGTGGCAGCGGGTCCGCGACGCCGCCGGCGACAAGAAATTCATCGTCTGCAACGGCGACGAGGGCGACCCCGGCGCGTTCATGGACCGCATGATTCTCGAATCGTACCCGTACCGCGTGCTGGAAGGCATGGCGATCGCCGCCGCGTGCGTCGGCGCCGACGAAGGCGTCCTCTACATCCGGGCGGAGTATCCGCTGGCCGTCCGCCGCGTGAGCGAGGCCATCCGCCGGTGCGCGGAGCGCGGCTATCTGGGCGACGACGTTCTCGGCACGGGCCGGCGGCTGCACCTTCGGATCATGCAGGGCGCGGGCGCCTTTGTGTGCGGCGAAGAGACGGCCCTGCTCGAATCGATTATGGGCCGCCGCGGCATGCCGCGCATGCGCCCCCCCTACCCCGCCGAACGCGGCCTCTGGGGGTCGCCCACGCTCGTCAACAACGTCGAAACGTACGCCCTGGTGCCGTGGATCATCCGAAACGGTGCGGCGGCTTTCGCCGAACTGGGCACCGAACACAGCAAAGGCACCAAGGTCTTCGCCATGGCCGGCAAGGTCAAGCGCGTCGGCCTCATCGAGGTGCCCATGGGAGCGACGATCCGCGAGTGCGTCGAAGAGATCGGCGGCGGCATCGCCGACGGCCGCACGTTCAAGGCCGTCCAGATCGGCGGACCTTCGGGCGGATGCATCCCCGCACGGCTGGCCGACATCCGCGTGGACTATGAGGCGCTGACCGAGGTGGGCGCCATGATGGGCTCGGGCGGCCTCGTGGTCCTCGACGACTCCGACTGCATCGTTGACATCGCCCGGTACTTCCTCACGTTCACGCAGGACCAGTCGTGCGGCCGGTGCACGCCCTGCCGTGTCGGCACCCGCCGGATGCTCGACATCCTGGAACGCCTGTGCGAGGGACAGGGCAAGAAAGGCGATATCGAGCAACTCGAGGAACTGGCCCGGTACATCAAGAAGGCGAGTCTGTGCGGCCTGGGGAGCACGGCGCCGAATCCGGTCCTGACAACGCTTCGCTATTTCCGCGACGAGTACGAGGCCCACATCGACGGCCGTTGCCCCGCCGGACGGTGCAAGGCCCTCATCACCTACTCGATTACCGACGAGTGCATCGGCTGCACGCTGTGCGCCCAGCATTGCCCGTCGGAAGCGATTCCGATGCAGCCGTACGAGCAGCACGAGATCGACCAGGAGAAATGCGTCCGTTGCAGCACCTGCCGGCAGGTGTGCCCGGTCGATGCCGTTGAGGTGACGTGAGGACGGTTCCTCTCAACGCAGAGATCACGGAGAAGTTGAACAACAGCGCCTCACGCAAAGCCGCCAAGGCGCAAAGGGAAAACAGAATGAGAGAATCCGTTCTTTGCGGCTTTGCGCCTTTGCGTGAGGCTGCCTCTTGTGCTTTTCTCTGCGGTTAAGAGGAACCGCCGATAATGCCCAGACTCACGATTGACAACCAGGAGGTCGAAGTCCCCGACGGCGCCACCGTTCTCGATGCCGCGCGCGGGCTTGGCATTGAGATTCCCACGCTGTGCCACTGCGACGGCTGCGAGCCGTCCACCTCCTGCATGGTCTGCCTGGTCAAGGTGAAGGACCCCGACCGGTTTGTCGCGTCGTGCGGCGCGCGGGCCGAGGAAGGGATGGTCGTCGAAAGCGAGACCGACGAGGTCCGCGACGCGCGGCGGCCGGCGCTCGAACTGCTGCTCTCGGACCATCCGGCCGACTGCATCGCGCCGTGCCAGACCGTGTGTCCGGCCGGCATGAACATCCCCCGGATGATCCGCCAGATCGCGGCGGGCGACGTCGCGGGCGCAGCCGAGACGGCCCGAAGCGCGCTCGTCCTTCCGGCGACGCTCGGCCGTATCTGCCCGGCCCCCTGCGAGAAGGGCTGCCGGCGCGCCCAGCACGATGCCGGCCTGGCCATCCGCCTGCTCCATCGTCATGCGGCGGACACGGACCTCGCGTCCGAGACGCCGTGGACGCCGCCGCGCAGGGCCCCAACCGGCAAGCGCGTCGCCATCGTCGGCGCCGGGCCGGCAGGGCTGGCGGCCGCGTGGCACCTGCTTCAGGAAGGCCACGGCGCGACGCTCTTCGATGACCGCGACGCGCCGGGCGGCATGCTCCGTTACGGCATCGGGGAAGACGTGCTCCCCAGGAGCGTCCTCGACGCCGAGATCGCGCTCATCGAGCGGTTGGGCGCCGAGTTTCGCATGGGCGTCACGGTTGGACGCGACGTGGCCATCGAGGACCTGGCCCGCGACTTTGGCGCCGTCCTCATCGCCAGCGGCCGTCTGGCTGAAGGCGGCGCCGACGGGCTGGGCCTGGAGACGTCGGACAAGGGGCTCAAGGCCGATCGGCAAACCTTCGCGACGCCCAGGGCCGGCGTCTTTGCCGCGGGCGACGCCGTCCAGCCGCGCCGAATGGCCGTCCGGGCCGTCGCCGACGGCAAGGCGGCCGCCGGGTCGATCATCCAGTACCTGGCCGGTCATCCCGTCGCCGCGCCGGAACGACCTTTCACGACGCGCCTGGGCCGCCCGACCGAGGATGAGATGGCCGCGATGCTCGACGCCGCCAGCCACGACCGCCGTGTCGATCCCGCCGGCGGCGAAGCGGGAGGTTTCACGGCCGACGAGGCTCGCAGCGAAGCGCCACGGTGCCTCCACTGCGACTGCCGCAAGGCCGACACGTGTCTCCTGCGCAAGTGGTCCATCGCGCTGGGTGTGAAGCCGACGCGCCACAGCGGTACGCGGCGGCCGTTCGAACTGCACGACGCTCACCCCGACGTGGTGTACGAACCCGGCAAGTGCATCTCCTGCGGCCTGTGCATCCAGGTGGCGTCGCGAAGGGGCGAGGCGCTCGGCTTGGCGTTCTGGGGTCGCGGCTTTGGCGTGCGGATCGGCGTTCCGTTCCACGAGACGCTGGCCGCCGGGCTCAAGGTGGCCGCCGCCGAGTGCGTCGCCGCCTGCCCGACGGGCGCCCTCGCCTACAGGAACGAAGCGTAAGGCCCGAGCCCGCCGCCCCCCGAACCGCCGCGGCCCCCCAACCAGCCAATCGAACTCAGTGTTCGGCGCCGGCGAAGCCGAGGTACTCGTCGAGCCAGTCGTCGGCCCGCAGGACGCCCTTTCGCTGGGCGAGGCTCAGCCGCTCGGCCCGCCGCTGGGCGGCGTTGAAGAGGTGGCGCGAGAGCGGACCGCTGACCTCGCGGTCGGTGCGCCCGTAGCGTTTCCGCAGCGACGCCGAGAGGTGCGGCGCGTGGCGGCGGACCAGTTCGTCCTCCAGGCTGACGATGGCCTGGGCCGACCCGGGGTCGCCCTGGCGTGCGCTTCGGCCGAAGAGTTGCCGGTCGATGCGTCCGGCTTCGTGGCGCTCGGTCGCCAGGACGTGCAGGCCGCCCAGGTCCGCCACGCCGGCGCCCAGTTTGATGTCGGTGCCCCGGCCGGCCATGTTCGTCGCGACGGTGATCTTTCCGGGTTGGCCGGCGGCGGCGGTCACCTGGGCCTCCTCGCGGTGACGGACGGCGTTCAGGACCTGGTGCTCCAGGCCGATGTCCGTCAGGAGGCGGCTGAGGTGCTCGCTCGCGCGGACGCTGCGGGTGCCGACGAGGATAGGCCGGCCCGTTTCGTGAAGGCGTCTAATCCGGCCGACGATGGCCTTCCACTTGGCCTCCTCGGTCGCATAAACACTGTCGGGCAGGACCTTGCGGATGCACGGCCGGTTCGTCGGGATGGTCACCACGGGGGCATGGTAGATCTGCCAGAACTCGCGCCAGGCTTCGGCGGCGGTGCCCGTCATGCCCGAGAGTTTGCGGTAGAGACGGAAGAACCGCTGGAAACTGACCCGGGCGTAGGTGTCTTTGGGCGGCTGGATCTCGACCACTTCCTTGGCCGAGACGGCCTGGTGCAGGCCGTCGCGCCACTCGCGGTCGGGCATGAGGCGGCCGGTGAACTCATCGACGATGACCACCTTCTCCTCCTCGTCGATGATGTACTGCTTGTCGCGAAGGTAGAACTCGCGTGCGGTCAGGGCCTGGGTGACGAGTTCCTCGCGGCGTCGGGCCCCGGCCCACACACCGCCGAGGTCGTCGGCCAGTTCCTCAAGGCGATCCTTGCCGGCGGGGGTCAGATCGACCTCGCGGTACCGCTGGTTCACGCGGAAGTCGCGCACCGGCTCCAACCGGCCGGCCAGACGGGCCGCCTGCTCGAACGCCTCGACCTGCTCGGGGTTGGGCGCCTCACCGGAGATGATGAGCGGCGTGACGGCCTCGTCGATGAGGATCGAGTCGGCCTCGTCAACGATCGCGAAGTGGAGCCCGCGCTGAATCAGCCGGTCGGTGCCGCTGCCGGCGCCGTCGGCGATCTTGGCCATCAGGGCCGCGGGCAGCCCCTGCAAGCGCCCCAGCGCCAGGCGGTCGCGAAGGAAGTCGGCCGTCACCTCCTTGTTCGTGCCGTAGGTGATGTCGGCCTGGTAGGCGTCGCGGCGATCGGGCGGCAGCATGCCCTGCTCGACGGCTGCCACCCGCAGACCGCAGAACCGGTAGACCCCGCCCATCCAGTCGGCGTCGCGTGTGGCCAGGTAATCGTTGTGGGTGACGACGTGGCAGCCCTTCCCTCGCCATCCCTCGATGGTGGCGGGCAGTGTCGCCGAGAGGGTCTTGCCCTCGCCGGTGGCCATCTCGGCAATGCAGCCGGCCTCGAGCGCGAGGGCCCCCGCAATCTGCACGCGAAAGATGCTCATGCCGGTTTCGCGGCGGGCGACCTCGCGCACGAGGGCAAAGGCACGCTCCAGGACCTCGTCCGTGTCGTTGCCGCACCGGAGGCAGTCGCGCATCTCGGCGGCGGCTTCGCGCAG
>DATKXP010000233.1:0-28107 GCA_035529015.1 Phycisphaerae bacterium | reverse complement strand
CCCCTGATCGCCTGGGAAGGGCCTCTGACCGACCTTTCGCCGCAGACCAGTTGGGCGTCTCCCAGGCCGGGCCAGCCGGCCTTCGGCACGTCACACTCGGACGCGGTGTTTCGCAGCGTGCGGCTGAGGATGCTCTCTGGCAAGGCGAAGTTGCTGCGCTGACGCGGGGGCGCGCCATGGTCTCCCCAGCTGACTCGGCGCGGGCGCGACAGCACAGGTTGGTCGGCAGACAGGGACGGACGTGATCGACAAGCGGACAAGCGAGAACTTTGACGTTGCCCGGGCCGTGGCGATCCTGCTCGTGGTGACGGGTCACTTCGGGACGGGCATTGCGCTGTTCTGGGTCGGACCGACGGTCGGGCTGTTCGTGTTCGGTTTTTCGTCGGCCTATTTCACGTCGGCCAAGTACGACGAGCGTCTCAGGCTGGGGCCGTTCTGGCGGAACAAACTCGACCGTCTGGCGCCGAACGTGCTGGTCGCCAACGCGTTCCTCGTGGTGCTTCTTGCCCTCGAGGGTCGGCCGGGGCTTCTGACCTGGCAATCGCTGGTGCACTTGGCGGGCATGACCGGATGGCTGAACTGGTTCGGCCTTGAGATTCCGAGTCCGCTGGGGGCGGGCCTGTGGTTCTTTACGCTACTGTTGTGTTTCTACGCCGTGTACCCGGCGTTGCGATGGGTGGGGCGGTCGCGGCCGGCGCTGGGGAGCGTGGTGGGGTTGGCGCTCGTGGCGGCGGTCCTCCTGAATCGCTACATGAACATGGGCCACGCGCTGTGGCTGACGGCCTGGAGTTTCGTTCTCGGCGTTTTCGTTCAACGGGCGGCCGTCTCGGTGCGGCCGCTCGTCTCGGCATCGGTGGCGGTTGGTCTTGCGGCCGCCATGCTCGGGCTGAACTTGGTGTGGAGCGTCAAGACACTCAACACGTGCCTGCTCCTTGCGATCTGCACGTGCATTGTGCTTTGGCTGAAGGACGCACGGCTACCGATTCGCTTTCTGCGTCCGCTTCGGGTGGTCTCGGGCATGTTGCTGGAGGTTTACTTCGTCCACACGTACTTGTTCGTTCGCGTGACCGGTTACGCCTGGCTGGACTACATGGTGTCGCTTGCGTGCATCCTCGGCGCAAGTTGGGTGCTGAATCGGGTGGCATCGCAGATTCGTCGTCTTCTCGCGCGGAGTGCGCCGGCCAAAGTCTGAGCGGGTCCGGCGGAGCACCGGTGCCGCGGCACGCCTGGGTCTGCGGGCCGGCTGGGTCGGACGGCGGGTCACTCGATGCTCTTGAGGCTGAGGCGGCGGGCCTGCTCGGAAACTTCTTCGGGCTTCAGGCCCGCTTCCCTTGTGATCTCGGTGGCGATGAGCCGGCCGGCTTCCTGGTCCTCGGCCGTCAGGTGGATGCGGCCCTTGCGGTCGTAGGAGTAGGTGACGCGGACGAGGGTGCTGGCGGGGCGGCCGGCGGGGAGGCCGGTCACCTCGGCGGTGCCGATGATGATGTTGGCCTCCGGGGTAGGCGCGTCGCCCTGGACCACCTGGAGGATGATCTTCTGCTGCCCGTCGTAGGAGGTGCCGTAGGTCCGCATGACGCTGACAGGCAGGCGGCTGTTCTTGGGGATGAGGACGTCGTTGCGGTACTGGAGGGTCTCGGCGTCCTTGATAATGAGTCCGAGTGCGTGGGCGGCGACGTCGGTGGTGCGGATCTTGCCGAGGCGTTCAGCGGCCTCGGCGCCGAGTTCGTGGATCCGCTCGTCGCTGTGGAGCACGCAGATGGCGGCATGGATGGCGGCGCCGGACGCCACGGACTCATCCACCGGGACCTCGGTCTTGACCTCTTTGGCGCTCATCCGCTCCAGCAACCGGTGGACCATGGGCATCCGCGTCGAGCCGCCGGTCGGGATGACGCGTGCGACGCCCTCCCACGTGAGGCCGGCCTCTTCGATGACCATCTCGGTGGTCAGTTGCGTCACGGCCAGGAGGTCCTCGGTGAGCGACTCGAAATCCTCGCGTGAGACCTCGTAGTTGCCCCAGTGGCCCTTGTACGAGACAGGGACGTTGGTTTTCTCGCGGCGGCTGAGTGTCTTCTTGGCCTCTTCGGCGCTGATCCAGAGGTAGGCCAGCGCCTGGGGGTCCTCTCGCGGGTCGTCGCTGAACTCCCTGCGGAACCGGTCCGACAGGTGGTTGACCAGCCGCTCGTCCCAGTCCTTGCCGCCCAGTTCCACGTCGCCGTCGGTGGCGAGGGTGATGAATTCGTTGCCCTTCTTCTCGATGACGGTGACGTCGAAGGTGCCGCCGCCCAGGTCGTAGACCAGGATGACGCCGTCGTCTCCGGCCTTCGTAAGGCCGTAGGCGAGCGCGCTGGCGGTGGGTTCGTTGACGATGTCGAGGACCTCGATTCCGGCGATGCTTCCGGCATCTTCGGTGGCCTTGCGTCGGGCGTCGTCGAAGTAGGCGGGCACGGTGATGACGGCCCGCCGGATGGGGCCGATGTGCATCTCGGCGTCCTGGATGACCTTCTTGAGGATCAGCGCCGAGATGCTCTCGGGGGTGTAGGTCTCACCGTCCACCTTGAACCGCCACTTGGCGTTGCCCATCTGGCGTTTGACGTTGAAGACGCTTCGGGCGGGGTTGGCGAGGGCTTCTCGCCGGGCATCGCGTCCAACGAGGACGCCGCTCTTGGTGAAGACGACGACAGAGGGCGTCAGGAGTTCGCCCTCGGCGTTGGGGACGATGACCGGGCTGCCCTCCTGGTCGATGTGGGCCAGTTTGGTCAGTGTGGTCCCGAGGTCGATGCCGACGGTGCGTTCTTTGCCGCCTTCGGGGGTATCTGCCATAGGTACGCCTCACGTGACGCACGTGATTCCAGACATTCTAAACCGGCGGGAGCGGTTGTCAAGCATCCACCGCGCGGAGTTGCAGGGCCGAGGCATGCCTCGCCGCCACGCATGGCATGGGCAACAGGGGCCGGGTGCCTTTTCCGTCCCCGGCCGAGGTTGACGATTCGGCGTGTATCGGATAGGATGCAGGCCGTGGACGAGGCATTGCGCCCCGAGGCGGGCGGTCTGCCATGGCGGTCGGCGGGGGAGGAACAGCGGATTTTCCACGATGGCGCTGAGCCGCCCGGCCGTATAACCGTGGCGGAGACAACCGATGGCCACCGAGAAGAATGAACGCAACCTGCCGGCCCGCCGTCCCCGGGCCCAGATGACCTCGACCGGTGCGCGCGCCCACCTGGAGTGCACGCGCGGCCCGGAGAAGGGCGAGACGTTCCGCGTGGCCCCCGGCGTGACGCTGATCGGCCGCGACGCCTCCTGCGACGTGGTCCTCTCGGAGACGGTCATCTCGCGGCAGCACTGCCGCATCGACCGGCGCGGCGATACGTGGGTCCTGACGAACCTCAGCAGCAACGGGACGCGCGTCAAGAAGCAGTCGATCGAGGAGCACGTCCTGTCGGACGGCGACGAGATCCGCATCGGCGCCAAGACCCGCCTGGAGTTTGTCGTCGAAGAGGTGGCGAAGTTCGTGAGCGGCCGGCCGCAGTTCCGGGCGCGCAGCGTGCTGCACGACGCGGAAGACGATGAAGACGAAACCGG
The DNA here is from genome assembly GCA_035529015.1 of Phycisphaerae bacterium. Classification (GTDB taxonomy): domain Bacteria; phylum Planctomycetota; class Phycisphaerae; order FEN-1346; family FEN-1346; genus JAUVZF01. Next base: position 24,528 of record DATKXP010000233.1, on the reverse strand, counting down.
CGAGAGCGAAGGCAAGGAAGAGCAGCCGTCGCTCTTCAAGCGGCGCCGGGGCCTGTTCATCGGCCTGGGCGTTTACCTGGGCGTCGTCCTGGTGATTGCCGCCATCCTGGGTACGCGCGGCTGCGGCGGAGGGTTTCGCAGCGACGAGATCCCCACCCTCGGCATTGACGAGATGGTCATCTGGGAGATGGCACCCAAGCCGCTTCGAATTCTGCCCAGGCAATCGCCCGAGGGCGTCTGGGTCGAGAACGAACTGGGCGTGCCGACGCTCATTCCTCGCGAGGACTTCGAGGCCGGCAAGGCCCGGCGCGTGCCGGGCATCCGGCAGGCCATCGACGTCCGGTACTACGAGCGCTACGTGCTCGAACAGATGGTCAGCAACCGCGAGATCTCGCCGCGTTACCCCTACGTCATCGAGAAGAAGAACCCCGGCCTGGCCAAGCAGTACGAGAAGCAGGCCATCAATGAGTACCTCGTGTGCCACATGCCGGGCAAGGAGGCCAGCCTGCTCCGGTCGGTCCGCCTGTTCCAGCAGTCCCTGGCGTACTACGGAAGGCGATTCTTTCCCGATCCGAACGTGAACAAGACCTCTGTACGCGCGGTCGATGAACTCATCGACAAGGTCCACATGCTCTATACGCAGGCCATCGTTTTCGAGAAGTCGGGCGACCCCGAGAAGGCCTGGGGATCGTACCAGAAGATCCTCAAGTACGTCCCCGAGGAGCAGAACCCCATCTTCGGCAACGTCTCGGCCCGGCTGAAGGACCTCAAGGGGCGTTTCAAGAAGAAGAAGAAATAGGCCGGACGCCGACGTGAATCCGGCAGAAGACCGTCAGGGCGTCTTCTTCGGCGTCGGGGAGGGGTCAGCCGCCGGAGGCTTGGCACCGCCGAGCCGCTTGAGCGCTTTCGCCGCCACCTTCGCCGCCGCCGTCCCCGGATAGGACGTCACGACGTTCTCGTAGGCCTTGACGGTATCCTCTTCCCACGCACCCGGCATGGTTTCGAGGGTCTCGGCAATGGTGAGCAGCCGCTTGGCGTTCTGCTCGTCCTCGGGGGAGGGTTCGGGAGCGGGCGGTTCCTCCGGCGCGGGCTTGGGGGTAGGCGGCGGTGTCTTCGGGGCAGGCTTGGGCGCGACCGGAGGCTTCTTCGGAGTCGGCTCGGGGGCAACCGGCTTCTTGGGCGTCGGTTTGGGTGTAGACGGAGGTCTCTTCGGCGTCGGCCTGGGCGTGACCGGCGGCTTCTTCGGAGCCTCGACGGGGGAGCCGGGGTCGCGTTTATCGCCCTTGACGCCGAAGAACTTGACCTCGGACGGCGGCTTGTCGCCGCCGGTCTGAACGGGCGGGACCGGCGGCGTCGGTGGCGTCGGCGGTTTCGGTTGACCGACCGGGTACTTCTCCTGGAACTTCTTGAGCCAGTCGGGCCGCCCGTCCTCAACCACCGGCAGAGGGGCAGGCGGCAACGTCTGGGTTCCAGGCGACGGAGGAACCGTGGCCTGCGCCACGGCCGGCGGACTCGACGGAGGCGACGGCGGCGGAATCGGCCCAGACGCATCGGGCTGCCACAGCCGGACCACCCCGGCCAGGACCAGCACCGCCACGAGCAACGCCGCCACGCCCGCCACGACCGCGAGACCGATCAGCAACTGCGGCCGATCCTTGACCCACACGGCCGCCTGACCCGACAGGCTGCCGACTCCCCGGAGCCGGTCGCGCGCGTGGCGCGCCGCGGCGGCGGCCGCCTGGCCTGCCGACAGTTCGACCGGTCTCTCGTCCATGCGGCCCATCGCGCGGTCCAGGTCTTCCTTGTGCACGCCGAGGAGTCCGGCGACGGAAGCCAGAACATTGCCGTTGCCGAGATGACCGCCGAAGCGCCGGATCCGCCGACCCAGCCGCAGCAGCACCCCCTCGGGGTCGGCCTTGCCCTGCATCACCAGCCGCGCCCGGACAAACAGGTGCTGGGCCCGGCCGACCTCCTCGGTCACCAGCCGGGCCAGGCCCTCCGGGATGGTCAACTGCTTCTGGACCTGCTTGACGGCCTCGATGCGTTTATCGAGCGTCCCGATGTGCAGGCACTGGCCCAGGATGACCGCGTCGCGGTAAATCCAGAGGTTGATCGGCAGGCCGAGGCCGTGATCGCCGGAGGGCGGCCAGTCGGCCGCCCGCTTCGTGAGCGTCTGCATCACGTACGGCATCACGCGCGTGACCGGCACGCCGCGCATCCGGCACGCCGTCAGCCAGGCTTCCAGGACGCCGGGGTCGCTGGCCTCGCCATTGCAGTGGGCCTGGTAGAGTTCCTCGACGGTCTCCTTCCAGCGGCCCATGAGTTCGCCGTCGTAGGCCTTCTTCTTCTCGGCGTTGGTCAGGACGGAGACGGCCTGGCCGACCTCGGCCAGCAGGTCGAGGGCCTGCTTGCGATAGAGGCCGATCTGATAGGCGCGGACCTTCCGCTTGACGCGGCGTCCGGCGCCGAGGACGGCGGCCTCATCGGTTTCGAGTTCGGGCAGCCCTAACAGGCCGTAGTACGACGGGGCCGGGTTCGTGATACCCAGCCACTCGCGGTACAGTTCCTCCCGGGGGATCGTCCCCTGGGCGGCCCGACTGCGGTCCTTGTGTAAGTCAGGCATGGGCGTTTCTGCGGGCAAGCTCCTTTTCCAGCGTGTATGATATCGCCTGTCCTGGATTGAGGCAAGCAGCCAAATCGGACGACTTGCCCCTGCGGCTGCGGGGGCATCTGGTAATACGGTCAAGATGCCCGAATGCGCATGGCGGAAAACGGCGTTCTCTGAAGCCATCGGCCGCGACGACCTTCAGTCGCGTGCCCGTGCGGCCCTTGCCGCCGGGCCGCTGTGCGATGCGTGCCTGGGCCGACTCTTCGCCCAGGTCGATACGGGCCTGGCGAACGACGAGCGCGGCCGCATGGTCCGGCAGGCGCTTGGCACGCCGTCCTCCGAGGAACCATGCGCGCTGTGCGCCGGTTTCTTTGACGCACGGGCGGCGTGGGTGGTTCGCGCTCGCAGCGCGCTTGCGGGATGGGAATTCGACACGCTGTCCGTCGCCTCGCACGTCGATCCGGCCATCGCCGGACGCGAGACCGCCCTGTGGCAACGCGTCGGCGGCGACCTGGCCGAGCCGTACAAGACGGCCTTCAACCGCACCGTCGGATGCCGCCTGTGTGAGACGCTCGGCTGCGACACGGACCTGGCGCACCCGGACATCATCGTCGTGGCCGACCACGCCGCCCAAGGGGTGACCGTGCGCGTCGAGCCCCTCTTCGTCAGGGGCGCGTACCGCAAACTCGTCCGCGGGATGCCGCAGTGCCGATGGCGCGCCTGGCCGACGAGCGTCCAGGAGATCGTCGGCAACCCCATTGCCGAAGCCGCCGAGGCAGAGGACCACGTCTTCCACGGCTGCGGGCGTGAAGACACCGACGTTCGATGCCTGGGCGAGAGACCGTTCATCCTGCAGGTGATCCGCCCGCGCCGGCGCCGCCTGGATTGGCCGGGTCTCTCGCAAACCATCAACGCCTGCGGCAAGGTGGAAGTGAGCGGGCTGGTCCCGTGCAAACGACCGGAGGTGGCGCGGCTGAAAGAGGCGCGGCCGGAGAAGTCGTACCGCGCGATCGTTCGGCTGGCCGAGCCCGTGGACGCCGCGCATCTGGCGGCGCTGGAGCGGCTGGTGGGCGTCATCGATCAACGCACACCCCGGCGGGTCCTGAAGCCGCGGGCCGACCGCGTCCGCCGGCGGCGGGTGTGTACGCTCGAGTGGCGGCAACTCGGGCCGCGAGATGTTGAACTCATCGTCCGGGCCCAGGCGGGAACCTACATCAAGGAACTCGTCGGCGGCGACGATGGCCGCACACGACCCAGCGTGACCGAGGTCCTCGGCACCGCCGCCGAGTGCGTGGAACTGGACGTCACCGCCATCCACCTATGACGTCGCCTGACCAATCCGCTACCCGAGCGAGTAACTTTTCTGGGAACTCCGCCGAAGTTGCAGTGTCGAAGAGGACGGACCCCAGGGCGCACACGATGGCAAGATACCTCGGCATGCTGGCAGCCGTGCTCCTGGCCGGCGGTGTGGACGGCTGCGACCGGTCGCTCCGGGTGGTGTATCCACGGAACCTCCCCGCCGGGACGATTGTCCCTTGCGGGGAGGTGTATCTCGGCACCCCTCTGGAGTTCATCGCGGGCGGGAAATACCTTGTCGTCGGCGACCGCTTCGCACCCTACGCCGTGGACGTTGAGACCGGCGCCCCGGTGCCCGGCCCTTCGGGCCGGGTCGTCGCGGTGAGCCGCAGCGGACTCGTGGTCTTTGACGAGACGTACTCGATGGAGACAGAACTGCGCCGGCCCCCCTGGCGGCAGATGGGCCTGTGGGACCTCTCGGATCGGCCGCCCCGCCTCGTGCGCCGCTGGTCGGCGAGCCCGAACGACTGGCGGTGTGCCCTCTCGCCCGACGGGAAACACTTGGCGTTCTTGAAAAACGAGCGGGTCTGGCTCTGCGACGCCGCCGACGGCTCGTCGGCCCGGCAGGTTATGGAGGAGGCGGGCACGCCTCTCGCCTTCTCCCTGGACGGCAGTATCCTGGCCTGTCTCGTGCGGATGCCGGAAGGCAGACGAAGCGGCATCGCGCTGTGGAACCTGGCCGAGGGGCGGCTGCGTCATACACTCGATCCAAGCGCTGGGTACGACCAGGCCGGGCTTGGGACCGTCGTCTTCTCGGCCGACGGCCGCACGCTCGTCGTCCGCCACAGGTACTATCCGCCGGGACCGCAGGAGCACGAGATCCGAACCGTGGCCGAAACTGTGGTCTGTGACGTCGCCGGCGGCGACGAACTCCTGCGAACCTCCGGCGGCGCCGCGGTGACGGGCGACCGGCGATTCCTGCTCCACCCCGGCGAGCCCGGCGCTGGCATCTCCGTATTCGACCTTTCGACGGGCATCGAAGCGCGACGCCTCGAGTCTGGTTGGCCCGGAGCCTTCGCCCCGGGAACCCCCCTGTATGCCGCAAGAGTCCCCTCGCCCTCCTCTTCCGACCGCACCAACGCGATTGCCCAGTGGAACGTGGCCACAGGAGCGCGACTCAAAACCCTTCCGCCGGTGGAAGACTGGTGGGAATGCACCGCCCTGAGCCCAGACCGCCGGTTGGTGGTGCTCTCCACGGTATCGCGGATGCGCGTGGCGGACTTCGCCACCGGCCGGACTATACTGGAGGTGTACAAGCCGCCGCGCGGCGAAACCGGCGTCTCCATCGGCCGCATCGCCCTCTTCTCCCCGGACGCGAAGCACCTAGCCTTTAACGTCGGCAGCCAAGGGTTCATCGCCTATCTGGATGCGATCCGCGCCGCAGGGAGTTGATCGGTGGCGCTTCCCCCTGGCTGGAACTGACGGTCCGGGCCCAGCCGGGGACGTACATCAAGGAACTGGTCAGCGGCGACGATGGCCGCACACGACCCAGCGTAACCGAGATCCTCGGCACCGCCGCCGAGTGCGCCCAACTCGACGTCCTCGCCATCCACATCGACGAGTAACGCGACTGAACCCGCCGCTCACCGAGCCCGCGGCGGAAGCGGCGGGGCACGTTCCCCACCTTGGCACGTGCCCTGCCAGGGAAGATGCCCCCGACCTCCCGGTCGGGGCTCGAAGGGCTCGCGCTGCGTGCCACCCCGCGTTACGCCAGCGCAACGGCGTACGGCCGGCCCTGCTCGTAACCGGTGATCTCGACGAAACCGGCTTCGCGCAGGGCGGCTTCGGCCCGGACGAATCCGTGGCCGACGCCCGACGGGCGATGGGCGTCGGACCCGACCGTCACAAGCCGACCGCCGAGGGCGCGATAGCGGTTGAGGATCTCGGCGTCGGCCGCCAACCCCCACCCCCGGTCCATGACGTGGTGCATGTTGACTTCGATGGCCACGCCGCCGGCGATACACCGCTTCAGGATCCCCTCGACCTGCCGCCAGTACCACGGGTCGCGCTGCGCCGCCACCAGAGGCGGGAGTTGCTTGAAGACGTAATCGAAGTGGCCGATGACGTGGCACCAACCGGATGCGGCCAGGGCCTCGACCTCGGCGAAGTAGTCCGCGAGGAGTCCACGCACGTCGAGGTCGGGCGGGGCGTCCTGGCTGAGCCGCCAGATGTGATGCCCGGCCGCGGAATGGACCGACCCGAGAAAATAATCAAAGTCCCAGGCCGCCAGGACCTCGCCGACCTCGGTGCCGTAGGCGCGGCGGAAATCGAACTCAAGGCCCTTCCGGATGACGAGACGCCCGGCGTAGGCCTCCCGCGCCTCGGCGATCGAAGCGGTGTAGGCCTCGTCATCGAAGTGCCCGTACATCGGGTCGTCGCGGTCGAAGTCGAGGTGCTCGGCGAAGCCGACTTCCAAGAGGCCCTGCTCGACGGCGGCCTCACACATCTCGGCGACCGAGGCTTCGCCGTCGGCGCTGTGGGTCGAGTGCAGGTGGTAGTCGGTTGGGATCATGTGATGCCCTGTTCACAGCAACGCGCCGGGCAAGCGCGGCGGCTAACGGGCCTCGGCTCGATGTGGCCGCCGCGGTTACTCGGCCCGGATGAACTCCTCGTACATTCCGGCGTACCGTCCGCCGGCCGCCATGAGGTCGGCGTGGGTTCCCTCTTCGGTGATGCGGCCATCCTCGATGACGAGGACGCGGTCGGCGCGGCGGACGGTCGAGAGTCGGTGGGCAACGATGAAGCAGGTCCGCCGCTGCGTGAGCCGTCGCAGCGCGTCCTGGATCTCGAGTTCGGCCTGGGTATCGACCGACGAGGTGGCCTCGTCGAGGATGAGAATCCGCGGGTCGGCCAGCATGGCGCGGGTAAAGCAGATCAGTTGCCGCTGACCGGCCGAGAGCGATTCGCCGCGCTCGCCCACCTCGGTCTGGTAGCGTTTCGGCAGGGCTTCGACGGCACGGTGACTGCCCATCTGCCGGGCACACTCGATGACCTCGTCGTCGGTGGCCGAGGGCCGACCGTAACGGATGTTGTCCATGACGGTGCCGGAGAAGAGGAAGTTCTCCTGGAGGACAATGCCCATCCGCCGGTGCAGCGCGGCCTGGGTAATGCCCTTGACGTCCCAGGCGTCGATGCGGACCTCGCCCTCCCGGGTTTCGTAGAAGCGGGCGATGAGCCGGCAGATGGTGGTCTTGCCGGCGCCCGTCGGGCCGACCAGCGCGATGACCTCGCCGGGGGCGGCCGCGAACGACACGTCGTGCAGGATCCGCGCGCCCTCGTCGTACTCGAACGTGACGCGGTCGAAGGTGACGGCGCCGTCGAAGTCGTCGGGATCGACGGCGTCCGCGCGGTCCACGATCTTCGGTTCGGCATCGAGAATCTCGATAACGCGGTCCAGTGCGGCCAGCGCGTGCAGCAACTCGTTGTACAGGTGGCTCAGCATGTCGATGGGGTGGAAGAACATCATGGCGTACGCCATGAACGCCACGACCTCGCCGGGGGTGACAACGGCCTCGCCGCCCATCCCGGCCGTCGTCGCGATGCGGTACGCCCCCATCAGGATCACCGCCGCGCGGGCGTATCGTCGCAAGGCATCGATGCCGACCATGTACCGGGCGTGGACGCGCTGCGTCTCGACGCGCGTGGCGTAGAGGTTGTCCGTGAGGTCCGAGAAGATGCGCATGTTTTCCTGCTCGCGGGCGAAGGCCTGGATGACCCGCGCGCCGGCGATCGACTCGGCCACGTTGGCCGTCAGGCGGCCCGTCTGGACGCGGACTTCGCGCCATGCGTCGGTCGCGCGGGTGCGGAACCACCGCGTCAGGAAGAACAGGACCGGCAGGATGGGGAACACCATCAGGAAGAGGACCCAGTCCATCCAGAGCATGAGCGCCACGGCACCGGCCAGTTGGAAGGCGGCCGCCGTGATCCGGTTCGGCACCCACGAAACGGCTTCCTGGAGGGCATCCATGTCGGTTGTGCCGCGCGCGATGACCTGTCCCGCCTTCCACTTGTCGTAAAACGCCGGGCTCAGGCGGTGCAGGTGGCGGAAGTACTGCTCGCGCATCCGGTGCATGAACCGCTGACCGAACGAGACGGTGCGGCGGATCTCGAAGTGCCGGACCACCTGGGCCACCACGAAGATGGCCACAAAGACGCCGACAACGTTGAGAAGGGAGTCCCACGCCGCGCCGACGACTGCCTCGCGCTGAGCCCCGGCCGCTGTGGCTTTCGCCGTCTCGAAGACGCCGTCGATCATGCGCTGCAAGAGTTGCGGCACGGCCAGTTCGACGGCCGTCAGGGTAAGCGTCAAGGCAATGTTAACGAGGATGATGCGTCGGTGGGGGCGCAGCCACTGGAGCAGCCGCTTGAGGGCCTTGCGACTAAGCCGCTTCGGCAACTCGTGTTCGGCATCGACGGCGGGCCTTGGGCTCATGGAGCGTCCTCCGCCCCGTCTTCGCCCAGTTGCCACTGCATCTTCACAAACTCCCGGTACGTTCCCTCGCGTGCGACCAGTTCGTCGTGCGTTCCCTGCTGCACGATGCGTCCGTCCTCGACGACCACGATCAGGTCGGCCCGCCTCACGGTCGAGATGCGGTGGGCGATGATGAAGGTGGTTCGGTCCTTCATGACGTCGGCCAGGGCGTCCTGGATGGCCCGCTCGGTGCTGGAATCGACGCTGGCCGTGGCGTCGTCGAGGATGAGGACTCGCGGGTCGGTCAGCAGGGCCCGTGCGATGGCCACCCGCTGCCGCTGCCCGCCCGACAGGCTGATGCCCCGCTCCCCGACGGCCGTCTCGTACTTCTCGTCGAACCGGTCGGCGAACTCGTGGACCTGGGCGCGGCGGGCGGCCTGTTCGATGGCCGTCTCCTCGGCCCTCGGCACGCCGAAGGCGATGTTCTCGGCCAGACTGGCCGAGAACAGGAACGTGTCCTGGAAGACGAAGCCGATCTCGGACCGCAGGGTCTCGAGGTCCACGTCGCGCAGGTCAACGCCGTCAACGAGAATGCGTCCCTCGTCCGGGTCGTAGAAGCGCGGCAACAACTTGGTGAAGGTGGACTTGCCGCTGCCGGTCGCCCCGACGAGGGCCACGTTCGCCCCGGCCGGAACGTCGAGGTTGACGTTCGTGAGGACGGGCTGGTGGGGGTCGTAGCCGAACGAAACGTTCTCGAAGACGACGTGGCCGCGGCCGGCCGGCATGGGTCGCGGTTCGGCGGGGCTGCCAACGTCGGGTTGAGCATCGAGGATCTCGAAGATGCGTTCCCCCGACACGAGGCTGTGGTCGAGCGTGGCCGTCATGTGCGCGACCTCCCGCATGTTGTGCGTCAGCATGCGCGACCACTGGAAGACCGTGTAGATGAGGCCGACCTCAAGCATCCCCTCGAGCGCCCGGTACGACGTCATGGTGACGGTCGCCAGGAGGGCGGCGTCTCCGAGCAGGACGATGCCCGGCTGGAAGGTCGAGAAATTGCGGACCAGCCGCAGCCACCCATCGAGGACGCCGCGGATCGAGGCGCCGTACCGCGTGCCCTCCTCGCGTTCGCGCCCGAAGGCCCGGACGACCTGCACGCCCTGGACGTTCTCGGAAAGGATCTGCGTGGACTCGTCCAGATCATCGCGCATCTCGTGGAACATCGGGTGGATGCGCTTCACGAACAGGATCATGACCAGAATATAGACGGGCACGAAGGGCAGCGCCACAGCCGCCACATACGGGTCCAGCCAGGCCAGTGCGGCGCTGGCCCCGAGGATGAAGAGCGTGATCTCGGTCCCGCGGACCAGCAGCATGGTGTAGAACATGCGGAGCATGTTGACGTCGCCGATGGTGCGGTTGATGAGTTGCCCCGTATCCTGCTTGTCGAAGTACGAGAAACTCTGGCTCATCAGTTTGCGGTAGATGCGGCGCCGGAGGTCCGTCAGGATCTTCATCCTGAGGTGGACCATCAGCATGGCGTTGCCGTACCGCAGTCCCATGGCCACAAGACCCACGCCGACCATGAGCGCGACGTAGAGGACGAGCGGCCGCGTGGTCTGCCAGTTCCACACGCCGCGCTGCAGGACTTCGAGCGAGGCCGTGATGCTGCCGCCGATGAGGAACGGTTCGAGCAGGTTCAGGCCCGCAAAGAGGACGCCCAGAAAGGCACAACCCGCCAGGTGAAGGCGATAGGGTTTCGCCAGTGCGACGATCCGCCGCAGCAGCACGCCCTTGGGCTGCGTGATCTCCAGGTCAGCGTGCCGGTGCCGCGCCATGCGTCCCACGTCCGGAGTGGAAAAATGCGTGGACGCCGGTTCGGGGCCGGCGTCCGCTTGCCCCCATTCTCCCTACTCCTAGCAGGCCAGCCGCCGGGGTCAAGGATTTGTTGCGAAAAAAATCGTTAGAGGCTTCGTCCGATGGCCTGAGCCACCTTGCGGCACGACTCGACGAGCCGGGCGAACGCCTCCGGCGTAATCGATTGCTGCCCGTCCACGAGGGCCGTCTCGGGGTCGGGATGGACCTCGACGATGAGACCATCGGCCCCCGCCGCCACGGCCGCGCGGCTGACGGCTTCGACCAGATCGGCCCGGCCGGTGCCGTGGCTCGGGTCGGCGATGACCGGCAGGTGGGTCAATGCCTTCAGCGCCGGCACGGCCGCCACGGCAAAGGTGTTCCGCGTGAAGGTCTCGAAGGTGCGGATGCCCCGCTCGCACAGGATGACCCGCTCGTTGTCGCGTGAGAGGATGTACTCAGCCGCCAGGAGGAACTCCTCGAGCCCCGCGCTCATACCGCGCTTCAGCAGGACCGGCTTGCCGCACGCCCCCACGGCCGCGAGCAGGACGAAGTTCTGCATGTTCCGGGCGCCCACCTGGAGCACGTCGGCGTACCGAGCGACCAGGGGCACCTGTTCGGGGGCCATCACCTCGGTGACGACCGCCAGGCCGGTGGCCTCGCGGGCCTCGGCCAGGTACTCCAGGCCCTTCTCGCCGAGCCCCTGGAACGAGTAGGGGTCGGTCCGCGGCTTGAAGGCTCCGCCGCGCAGGGCGATGGCGCCGGCCTCCTTCACGGCGTGGGCCGTTTCGAGGAGCATCTCGCGGTCCTCGACCGCACACGGTCCGGCCATGACGCCGAGCGCCGTGCCGCCCAGGCTGCCCGGACCGAGGTCGATGACCGTCGGCTCGCGTTTGACCTCGCGCGAGGCGATCTTGTACCGCGCGAGGACGGGCATCACCTTCTCAACGCCCGGCGCGATGGCCAACTGCTCGGGGGCCTTGAGCCGCTCGTCACCCACACACGCGACGACGGTCCGCTCGGTCCCGTGGATGACGTGCGGCTCCAGACCTATATCCCTGACGCGCTGGATCATGTGGGCGACCTGATCGTCCGTCGCGTCGGGCTTCATCACCACGATCATATCGAGGACTCCCTTGCTGTGTTCGGGCGTCTGCGCCGGACCGCCCGGATGCCCCAGCCTACTGTTATGGGGCGGGCGGGCGTCGTGTCAAGATGGATGCGGCGCCGAACGGATTTGTTTTGGCGAAACCCTTGCCGCAGACGCGCTGCTCGCGTATCCTTGGGTGCGACGTCCAGGTGCAGGTGACAGCCGGAAATGACCAGCGACACACGACCGCGGGTTCTCATCGTCGAAGATGAGCCCGACATGAACGACCTGTTGGCCGACATCCTGTCGGCCTACGGTTTCGACCCCATGCAGGCCCTCAGCGGCGAGCAGGGGCTGGCGATGCTGGCCGAACAGCCGCCCGACGCCATCCTCCTGGACCTGATGCTGCCGGGCCTGAGCGGCTTCGATGTCTGCAAGAGGCTCAAGGATTCCCGCCAGACGCGGACCATCCCCATCCTGATCCTCACGGCACTCGACAGCCATCCCGATCGCCGCAACGCCTATAAGGCCGGGGCCGACGACTACGTGACCAAGCCCTTTGCCCCGGACGCGCTGGTGGCCCGGCTGCGGGAATGCCTGGAGCACACGCGCCAGTGCATCGACCGGTACGATCACCTGGAACTCACGGTTGAACCCACCGGCAACCTCAGTGCGCTGAAGGCGTTCAACACGCTCTTGACCTGCCTGTATTGCCGGACGGACCTGGCCACCGTCGAGATCGAGGCCCTGCGGAAAGGGCTCGTCGCACTTGCCGACGCCGCCGACGGGTGGGCCACCGACCGCGATGGCCGGCCACCGGTCCGCCTTTCGATCCGTTTCCAGGGCCAGCATCTGCGCCTGACCTTCGAAGCGGCAACCGAAGGCGGCGACGCCTTCCTGGCCGAGCACCTGGCAGCCGAGGCGGCCGTCCCGGCGGCGCTGACCGACGCGGGCGTGATCGACCGAATCGCCATAACCGAAACCGGCGTAACCCTCGAGAAGACCCTCCCGCCGCCAGAGGCGTAGCGCGCCGTCCAACCCGGTCACCGGGATGCGTCGGGCCGCTCGCGCGGGGGGGTAAACTCCGACGGCACCGTGAAGAAGAAGCGGGACCCTCCGCCCGGGACGGAATCGCAGTCAATCCGCCCGCCCCACGAGTTCACCAGCCGCCGGGCCGTCGAAAGCCCCAGCCCGATCCCCGCGACGTTGCCCGTGAACGCGTCATCGAGTTGCGCGAATGCCGAGAAGACCTGTTCGCGCTGCTGCGCCCGGATTCCCGGCCCGTTGTCGCGGATGGCGACCTCAATCTCGCGGTCCTCGATCTCGCGCCCGCCGACCTCGATCCGGATCTCGGGCTCCTCGGCAAACTTGACGGCATTGTCCAGCAGGTTGTCCACGACGATGGAGAGCAGTTCTTCCGGCGCGCGGGCGCGCGGCAGGTCGCCGGGGAGGTCGATGACCCAGTTGACGGCGCGGTGGGCGTAGCGTTGCTCGATGCGGCGGCGGGTGCGTTCGACGAGTTCGCCGAGCGGCACGAGTTGCCCGGCTCGCTCCAGTTCCCTGGCCGTCAGACCCGCGTACGAGAGGACCTTTTCGATCAGGTCAGACAGTTCCCGGACCTTGGCCAGCGAGATCCGGACCTTCTCGGCCATCGCCGGCGGCACCTCGCCGTAGCTGCCCTCGGCAATCAGGGCCAGGTACCCGCCGACAATCGTGAGGGGGGTCTTCAGTTTGTGGCTGATGAGCGACAGGAAATCGCGTTTCAACTTCTCCTTCTGACGCATCTCGCTGATGTCGCGGAACACCAGGGCCGCATTGTGCAACTCGCCGCGCGGACCTTCGATCCGCGTGTACCGGCCCGCCAGGTACGTCGGCGGCCGCGTCTCTTCCCGGGTCAGTTCAACCGTCACCGACCGGACCATGGACTGGCGGAGGGCGTCGAGCGAGGGCTCCACGTCGAACGGCGCGAGCAGTTCGTCGAGCCCCCGGCCGACCAGGTTCTCATCGGGCCGGCCGACCAACTCGGCGGCGCGGCGGCTGATCGTCTCCACGCACCACCGGCCGTCGGTGATAATAATGCCGTGCGAGAGGTCCTGGATGACCGCGTGAAATTTCTCACGCTCGGTCAGCATCGACCGGTAATACTTGATCTGGAGCAGGCTCTTGACGCGCGCGAGCAATTCGCCGCGGTCGAAGGGCTTGGACAGAAAATCGTCGGCCCCGGCCTCCAGGCCCTGGATGCGGTCCTCGGTCTCCCTCAGGGCCGTGACCATGATGATCGGGACGACGGCGGTGGCCTCGTCGGCCCGGATGCGGCGGCAGACCTCGAACCCGTCGAGTTTGGGCATCAGGATGTCGAGGAGGATGAGGTCCGGCTTCTCGGCGGCCACCTTCTCGAGCGCCTCTTCGCCGTCGTAGGCCGCCACGGTCTCATAGCCTTCAGCCTCGAGGTTGCGCCGGATCAGTTTCACGTTCGCCGGATAGTCATCGACAACGAGGATCTTCCCGCGGACGTCGTGGGTATTCCCGGTCATGCCTCACCCCAATCGGCACTCGCCGGCGCCGCTCCCGCGCCCGCCGGCTCAGGTCCTATTCGTCTTCCTCGGTAACCAGATCCCTGAGGAGCGTGATGGTGAAGGTGCTGCCCTTGCCCGGTTCACGGGACAGGCGGCCCGTCGGCCTCCGGGCGCGCCGCGAGATGGTCGCGAACGTACCGCTCAAACGTTGGCAGGCCTGCCTCGGTCCACCGCTTTTCGATGCGCGTCTTGACGTCGGCGTTCAGTTTCACGATCGCCTGCACGGCGTCGCGTTCGGCATCCTGCGCCACCGCCAGCAGCATGCCGTCGTGACCATCGACCACCAGGACCCAATCGTCGGTGCCGGGAACGCGGTCGAGGCCCAGTTTCATGTGCGGGTATCCACGGGTGCCCAGCCGCAGGCGAATGCGGGTGCACGTGGCGGGCGGCGCGTCGGCGGGGGTCCGTTCAAAGATGTCGGCGGCGGCGAGTTCGGCAAGCGTCGCCCCGTCGGGCAACGCGAGCCGCTTCTGAACGCTCTGCGTCGGCGACGCGTCGCCGTAGGCTTCCTTGAGGTAGAGGCGAATCGCCTCATCGAGCATCCGTCGGCTGAAACCTTCCAAGTCCACCGCCACCGCCGCCCTTCGCACATCCCCCGACCGCCCGCACCGTAGGGGCGACGCATGCGTCGCCCGCGCGTTCTCGGCGCCCGCGCCGCGATCGTCACACACGGGCGAGGCATGCCTCGCCCCTACGTCCATGCCGCCGGGGGGCGCACAGGCCAAGCCTCACCCCAACCTGTGCAGCACCGCCAACGTCCCCAGAAAGACGATCCAGACCGCGTAAGCCGCCGCCGCCAGGACCAGAACCCAGAGGGGCGGGCGGCTACGTTGCGGAGTCGGGCTGCTCATCCGCGAGTTCCTCCACCTTCGGCAGCACGAATTCCCTGGCGAGAATCTTCACCGTGGACGCCAGCGGCACGGCGGCAATCAGGCCGAACAGGCCCAACACCTGATACCCGACGAGCAGCGCCACCGTCAACGTCACGGGATGCAGCCCGACGGCCTTGCCCTGAATCAGCGGCGTCAGGACCCAGCCCTCGAGCGTCTGGACGATCACGAAGACGACGGTGACGCCGACGACGGCCCACCCGCTCCCCGCGTCGAACCACGCCACCAGCACCGCCGGGATCAGACCGACGAAGATCGGCATGAACGGCACCACGCCCGCCAACCCCGTCGCCACACCGATCAGGTACCAGTACGGCACGCCGACGATGGCCAGGCCGGCGGCCGTCAACACGCCGATGGCCGCGCAGATCAGGATGCGCCCGCGAAGGAAAGCGGCGATCGCCGCATCGATCTTGCGGACGACGCCCTCGGTCCGCTCCCGGTACTTGCCCGGCAGGCGCCGCCGGACCGCCCCGACCATCCGGTCGAAATTCATCAGGAAGAAGAACAGATAGAACGCCGTCAGCGCCGCGCCCACGAGGAATCCCTGGAGCCCTCGCAGGAAGTCCCAAAAGCCCTCGCCGGCGAGTTTGATCGCATCGAGCGCCGTTTTCGCCAGCCCTTCCTTGGCCCCGGCCGAGTCGCTGATGGCTTTCAGGATGCGGTCGTACCAACTGCCCTCGCCCGTCTGAAGGCGCGAGGACACCTCGCGGACCCACGTCAGAAGGGCCGGCACATGGCCTTTGTCCCACTCGCCGTTGGCGTTGAGGTCTTGGTAGCCCAGCGGATCGTCCGCGTCTGCCGGCTCGCCGACCATCGACACGCCGAAGTCGTAGAGTTGCGCCACGAGCGGCGGCACGGCAAACAGCACCACGGCCACGCATACACCCAACAGCAGCAGGAAGAGGCAGGTGGCCGCCAGGCCGCGCGGGACACGGTGCCGCTCGGCCCATCGCATGATCGGGTTCAGGATGTACGCGATGGCCAACGCCACGGCCAGGGGGGCGAGGATGTCGCTGAAGGCATACGACAGCAGCAGAACGACAAGAGCGCCGACGCCGATGAGGACGTCCGTCCGCCACCTGTCCCAGAGGCTCGTCTCAGGCCTCGGAGTCGTGCTCATCGGCGCCTCCCGCATTCAGGCGCAACTGGAACCCGCGGTCAAAGGCTTCGTCGAAATCGAGTGCCCCGGCAAAGTCCTCGCGGCTGTCCTCTTGGGTTTTCCGGAGCAGGCCGACCTCGACCATGTTGAAGACGATCTCGCCGATGTCCTCGGATGAGCGGATGCCCCAACTCTCCAGGACCGTTCGCGCCAGCCGGCCGAACTGGCGCAGGGCGAACTCGCTGAGACCCTCGCACAGTTCGCGGCCGCTCACGTGTCCCGACCGGGCCGTCCTCTGGACGGTGTAGCCCAGGGCTTCGGATACGAAGACGTACGCGTCGCGCGCGTAGCGCGGGTCGCCGGCCAGGATCGCATCGAGCATTTCGTCGGGCGATTTGCGTTCGTCCATCTCGGGTCAAGCCTTATCGGGGTGCGCGGCCTGTTCGGCCCGGGTCTCTTCGATCATCGCGTCCACCGCCGCCGGGTCCACGCGTTCGGCGATCCGCTCGTACTCGTTGACGGCCCGGTCCCCGAGGCGCTCGCCGAGGTTCGTGAAATCGGGCGTCGGACACCCCAGCAGCCGGCCGACCTTCCCGGCAAAGCGCGGCAGGACGGGGCCCAGGTACGCCGCCAGCAGACGGACACCGTTCAGGGCCACCGTCAGGGCGACGCGGGCCCGGTCGGGCTGTGTCTTGACGACCTCCCAGGGCCTTTCCTGCTCCATGTACCGGTTGAGGCAGTCGGCCTGTGCGGCGACGGCTCGCATGGCGTCGGCGTACTTGCAGGCCTCGTAGGCGGCACCGATCTCGCCGGCTGCCGCTTCCATGCCGGCCACAAGAGCCGCACCGTCGGAATCCATCGTGCCGAGGCGGTTCTCGAGCCTCCGGGCCAGAAGGCCCGCGCTTCGGCTGGGCAGGTTGGCGAAGTTTCCCACCAGGTCGGCGTTGACGCGAGCCACGAAGTCCCCCAGCGAGAGGTCCACGTCGTCGATGCCCGGACCCAGTTTGCACGCATAGTAGTACCGCAGGTACTGGGGGTCCAGGTGCTTCAGGTACGTGGCGGCATTGACGAAGGTACCGCGGCTCTTGCTCATCTTCTGCCCGTCCACGGTCAGGAAACCGTGGACGAAGACGCGCTGCGGCATGCGGAACCCCGCCCCGACGAGCATCGCCGGCCAGAAGAGCGTATGGAAGTAGAGGATGTCCTTGCCGATGAAGTGGTACAGTTCGGCATCCTCGTCGATCCAGTACGAGGCCAGGTCGCGGCCGTTCCTCCGGCACCACTGCTCGGTGCTGGCGATGTAGCCGATGGGCGCGTCCCACCAGACGTAGAAGTACTTCTCGGTCTCGCCGGGAATCGTGAAGCCGACGTACGGCGCGTCGCGCGAGATATCCCAGTCCTGCAGCCCCACGTCAAACCATTCCTGCAGTTTGGCCACGACGTGCGGGTGGAGGTGCTCCTCGCTCACCCACTTGCGCAGCATGTCGGTGTAGGCCGACAGCCGGAAGAAGTAGTGCTGTGAGGCCCGAAACGTGACGGGCGAGTCATCGATGGCGCAGCGCGGCTGCGTCATGTCGGCCGGGGAGTACACGGCGCCGCAGACCTCACAACTGTCGCCGTACTGGTCCTCGGCCCCGCACCGCGGGCACGTGCCGCGGACGTACCGGTCGGGCAGGAACATGCCCTGCGCGTCGCTGTAGGCCTGGCGGATCTCGCGTTTCTCGATGTCGCCGCGCGCCCGCGTCCGCTCGAAGAACTGCCCCGCCAGGGCGCGGTTCTCGGCCGAATCGGTCGTGTAGTAGTTGTCGAACCCCACGTCGAAGCCGGCGAAGTCGCGCTGGTGCTCCGCATGGTACCGCTCGGCCATGGCTTGCGGCTCGACGCCCTCGGCCTGGGCCCGCAGCATGATCGGCGTGCCGTGGGCGTCGTCGGCACACATGTACAGGCAGTCGTGCCCGCAGGACTTCTGGTACCGGGCCCAGATATCGGCCTGGAGGTACTCGACCAGGTGCCCGATGTGGATCGGGCCGTTCGCGTACGGCAACGCCGCCGTGATAAGAATGCGCCTGCTCATCTACGTCCCCTGGCTGTCACGCGGCTTGGCGCCTTGGTGGGGCGTTGCATGCGGCTTCTCCCCGGCGGCGTTGGGTGTGCGTCCCGCCGCATCCGACGTTTTGCGGCCACCCCCGCGCGTGCGGCCGCCGCGCTTCGACCGGCGTCGCCGGCTCCCCCGCCTCTTGCGTTCGGGTCCGTTGCCGGCGGTGTTCGGCTTTTCGGCGGGCGTCGCTTCTTCGGTCTCCGGCTTCGCCTCGGCGGTGGTCTCGGCAACGGCCTCGACCCGGGGCGGGGCTTCGGTCTGTGGCCCCGTTTCGGGCCGCTGCGCGGCGCGCCCGGGCGCCGGCGCCTCCTCGGGCGGGATCAGGCTCTCGACGGGCACGTTGACGCGCGTGCCGGCCTCCAGCAGGACACCGACCATCTGCGTGACGACGTCCGAACTGACCACTTTGCCGCGCCCCTGGGCCGTGCCGACGATCGTGTTCTTGCGGGGCAGGTTCTTCGCAAGTTCATGATACGTGGCGTGCTCGTACCGCAGGCAACACATGAGCCGGCCGCACCGGCCCGAGATCTTCGTCGGGTCGAGCGTGGCCTTCTGGACCTTGGCCATCTTCATCGAGACGGGTTCAAGGTCCTTGATCCACGCGCGGCAGCAAAGCGGCCGCCCGCATCGCTCGTAATCGCCGAGCAGGCGGGCCTCGTCGCGGACACCGATCTGGCGCATCTCGATCCGCGTCTGGAACTCGCGGGCCAGGTCGCGCACCAGGGCCCGGAAATCGACCCTCGATTCCGACAGGAAATAGAAGACGATCCGGTCACCGCCGAACAGGTGCTCGGCCTCGACCAGTTTCATGGGCAGTTTGCGTTCGGCGACGCGTTTCCTGCAGAATTCGAGTTCGCGTTGGGCACCCTCGGCCAGGTGCCGTTCCTCGATCTCGTCCACGTGCGTGGCGAGGCGAAGCGCCTCGCCCCTGAGTTTGGGCCCGCCGTCGTCGGAGTCGCTCCCGCGGCAGACGATGGTGCCGATTTCCATGCCTCGGTCCGACTTGATGACGACCCGCTGGCCACGGCGCCACCGCTCGAGGGAATAGATGAACCGGCCGATGAGACCCATAGCGCCATACCGCACGATAAGGGTAGGCCGCTTCGGCTTCTCGCGTTCCTTTTCGACCTCCTCGGACGGCGTGTGGGCCTGCGTCTCGTCGCCGGCGGGGGCCGACGGCTCGGCGTCCTCCGCGTGGGGCTTCTCCGCGTCGTCGGGGACCTCGGCATCCGCGGCGTCGGCCGGCGCGGTCTCGTCTTCCTGGGCGGCCGGCTCGGCGGCCTGAGCCGAAGTCGGTTCGGCGGCATCCGGTGAAGGCCGACCTTCCGCCGCGTCCGGCGCAACGTCGGCTTCGGCTGCTTCCGACGAAGGCTGCGCCGCCACCTCGGCCGGTCCGGCATCGGGTGATGCGCGGTCGGCATCGGGGACCGGCGCACCGGCACCGGAAGGCTCCTGCCGGTAAGACCCTTCGGGCGAAGCCGCAGCAGCCTCGGGTTGCCCTTCATTCGTCAAGACGCACTCCCTGTGCCCGGTCTGAACGGCTGAAAGGCCGCGCCGGGATGGCCTTTCCCGCGCGGCGGCCTTCCCAGGCCGCCGCGAAACCTGTGACAACGCTCGGCGTGGTGGCCTGGGAAGTCCACCACGCGGAGGTTTCGCAGCGGTGTCCGCCCCTGCGTACGAACGCGGGAATTGTATCGACTCGCGGTGAAACCTTCAATCGGTTTTGCCCGCAGCACGAGAAAGGCCGGGAGCCCGCTGTCCGGCAGGACCCCCGGCCCGACCCGAACCGCACGTCTGTTTATGTCGCGTCATCCGCCCTCGATGGCCGCGAGGATCGCCTTCTCGGGACCCGGTTTGGCGTCGCGAGCCCGAGCGGCCTTCTCGAGGTGCAGCCGTGCTTTTCGCTTCTCATCCGCACTGTAGTACACGTACCCGATGAGGAGGTTGTGCCCCACATCATTCGGCTTGGTTTCCAGTTCGCGCTGCAGTTCCTCAAGGATTCGGTCGTACACGTCCGTCTTGGCGTAGACACCCTTGAGGCTGGGCACCACGTTGACCCACTGCGGATGCTGCGCCAGTTCGCGCTCCATCACGACGATGGCCTGAAGGTACAGGCGCCGGCCGAGCAGGGCGTGGATGCGTCCGAAGAAGGCAGCCGGACGGTCCGGCTCCAGCGCCACGCCCGCCGCATACAGGGCCTCGGCCTTGCCGTAGTCCCCTTCCTTCATGGCGGCGTGGCCGCGCATGACATAGACGGCATACGTGGAGACCGGCATCGAGGGCGGAAGTACGGGGGTCACGATGGGTTCCGTCTCGTCCTCGCCGGTCTCCTCCGGCCAGGCGGCTTCGGCACCGGGCGAGTCCTGTACCGCGTTCCAGGGGGTCACAATCCCCTCTGCCCCCGGCTGAGGCGCCCACACGTCCTGTTCGCCGGCCGTCTCGCGATCCAGCCAGAAGATGGATGAGAGATCGTCCGGCATCGTCATGTCGCCGGCGTGTTCACCGGCGTCGTCCGGAATGAAGATGTTCGCGGGCTCGGACTCGAACTTGTGGCCGAACCTCTCGTAGGGCGACTTGACGAGGTCTTCGACCTCACTCGGCGCGAAGGGCGCGGTCACGTCCTCCGGCATGGGCGAGATGCGGCCGTCGAGCAAAGCCGCCGCGTGCGTCAGGACACTGGGCGGAATCGCCAGGCCGCCGGCGGTCATGGGCTCCTCGATCGTCGGGGTGATGCTGCCCATGCCGTAGCCCGACGTAAAGGCCTGACTATGTGCCGACCACTGCGGCAGGACCGGCACGTTCACGTTGCGCGGGACGTACGGCGCGCGTGCTCCCGGCGTCGGCACGGCAAAACGCATCCCCGCGGTGTAAGGCGTCGTAACGCTCGCCGACCCGGGGTAGAAGGCCCCCAGTTGCCCGTACTCCAGGCCGGTGCCGACGTCTTCGATACCGATGGTGTCGCGCCGGAAGTCGCTCAGGCGCGTCGAAGGCAGGTCCATCGACAGTTGGCTCCCCGTCGAGCGGTACGGCGACGTGCCCTGGAACGATTTGCCCAGCCGCAGGTTGCCCGTGATCGACAGGTTGCCCGGGTTGTAGTTCCCGAACCGGTACGGGTCGTATCGGGCGGGCGGGCCGAACCGCATGGTGCCGCTGGGAATGTACGTGGGGCTCGTGTGCCGCAGGTCGTATCGCAGCGGTGTGTAGTACTGGCCGAAGGCGTCCGCACCAACGAGGCTGAGGGCGGCGCAAGCCGCCAGCGTGATGACGATGTCGAGCCGTTTCATGATCCCCCTCCTCCGGTATCAAGACCGGGTCGGGACTCGTGCTGCCCCCCTTTGTATCGGCATCCTCTGCCTGCTTCCCTAATTATACCCTACAACCGGGCCGTTTGAAAGCGCCGGGGCAGATCACCTGCCCCCAACCGCAGGGCGGCCAAGCAAACGGCCCGCGGCATACCGGTGCGCCGCGGGCCGATGGATTGCCTCGGACTGGCGGGGTCACGTCCCGTTGTGGACCTCGACCGGCTTGGCGGCGCTCGACTTGGACGCCTCGAAGTACAGGTGCTCGTCCTTGACGCTGATGGTAATCAGGTCCTTGCCCTTGTAGGCGCCGCGGAGGAGTTCTTCGGAGATGTGGTCCTCGATGTAGTGCTCGATGGCTCGCCTCAGCGGCCGCGCGCCGAAATCGGGGTCGTGACCCTGGTTGATCATGTACTCCTTGGCCTCGTCGGTGAGGGTGAGTCCGAGGTTCTGGACCGTCAGTCGCTGGCGGAGTTTCGCGAGTTCGATATCCACGATCTTCTTCAGGTCGTCGCGCGTCAACTGGCGGAACATGATGGTGTCGTCCACGCGGTTGAGGAACTCGGGCCGGAAGTGCCGATCGACCTCCTTCATCAGGGCCTCTTTGGTCTGCTCGTAGGTGGCCTCGGCCGTCTTCCTGCGGAACCCCAGGCCGGCCTGGTTCTTGATGATGTCGGACCCGATGTTCGAGGTCATGATGAGGATGGTGTTGCGGAAATCGATGCGGCGGCCGAACGAATCGGTCAGGTTGCCCTCCTCCATGATCTGCAGGAGCATGTTGTAGACGTCGCTATGGGCCTTCTCGATCTCATCCAAGAGCACCACGCTGTACGGCCGGCGGCGGATGCGTTCGGTCAACTGCCCGCCCTCTTCGTAGCCGACGTAGCCGGGCGGGGCACCCACCAGGCGCGACACGTTGTGCTTCTCCATGTACTCCGACATATCGATCTGGATGAGGGCGTCCTCGTCGCCGAACATGAACTCCGCCAGGGCCTTGGCGAGCAGCGTCTTGCCGACGCCCGTCGGACCGATGAAGATGAACGAGCCCATCGGCCGCCGCGGGTCCTTCAGGCCGCTGCGGCTGCGGCGAAGCGAACGCGAGATCGCCGTAATCGCCTCGTGCTGGCTGACGACGCGTTTGTGCAGTTCGTCCTCCATCCGAAGCAGCCGCTCCATCTCCTCGCTCTCAAGGCGCTGGAGCGGCACGCCGGTCATGCGGCTGACGACCTCGGCCACCACTTCCTCGTCCACGACGCCTTCGGTCTCGTGGCCCTGTTCGCGCCACTCGCCGAGGAGTTTCTCCTTCTTCTGACGGAGACCCTCGACCTTGTTTCTGAGTTCGGCGGCCTGCTCGTAGGCTGAGGCGGCCACGGCCTCTTCCTTCTCCTGATTCAGCCGCTCCACCTCCTGCTCGAGTTGGGTGACGTCGGGCGGGCGGGTCATCGCCCGCAGACGCACCCGGGCCCCCGACTCGTCGATCACGTCGATGGCCTTGTCCGGCATGTACCGGCCGGAGATGTACCGCTCCGCCAGGTCCACGGCCATCTGGATCGCCCCGTCGGTGATCTCCACGCGGTGGTGGGCCTCGTAGCGGTCGCGCAGGCCTCTGAGGATCTCGACCGTCTCCACCGGCGACGGCGGCTCGACGATAATCGTCTGGAACCGGCGCTCCAGGGCACCGTCCTTTTCGACGTACTTGCGGTACTCATCGAGGGTCGTCGCGCCGATGCACTGGATCTCGCCGCGCGACAGCGCAGGCTTCAGGACGTTCGAGGCGTCGATGGCGCCCTCGGCTCCGCCCGCACCGACGAGCGTATGGAGTTCGTCGATGAACAGAATGATGTTGCCGGCGCGGCGGACCTCGTTCATGACGGCCTTGATCCGCTCCTCGAACTGGCCGCGGTATTTCGTTCCCGCGACCATCATCGCCAGGTCCATGACGACGATGCGGCGGTTCAGGAGCAGTTCCGGCACCTCGGCGCCCACGATCTGCTGCGCCAGGCCCTCGACGATGGCGGTCTTGCCGACGCCGGCTTCGCCGAGCAGCACCGGGTTGTTCTTCGTCCGGCGGCACAGGACCTGGACGACGCGTTCGATCTCGGCGTGGCGTCCGATGACGGGATCGAGTTTGCCTTCGGTGGCCAGCGCCGTCAGGTCCCGACCGAACGAATCGAGGGCGGGGGTCTTCGACTTGCCGCGCCGCTCCTCGCCCTCCGCCAGGCCGCCTTCCGCTTCCATCGAGGCGCCGAGGATATTAAGGACCTCGGCGCGGACCTCGTCGAGTTTGAGGCCGAGGTTCATCAGGACCTGCGCGGCCACGCCGTCGTGTTCGCGCAGCAGGCCCAGCAGCAGGTGCTCGGTGCCGACGTAGTTGTGCCCAAGGTTGCGGGCCTCTTCGATGGCAAACTCAATGACCTTTTTGGCGCGCGGCGTCTGAGGCAGTTTGCCCATCGTGACCATGGCCGGGCCGCTCTTGACGATCTTCTCGACCTCGAGGCGGATCTTCTTCAGATCGACGCTCAGGTTGTGCAGCACGTTGGCCGCCACGCCCTGCCCTTCCTTCACCAGGCCAAGCAGGACGTGCTCCGTGCCAACGTATTCATGGTTGAAGCGCTGGGCTTCCTGGTTGGCCAGGGCCATGACCTTGCGGGCTCGGTCGGTAAATCTTTCGAACATGCTCAGACCTCGCAGATGAACGGCGCACAGACCGCCGCATTCGGCTCCGCGGCCCGCGCGCTTGGGCCCCTCGTCCACACCTTATTGTAGCCACCCACGCACGACAGTTCAACCCCGACAAAGGGGCCGCCCGTTTAGACGCACGGCCCCCGCCGATGTTCTATCGTCAGAATCGCACCGCCATCGCAGACAAAACCCGGATAGCAGGGCCGTGAGCGGGTTTTTGGGGGATATCCCACGTGCCCGAGCCCGCGGGACCTCACGCGCACCGCGTCACTTTCGTGCTTGCCTTCTAGGACAGGTGGCGTAGCCTATCGGCGTAGCAGCCACCGAACGCCCTGCGGACGGCGGGGAGAGGACGGATGACGCGGGACTGGAAAGACCTGGCGCCGCCGATGGTCATCCTGGCCGGCGCCGCCGTCGGCGTGCTGGCCGCCGTCCTCGTCGAAGCAGGCAGTCCGCCGAACATGGGCCTTTGCATCGCCTGCTTCGAGCGCGACATCGCCGGGGCGCTGGGCATGCATCAGGCGGCCGCGGTCCAGCGGCTTCGGCCCGAGATACCCGCCATCGT
>DATKXP010000232.1:0-3619 GCA_035529015.1 Phycisphaerae bacterium | reverse complement strand
GTGGGCGGCGGCCGCCCACTCGTCGGCACGAAGGCTCGGCGTGAACGTCCACACGCCGTTTCCGCGCAGACCGTACTTGCTGGTCTGTTCCGGGTCCTTGCCCTTGTTGGGCACGTAGAACGCCGGTTCGTCGCCGAGACTTCGGTAGTGGCGGACGTAGACCTCGTTTTCGCGCAGGTTCAGGATGTACCGGTGGCCCCGGTCCCAATCGTTGAAGTAGTAGCGGTGCTTGAGGTACTTGGGATTGAAGCAGGCGTGCTCCTGCGCAAGGTCGCGGGCGCAGTCGGCCCCGGTCAGAAAACCGTTGGGGCTGGTGGCGGTCAGGCAGTGGTACCTGGCGATGTGGCCGGGTTCGGTCCGGCCGCCGGACGCGGCGCACGCGCCTTCCTTGCCGATGTCCTCGACGCCCGCGATGGTCACGCCGTCGCAGAGCGTGTAGAGGGCCGACATCGAGTTGTCGTAGCAGTGCCAGCGGCCGTCGTAGAAGCACTCGGGGACGGTGTGGCGCGTGATGTCCCAGTACCGTACCTTCAGGCCCATGGCGTCCCAGACGGCGCAGTTGACGCCGGCGATGGTGCTGCACATGGTGTAGCCGTAGTCGTTCGCCTGCCGGATGGGATCGGTCAGCGCCATGCCGTGGCGGATCATCGGCGCGGTCTGCCGCCGCGCGATGTGGTTCCAGTGGAACAGGGCCCAGCATTGCTCCTGGGCCGTCGGCCATCGCGACGCGATGCTGTGGATCATGCTCGGCAGGTCGTGGTAATCGGGCGAGGCGTCGGTGACGACCTTGACGTTGCAGACCTCGGCCGCCGCGCTGCCGCCAATCACGACGGCAACCGCGGCCGCAACGATGACGGCCGATCGGTTCATGTTCGCGACCTCACTGGGCGAGTCCCGCCCGCTCCAGCGCCATGTCATGGGCCTCGGCGTAGTGCCGGCCGAGGTTTTTCCAGCCGAAGTGTTCGGCCAGGCTTTCGACGCGATTGCGTTGGGCGATCCGCTGACGGCGGTCCATCTTCAGAAACTCCACAAGATGGTTCGTCAGGTCGCCGACCGCGTCCTCGTCGGACCGGCCGCGACGCCGCACCACGAAGAGGCCCCGCTGCTCGTAGTCCGGGACGTGTTCCAGCAGATACGTTCCGAATCCCGCCAGGTCGCTCGTGATTGCGGGCACGCCCAGGGCCACGCACTCCAGCGGCGTGTAGCCCCACGGCTCGTACCACGAGGGGAAGATGCCCAGGTGGCACCCGCGGACAAACTGGTCGTAATCCATGCCGAACAGCGCGTCGCTCGACGTGATGAAGTCCGGATGGTACACGACTTTGACCGGGTCGTCGGCCACGTTGAAGAGCATGGCCCCATGGATGGCCTGGAGGACGTCGTCGGCCTCATCGAGAAGGTCGTGGGTGACGATCCGTGGGAGGCGCCGTGTCTTCCAGGCGTGCGTGACACGGCGCAGCCTCAGCAGCAGCGTTTCATCGGCCAGGGAGTTGAAGTCCGGCGTCCGGCCTGCGGCGGTGGCGGTGAACAGCCGCTCGCCGACCTGGTCCTTGATCTGGTCGCAGTTGCGCCGCATCTCCTCCATGACGGCGCGGCTGCGGAGCACGTCGGGGTTGATCGATTTGAACGGCCGTTTCGTCACCAGAAACAGCACGACCGTGCGGTCGGTGCCGGCGCGTTTCATCTCCCGATTCAGCCGCGCCAGTGCCTCGATAACCAGGTCGTACCCTTTGTTGCGCGGCTCGTAGCGGCCGGCGCTGAAAACGTAGAGCGTGCGGTCGAGGTCGAAGGTGTAACTCGGGAAGAAATGGGCCATCACGAACTGGTGAATCTGTTCCTTGTACTGGCGGTGGAGGTTCTGGAACTCGTGAATGGCGACGAACCGCTCGATGTTCAGGCCGTTGGGCAGGAGCATGTCGGGTTTGCGGCCCAGCAGGTGCTCGCACTCGTAGGCGGTGATGTCGCTGAGGGTCGTGAAGACGTGGGCGCCGTGGGCGGCGGCGCGTTCGAGTTCCGCCTTGGGTTCGACGGCGTAGCGGCGGGCGGTGTCGAGACGGTCCACGGTCGGCAGCCGGTCGTAGAACGTCGGGTCGTTTGCCGCCATCGCCCGGCCCACCTGCGTGGCGTGCGTTGTGAAGACGATGGCCATCGGCAAGCCGCTGCGTCTGAGTTCCGGAATCGCCGACCCCGCCATCCATTCGTGGAAGTGGCCGATGACCGGCCGCCCGGCGCCCGGCGTCCCGGTCAGCGCCCGGAAGAACTGCCCCACGAGAAAGCCGAAGGCCACGACGTCGTCGATGAGGCTGTCGTCTCCCGGCAGGCTGATCCGGTGATGTTCCCACAGGGCGTACTTGATGTCGCTGAGCCGGTCCGAGACGGACCGCGGGTTCAGCAGCACGGCGCGCGGACGGCCGGTGATGAGCCACGTGCCGTAGTGGACCTCGAAGCCCATGTCGCGCAGGCGGGTGACGGCTTCGCCGGCCGGGCCGTCGGGCGGGCACGCCTCGAATTCCGCAGGCGTGGTACTCGGGTTGTACGCCCCCACCAGGACGTACCGCAGGCCCCAGCGCTTGACCATACAAGGGACCTTCGACCGGATGACGGTGTAGATGCCGCCCAACTGCTGGCACACTTCCCAGGCGACTTCACACAAGAGCGGCTCGGCGCCGTCGTTGCCGGCGCCGCGCGGCGTCTTTGCCTCAGGCCGTGCCTTACCGGTCGGGTTGGTCGTAGCCTGCGCGGCCTTCTTGCTCATGGTGACTCCGCGGTGCCCGAGAGGGGCTCCCGGCGCGCGTCCACCGTAGCCGCGAGGCGCCGTTTCGTCCAGTTGAAAACGCGCAGTGCGGCGGCCCTGTAGACGGAAAGAGGGCGGTCGGCATGCGGAACCTGCGGGTGGACTCTCCCCAGGAAGCGCTTGGCGGCTATTCGGGAGCGGGGAACTGCGCCAGCGCCTTCGCGGCGTACTGACGGACCTGCGGCGCGGGGTCGTCGGCGAGGGCGCCCAGGGCCCCGCGTGCTTCCTGCAAGATCTCCCGCCTCGCGCTGCCGGCCGCCCGCGCGGCTTCAATGACCTTGCCGACGGCCGATGCGGCCAGGCGGCGGACGTTCGGCTCCTCGGCGCCGAGGCACTTGACCAGGAAGGCCAGACCCTGCTCGCCGCACAGTTCGCCCAGCGCCCACACGGCCCGCGACCGTACCCGCACCTCGTCCGACGCCGCGTAGCGGTCCTGGATTCGGGCGGCCACCTCGCGCGGATGGTACAGGCGCAGGTCGTCGATCAGCCGTTGGGCTGTCTCGCGGTCGGCCGTGAACATCCGGCGGACGGTCTCGTCGAGGCGCGCCTGCGGATCCGTGGGCGAGGCAGGGGGCTCGGGCTCCGGCTCGACCGCCGCGGGCGCCGGTTGGGGGCTCGGCGCGGCGGGCTCCGGCGGCGCGGCAGGTGCGGCGCGCAGCCGCTCCAGTTCGCGGCACCCCGCCTCGGTCAGTTCCATGACGGGCCGCCGGGCCTGCGCGTCGCGTTTCAGCAGACCGTCCGCGATCGCCGCATCGACGGCCTCGCGGACCGTCTCACGGCTCGCACTGACGGTCCCGTGAACGGGCAGCCGGTCGATGCGCGCCT
>DATKXP010000231.1:0-3020 GCA_035529015.1 Phycisphaerae bacterium | reverse complement strand
CAGTGCGATGGACGCGGTGAGTGTTGCGTCCCTTATGGACCTTCTCGGTCGGGTCATTGTTTTCTCTCCTGTGAGTGGTGCAGTCCGGGCATCTCCTCATGGGGGCCCGGGCCGGCGGCCCGGACCCCCGGGAGGATGCGGGTTAGCCGAGCGCCTCCGTACTGATGATGGAGTCGGTGACGGCGATGGGGATCCCGAAGGAGTCCTGCGGGAACGGCGCGGGGGCGCCCGTCGGGTTGGTGGCCGTGCGGCTGGACTGGAGCTGCCGGAGGCTGCGCCGGTTCATCAGGAGCACGTCCGGGACGATGCCGACCGGGAACTTCTCCAGGAGCAGGGCGATCTGCGCGTCGGTGACGCCCTTGCCGGAGTCCGCGGTGGCGCTATGCAGGCGGGCGATGGACTGCTTGTGGCCGATCTGCAGGCCCATCCAGCCGACGAGTTCCTGGGCGTAGGACCACATCTGCTTGCTGGAGACGGTGACGGGGAGGGAAACGATCTCGCCCTCGTTCCAGTCGCCGCCGCCGCCCATGACCCAGCGGGCGTACTTGGGGCCGAACTTGACGGCCCAGACGGACGAGCAGGTGTTGTCCGTGGTGCCGCCGGCGTCGATGACCATGCCGCTGTCGACCATGTCGATCAGGCCGGCGTAGCCGTAGGCTGCGCCTGCCGCGCCGCTGGCGGTGCCGTAGTAGAACTGCTTGCAGAGGTTGGTGATGGCGCCTTCCATGTGGGCGCCGGCCTCTTCTGCGCAGACGGCTTCGGCGCCGTCCTCGGACGCGTCGGCCACGGCCTTGTCCATGTCCCAGCTTGCGTCGACGATGAAGCACTCGACGAGCCGGTTGACGAGCGTGGACTTCTTGGTCTCGACGCCCTCGTTGGCGCGCCGGAAGCCGACGTCGGGCAGCGCGGTGCGGACGAGGGTCTTGTACTGCGTGCCTTCGATGGTGCGGGCTTCGCCGAGCAGCCATTCCGGGTGCGCGACGGCGGCCTCGTCGATGAGGCCGACCAGCGCGTCGGATGCGTTGCGCTTGGCGATGTCCAGCAGCGTCATTCGTGCGTGGGCCATCGTGTTTTACCTCCGTTACGGGTTGCCGGTCTGCAAGCGCCCAGCAGCCAGTACGGACGGTGCGTCAGTGCGTCAGTCCTTCTTGCCGGGGAGCCTCATGGCCGATGCTGTCCGGCCGAGGTTCGGCCCCAGGTTCGCTTCGTGCTTGGGGTTGATGGTGCCCTCTTCGTCGCCGGCCTTGGTGCTGAGGGGGTCGGGCTCGCCGTCGACGTGGAGGTCGGCCAGGCGGGCCTTGGCCTTTGCGAGGTCGGCCTCGAGGGCCTCGATGCGTGCGTCCTGTTCGGCGCGGACGGCGACGAGGGCCTCGAAGATGGGGGTGCCGTCGGCGAGGGCCTGCACGGCGCGTGCGGCGCCGAGCGCGTCGAGGTAGAGCCTGGCCTTCGAGCGGACGGCCGCTTCGGCCGGGTCCTCGGGCTCCGCGTCCTCGTCCTCGGCCGGCGCGGGCTCTTCGTCGGGCTCGGGCTCGGGTGTGTCGGCGGGCTTGGGTTCGTCGGCGGGGGAATCGGAGGGCTCGTCGGAGACGGGCTTCTCTTCCTCCTCAACTTCGTCCTTCAGTTCTTCGGCGGCTTCGGCCGGCTCAACTGGCTCGGCCTGTGCCTTCTTGCGGCCAAAGAGTCCCATGTCGGGTTCCTCCTGGTCTTCTGGGATTGCGAACGATGTATCCGTCTCAGCTACACGCCTCCAGGAGGCGTCGCTGTTTTCCACGAGGTCGATGAGGCCCAGTTCGAGGGCGGTGGGGCCGCCCCGGGCGGTCTGGCCGGCGAGCCAGCCCCGGCCGGTGGCGAGTTCGGCGACGCGCTCGGGCGTGCTGCCCCGGCCGCGTGCGACGGCGGCGATGAAGAGGTCAGCGAGGCCGTCCACGTCTTCCTGGTACTGCACCATCTGCTCGTCGCTGACGACGGTGCCGTCGGCGCCGGCGCCCTTGTCCGTGCCGCTCTTGATGAGGCGCCAGTGGATGCCCTCGGCTTCCCATGCGCGGTAGGTCTCGACGATCTGCATGTAGCAGCCGATGGAGCCGACGTAGGCCGAGCGGTTGGCGGCGATGGTGGAGCACTGACTGGCGATCCAGTAGGCGGCGCTGGCGCAGAGGTCGCTGACGATGGCGTGGATGGGCTTGGCCATGCGGGCGGCCCAGACGTCGTCGGCCAGCTCCTGGACGCCGTCGACGGTGCCGCCGGGGCTGTCGACGTAGAGGATGATGGAATCGACGTTCTTGTCGGTTAGGGCCTTGTCGAGGGCGTCGGAGACGTCGAGCGTGCCGGTGGCGTCGCAGCCGGACATCTCGTAGACCCAGGGCACCTCCTTGAGGATGGTGCCGACCACGTCGATGATGGCGACGCCTTCGACGACGCGGTAGTTGGCGCCGGTGGCCCGGCCGGTGGCGCCGACGGCGAGCAGCTTGTCGAGCGGGGCGTCCTCGGGGTAGGCGGCGGCGCGGTCGCGGAGCTGGGCGAGGTGGGCGCGGTTCATGGCCCAGCGTTCGGCGCTCATGGCGGCCAGGAGTGGGGATGCGTTACTCATCGTCGTCTATCCTTTTGGAGTCGACTTCGGCGTCGGCTGTCCAGGAGCCGAGGGTGACGCCGGCGGATTCGGCGTAGGCTTGCTCGCTGGCGAGGTCGTCCACCACATCCTCGAACTCGTAACCGCGTTCCTTGCAGATCATGGTGCGGCTCTTGAGGCCCCCGGCGACGGCCTCGACGTCGGCCTTGACCTCCTTGAGCGGGTCGATCCATGGGGTGCCGGCGGCGATGTATTCCCAGCGCACGTCTTCGGCGGCCATGCCGGCGGGCAGGGCCAGCTCGCCGGCGTTGACGGCCAGGCCCATCCGCCAGGCCAGCCGGGCGTTCTTGAGGGTGCAGAGCCGCTGGCGCTTGGGGACGCAGGACTTCTCGTACTGGATGGCGACGGTGCGGTGGACGGAGTAGGAGCCCTGGAGGGCGTCATAGAATATCTT
>DATKXP010000230.1:0-17394 GCA_035529015.1 Phycisphaerae bacterium | reverse complement strand
CGCCAGGTCCATCTCGCGCTGCGTCAAGGGGGCCTCGGGTTTGCGCGGCGGGCCGCCGAAGAGGCGGTCGAACTTGCGGCCGGTCATCGTCAGGCCCTGGCAGTAGTTGAAGTACGCCATGTCCATCCGGAATGAGCCGTCGGGCTTCAAGTCGATGAGGCGTTCGAGGATGAGGTCCTTGTAGCGCGGCCGGCCGTAAGGGGCGAGGCCCATCAACTTGTACTCACCGGAGTTCACCTTGAACCCCGTGAAGTACGTAAAGGCCGAGTACAGGAGGCCCAGGCTGTGGGGGAAGCGCAGTTCGTGCGACAGGTCGATGCGGTTGCCTCGCCCGACGCCCCAGGCGGCCGTCGCCCATTCGCCGACGCCGTCAACGGTCAGGATGGCCGCTTCCTCGAACGGCGACGGGAAGAACGCGCTGGCGGCGTGCGACTGGTGGTGCTCGGCGAAGACGTACCGGCCCTTGTACCCGCCGCGCAGGCCGCGGTCGATGACGCGCGGCAGGTGCAGTTTCGTCCGAAGCCACAACGGCATGGCTGTGCAGAAAGAGCGGAAACCGACCGGGGCGTAGGCCAGATACGTCTCGAGCAGACGGTCGAACTTCAGGAGGGGCTTATCGTAAAACGCGACCACGTCGAGGTCGGCCGGCGTAATGCCCCCTTCCGCAAGGCAGTAGTCGATGGCGTGCTGCGGGAACCGCTCGTCGTGTTTCTTGCGAGTGACCCGCTCTTCCTGGGCAGCGGCCACCAGGCGGCCGTCGCGCACCAGGCAGGCGGCGCTGTCGTGGTAAAACGCTGAGATGCCCAGGATATTCATCGGCGCCCGCTGAGCGGTCTGGCAGAAGTCTCTTCAAACCGGTGCGCGGCGGGTCTCCGCACCCGCCGCGAGTATGCACTGTGACGCGCGGTAGGCAATCTTGCCCACCGCGGCGGCCAGGATTGGCCGCCGCGCTACACCTTCCAGGAGGAACCTGAAGTTGACAAAGCAGCGTTAGGCATCGCCCCTCCCGCGCCCCTACTTCAGGCCCAGCCCTCGCAGGTTCCGCAGGCTGACGGCAATGCTCTTGAAGGGGTCCTTGGTGACGGGGCACTGGTCCTGTTCGACGATGTAGTGCTTGACGCCGGCCGCGCGGCAGGCCCGGACGATGGCAGGCCAGTTGAGGTTGCCTTCGCCGATCTCGGCCCAGGCCGGTTCGCCGTCGAGGATCAGCCAGTCCTTGACGTGGACCTGGTCCATCCGTCCCTTCACGCGTGCGCACCACTCGGCCGGATCGCCTCCGCCTCGCGCGATCCAGCCGGTGTCGATCTCGGCCTGGAGGTACTTCGGGTCGGCATTGGAATAGAGGATGTCGAGGCCGGTTCGCCCGCCCAACCCCGCGCGCCCGCCGAACTTGTGGAACTCGAAATGGTGGTTGTGGTACTGGAGCGTGATGTCTTCTTTCTTGAACATCTTGCCGAGACGCGTAAACTCGCGCGCCCGCGCCTTCCACGCGGCAAGGGTGCTGCGGTCCTCCTGCGCCATCGACGGGATGGCCGTGTGCGTACATTTCCAGCCCCGCAGGCGTTCGACGGCGCCGCCAAAGTCGTCGCGCATCATCTGGAGGGCGACGTGGCTGCCGATAACGGTGAGGTCGGCATCGTCCATCATCTTCGCCAGTTCCGCCGGGTCCTGGGCCATCAGCCCGCCGCCCGAGATCTGGACGTTCCGGTATCCGATCTTGCGAACGCGCGCCAGCGTCCGGGCGATCTGCCGCGGCTTCATGCAGAAATCGCGCAGCGTGAAAAGCGTCACCGCCAGTTGCGATTCTCTCGGTGCCGCCATGCAACGTTCCTTTCTCCTGTGACCGTTTGCGCTGGACGATCCTGACCAGCGGCGTATGATTACTACCACACCGGCGAAGGCGTTGCAATCGGTTCCGCGAGGGGGGCGAGACGGGCAAAGGAGTGGGTTCTGTGAACATCATCCTCATCATCTCCGACACGTTCCGTTACGACAACTTCTTCGACCGGGCGGCGATGCCGGTCCGCACGCCGCACCTCGATGCGTTCAGCCGACGGGCCGTCAGCGCCACCGGGATGTGGAACTCGAGTTTCCCCACCATCCCGCACCGCACCGACCTCACGACCGGCCGCTACGGCTGGCCGTGGTATCCGTGGCAGAGCCGCCTCGCGAGCAGCGAGAACCACCTGCCCCAAGTGCTGAACCGCGCCGGGTACGTCTCGCAACTTCTGTGCGACTGCCCGCACCTGTTCACGGCGGACTTCAACCGGGGCTTCCACGGCGCCCGCGTCCTGCGCGGCCAGGAGGGCGACCTGCCGTTCCTGCGGATGAACCACCCCATCGAGAGCGTCATGCCACCCGAGAAGACCCGCACCGGCCACCACTTCATGGACCGCAACCTGCCCGACCTGGCCCGATGGACCAACCGCTTGTGGTACCGCGAGGTGGACCGATTCCCGCCGCGCACCGCCGAAATGACCGTCGAATGGCTCGAAGAGAACTGCCGGCACCACCCGTTCTTCCTGTGGGTCGATTTCTTCGACCCGCACGAGCCGTGGGACCCGCCCGAGTACATGGTCCGCAAGTACGATCCCGACTACGCCGGCGCGCCCATGATTCACCCCAACTACGGGCACGCGGGCGACCTGGCGCCGGAGG
Source organism: Phycisphaerae bacterium (assembly GCA_035529015.1). GTDB lineage: Bacteria > Planctomycetota > Phycisphaerae > FEN-1346 > FEN-1346 > JAUVZF01. Next base: position 14,736 of record DATKXP010000230.1, on the reverse strand, counting down.
AACTCATCAACCTGCGCGCTCACTACTGCGCCGAGGCCGAACTCGTGGACCGATGGGTCGGCCGCGTCCTTCAGAAGATCGACGACCTCGACCTCTGGGATAACTCCATCGTCGTCTTCACCACCGACCACGGCATGAGCCTGGGCGAACACGACCGTACCGGCAAGTCGAACATCAACGACCGCGACGAGCGGGCCTGGCCGGTCTATCCGGAGATCGCGCACCTGCCGTTCCTCGTTGCTGCGCCGGGCCTGGAGGGCGGACGCGAGGTCGATGCGCTGCTCCAGCCGCCCGACATCCTGCCGACGCTGCTCGACCTGGCCGGCGTTCAGGTCGAGACGCCCGAGCCGCTGCACGGGAAGTCCTTCGCCCCGATGCTGCGCCGCGAAGCGCAGGAGCCGCTGCGCGACGTCGCCATCTCCTCCGCCTTCATCAACTGGAAGCAGGGCGAGCCCTGCGCGGGGCACCTGACGCCTGCCGTGTACACCGACCGGTGGTGCTACGTGCCGTTGGGCCCCGAAGGGCAGCGGGAACTGTATGACATGACCGCCGATCCCCTCGGCGAGATGAACGTTATCGGCGGCCATGCGCAAGTTGCCGACGATCTCCAGACCAGACTCATCGGCTGGCTCAAAGAGATGGACGCCCCGACCGACACGGTGGCGGCGCTTGAGGTCTGACGGCACGAGTCCCGTGGTCGGGACCTCGCAGGAGGGTATCCGCGTGCGAACCGAACACCCCGGCATGCCATGGCGGATCGCGGGCTTCATCGTGCCGTGGCTCTGTTTGACCTGCGTGGCCCAGGCGGCCAAGCCGGACGCGTATCCCTTGGCCGACGCCGTCGAGTGCCGCGTCCGCGGGGGACTCCCGAACGCCTTTGCCAAACTCGAAGCGGGCGGGGCGGTCCGCGTCGGGTACATCGGCGGCAGCATCACGGCCCAGCCGGGATGGCGGCCGAAGACGCTGGCGTGGTTTCAGGAGCGATTCCCCAAGGCGCAGGTCAGTGAGATCAACGCGGCCATCGGCGGGACGGGGTCCGACCTCGGCTGCTACCGCCTTCACCACGATGTCCTGCGGCACAAGCCCGACATGCTCTTCGTCGAGTTCGCCGTCAACGACGGCGGACGCGCGCCCGAGGACATCTATCAGTCCATGGAAGGCATCGTCCGCCAGACGTGGCGGGCCGACCCGACCACCGACATCTGCTTCGTCTACACCATCACCCAGGCCCTCGCTGGGCCGATGCTCGAAGGCAAGTTCCCCCGGGCCGCCAGTGCGATGGAGCGCGTCGCCGACCACTACGGCGTGCCGTCGATTCACATGGCGATGGAGGTCGCGCGGCTGGCAAAGGAAGGCCGGCTCGTCTGGGCGGCACCGACGCCCAAGACCGACGACGAGAAACGCACGCTTGAGGGCAAAGTCCTCTTCGCGCACGACGGCGTCCATCCGTATCCTGACACGGGCCACCGGCTGTACCTTGAGGCCGTTGCCCGTTCCATGGCCAAGGTCAGGGGCGTCGGCAAACCGGGGCCGCACGCACTGCCGCCACCGTTCGTGGCCGGCAACTGGGAGCGTGCGAAACTGCTGCCCCTGAGCAGTGCGAAACTCTCGGGCGAATGGACGCGGCTCGACCCCGAGAAAGACAACATGGCCAAACGCTGGACGAGCCGCATGCCCGAGTTCTGGAAGGCCGGCAAGGCGGGCGCCGCCGTCACCTTCACGTTCAAAGGCGCCTGGGCCGCCGTCTACGACCTCCTGGGCCCCGACTGCGGCCAAGTCATCGTGACGCTCGACGGCGGCAAGCCGGTCGTGCGGCCGCGCTTCGACCGCTACTGCACCTACCACCGGTTGGCCACGCTCCCGATCGGTCTGAATTTGCCCGAAGCGGTCCACACCGTTCGGCTGGAACTGCACCCCGACCCGCCCGACAAGGCCGAGATCTTCCGCAAAGGCAAACAGGACCGCGAGGACCCCACGGACAACCCGAAGTACGACGGCATCAACTGGTACGCCGGGGGCATTCTGATTGTCGGTGACCTCGTGGAGTAGGCGGCCGGCGTCCAAGTCGGCCGGCCGGCCGACGCTTTGGGCTTGCCAGGCGGCGCGCGCGGCGGTAAAAGGACTAGCCGGTCACCACAACGGCGGGCGTTGCCCGGCGCCCGAACGGATCGGCCATGCCCGACGTGTCATCCGACGAATGGACCATCGGCCGCCTCATCGAATGGACGCGCGACTTCTTCGGCAAGAAGGACATCGCCCAGCCGCGCCTGGAGGCCGAAATCCTCCTGGCCCACGTCCTGGGCGCCGAACGGATCGACCTGTACCTGCGGTACGAGGACGCGGTCTCCGAAGACGAGCGGACCGCCTTCCGCGAACTCGTCCGACGCCGGGCCGCTGGCGAGCCGACCCGTTACCTCGTGGGCACGTGCGAGTTCCTCTCGCTCGCCTTCAAGGTCACGCCCGACTGTCTCATCCCCCGGCCCGAGACGGAGATGCTCGTCGAGCGGGTCCTTCGCCGAAGCGGCACCGCCCCGGCCCCGCTTCTGGAGGGAGGCGACGTGGAATCGCCCGGGCCCGTCACGGTGATCGACCTGTGTACCGGGTGCGGGTGCGTGGCGGTGAGTGTGGCGGTCCGCCTGCCGGATTGCCGCGTCACAGCGACCGACATCTCGCCGGCGGCCCTCGAGGTCGCCCGCATGAACGCCGAGGCCCACGGCGTGGGGGCCCGGGTCACCTTCCTGGAGGGCGACCTGTACGACGCCCTCGATGCCGCCGACGCGCCGCCGGCCGACTTCCTGCTCGCCAACCCGCCGTACGTTGCCCAGAGGGAGTGGGACGGCCTCGCACGCGAGATACGCGAACACGAGCCGCGCAACGCGCTCGTGGCCGGGCCAGACGGGACCGAGGTTATCGAGCGGATCCTCAAGGGCGCGCGGGCGTACCTTAAGCCCGGGGCGACGCTGCTTGTGGAAATCGGCGCCGGCCAAGGCGCCAGGGCGACCGAGACGGCCTCAGGCGTCCGCGGCCTGACCGACGTCCGGATCCTCAAGGATTACGCCGGCCTCGACCGAATCCTTGTAGCCCAACGCGAACCGTGAGCCAGAAAGTTAGCCGCGGGGCTTGTCGAAGACACGCCGAAGCGCGGCGTAGCCCGCGAAGGCGGGCCCGGCGCGTCATTGAAAACCCAGGGGAGTGCCTAAACCATGGACGCAATGGTCATCACCGGCGGACGCCGCCTCAAAGGCCGTGTGCGCGCGAGCGGTGCCAAGAACGCGGCACTGCCGATCATGGCGGCATCGATCCTGGCCGAGGGGCCCATGCGCCTCAAGGGCGTGCCCGACCTGGCCGACATCCGGACGATGACCCGCCTCCTGAAGACCCTCGGCGTCCGCGTCGAGCGGGAGGAACCCGGCGGCGACATGATCCTGCGGAGCCCTCGCCGCACCACCCGCAACCGCGCGCCGTACAAGATCATGAAGACGATGCGCGCCGGCATCTGCGTGCTCGGGCCTCTCGTGGCGCGGCGCGGCAAGGCGGAGGTCAGCCTGCCGGGCGGCTGCGCCATCGGCGACCGGCCGGTTGACCTGCATCTGAGGGGACTACGGGCCCTCGGCGCGAAACTCCGCGTCCAACACGGGTACATCGTCGGAGGGTGCCGGCGGCTGCGAGGCGCCGAGATGTATCTCGGCGGGCCTTTCGGGTCCAGCGTCACGGGGACCGAGAACATTCTGATGGCCGCCGTCCTGGCCAGGGGAACGACGGTTATCGACTGCGCCGCGTGTGAGCCGGAAGTGCGGGACCTGGCCCACGTGCTCGTCAAGATGGGGGCCCGGATATCGGGGCTCGGGTCGCCGCGCCTCGTCGTTGAGGGCGTGGACCGCCTGACGGGCTGCGAACACACGATCATCCCCGACCGGGTCGAGGCCGGCACGCTCCTGCTGGCCGGAGCGGCCACGCGGGGCGACGTGACCGTCGAGGGCGCGCGGTGGGGCGACCTGTTCGCCCTCGTGAACGTCTTGCGCGAGATCGGCATCGACGCCCAGCATGACGACGACACCATCCGGGTCCGCGCACGCCGCCGCCCGAAGAGCGTGGACGTGACCACCCTGCCGTTCCCCGGTTTCCCGACCGACCTCCAGGCCCAGATGATGGCGCTGCTGACGGTAGCCGACGGCATCAGCGTCGTCACCGAGAAGATCTTCCCCGACCGGTTCATGCACGTGGCCGAACTCGGCCGCATGGGCGCCGAGATCCGCAAGGAGGGCAACGCGGTCGTCGTCCACGGGACGGGGGCCCTGTCGGGGGCGGAGGTGATGGCGAGCGACCTTCGAGCGTCGGCCGCCCTGGTCATCGCGGGCCTTGTGGCGGGGGGCAAGACGACCATCTCGCGTGTCTATCATCTGGATCGCGGCTACGAGCGTCTGGAACGGAAACTCCGCCGCCTGGGCGCCGCGATTCGCCGCGTGAAGCAGTAGGCAGCGCCGGACCCGGGGTGCCCCGACGCGCCGGCCGCGTCAGGGGCGGGACCGGGGGCCCCGCTCATAGGGCGCAGGGACGTCGGGCGGGGTGTTGTCATCGCCGTACTTCGCGATGCTCTCGAGCGTTTCCTGGCCGCCAATGCCCACGAGTCGCCACCCGCCGTTCTCGTCCAGGCGGAACCACAGGGTGACCTGCAGGATGCGAGCCTCGAGCGTGACGCGCATGTCGGCCGGCGCGACGAGGACGCCCCGTTCGGTAGGCAGGATCTGGAGCGACATCAAGTCGCGTCTGACCAGGTTGCCGCCACCCTCGAACAGACGGGACAGGGCGTTGCGGAATGCTTCGGGTCCGGCCTTGCGTTGCGGAGAATCATCGGGAAGTCTCGCAAAGACCGTCTCGTACCGGCCCGCGAGGACGTCGTCGATCGTCTCGGCGGCCTGCGTCTTGAGGTCATCGAGCGTCCGCTGCTCGTTCAGCCAGACGATCAGGTGTACGGTGCCGCCCGCCGCCGCTATCACGATTCCGACGACGACCGCCGCCAGGGCCAACTTCCGGCCCGCCAGGACGCCTTGCGACTTTCGGATCTTCCGAACGGCCGCAAGGCCCATCACGGTGGCGGCGACGGGCACCACGACCAGCGGGGGCGCCAGGAATGCCGCTCCGCCCAGCGCTGCCACAATCAACGCGACGACGGCCAGCGGGTAGACGGCGGCGTACTCCGGGTCGGTCGCCCGGTCGAGTTGATCGTTGGTGATGGGCTCGGCCATGGCAGGTGTCTTCGCTTGCGCCCCCAGGCGCGGGGCCCGGCGGTTCCGACAAAAGGCGTCAGACGCGCTTGGTCACGACGATGGTGCGGTCGTCGCGGAACCGGCCGTCGGGGCTGACCGATTCGGTCAGGTCCTCCAGCGCCCGGATGACCGACTCGGCCGGCCCGGCCAGGTGTTTCCGAACGTTTTCCAGGACGCGGTCCATGCCGAGGTCCCCGCCGTCGGCCGTCTCGCACTCGAAGATGCCGTCCGAGATGAGAAGGAATGCGTCGCCCGGCGCCAGTTCAACCGGCTCACCGGCCTCGGTAGGGGCGTCCGGAAGGATGCCGAGTGGAAGGCCCGTGGCATTGAACTGCTCGTACCGCCCGTCGGCCCGCATCACGACCAGCGGGCCCTGCCCGGCACTGGCGTAGGAGACGGTGCCTGCGGCGGCGTCGGCGACCGTCAGCGCCAGCGTCACGAAACGGCCTTCGTCCACGTCGGCGGCCAGCAGCCGATTGGTGTCGCACAGGACGACCTCCGGCCGGCTTTCCCTCAGCGCCAGCGCCCGCACCAGCGCCCGGGTCTCTGCCGCCAGCAGCGCCGGGCCGACGCCGTGTCCGACAGCGTCGCCGAGCATCAGGCCGACGCGTCCGTCGCCCCAGGCGAAGATGTCAAAGAAATCGCCACCGGCGTATTCGGACGGCTGGCTCCAGCCGGCCAGGTCGAACCCGTCGAGGCCGGGCGGGTCGTGCGGCAGGAGGCCGATCTGGATGTCGCGCGCCAGTTCCATCTCGTCCTCGAGCCGGCGCTTGGCGAGGAACTCTTCCAACAGCCGCGCACGCTCCAGCGCCACGCCCGCCTGGTCCGCCAGGGCCGTCAGCAGGGCCGTGTCGCCTTCGGTGAACGAGCCGGCGCGCTTGTTGAGGGCTTCGAGCACGCCGACGAGGTCGCCCTCCAGGTTGGTCATCGGGACCGCCAGGATATCGCGCGTCCGCCAGCCCGTCTTTCGGTCCACGTCGGGGTTGAACCGCGAGTCGGCGTACGCATCCGGGATGATCAGGGGCTGCTTGCTGCGTGCGACGGCCCCGGCAATGCCGCGGTCGGCCGGGAACCGGATGACTTCGATCTCGCTCTCGGTGACGGTGCGGCTGAAGAGTTCGTCGGTGGCGGCGTCGTAGAGGAAGAGCGTGGTCCGCTCGGCGTCGAGCAGTTCGCAGGTTTCTTCGGCGATGGACCCCAGGAGCGGGTCCAGGCGCGGCTCGGAGGCCAGCCGCCGCATGACCCCGAGCAGAACGTCGAGGTGCCGGCGCAGAATCGATTCGTTGGATTGCGTGTTGCCGCTCATCTGTATGTCGCTCGGTGGCTTTAGGACCACAACGCCACTTCGGTCTTTGCGCCCGCCTGGTGGCCTTCCCAGACCACCAGGAACGGCTGTGAGACTCGTTCGCGGCGGCCTGGGAAGGCCACCGCGCGGAAAGTGGCGTGTGGCCTTAGGCTGCTGATCATAAGGTCGTCGGCAGCGGTTTCTCAAGGGAATTGTCCGCGAGGCGGATGCGCTGCGAATCCGGGGTGCTGCTGCTCGGCGCTGGCGCGAAGGGCTCAGAGGTCTTGGAAACCCTTGGGCGGGCCGAGGATCTCCGACAGGACAACGGCCCGGGCCGCATTCCTGCCGCGAAGCATGGTGCCGAGGAAGCCGGCCGCGGGTCGCGGGGCAGCCGACGGCGCGGCGGCGGGACGCTCGGCAGCGGGGCCTACCGGGACGCTTTCGGGTTGCTCCTCGGCCGGGGGCTGAGCCCCCCGGCCGCGCGCCGCGCGGGCCGGCGCGCCGCGACGTGGAGCCTTCTGCCGGATGGCCTGTCTCGCCACGGCAACGCCGGGAGGCTCTTGGCGGCGAGCCGCTGCCGGAGTCGGGCGGGGCCCGGGGCCCGGCGGCGGCGGCGCGATGGTCTGCTGGAGCGACAGGGGTTCTTGCGGACGGGCTTGGATTCGGCGCTCGCCGGCGGGTGTCGGGCGGGTGGGTTTCGCGGCGGTGCCCCGGGTCTGGCGCTGGGCGGCGTCCTTCTCGGCCTGTTGCTTCTCGATGTACTTTTTCAATAGGCCCCCGCCGAGTGCCAGGAGCAGAAACAGGACAAACGGCGCGAATTCCAGCCAGTCTTCCATTGCCGGCTCCGGTCGGGGCGGCCACGAAGGGCCGCCCCGATCTCTCGTTCGTTGCGTCTTACGCGCGGGGTTCGGACGGTTTGGGCGGCTCGGCGCTTCGGCCGATCGAGTCGCGCATCCCCGTGTCGGCCTGGATGTTCTTCATGCGGTAGTAATCCATGATGCCGAGGTTGCCGCTTCGGAACGCCTCGGCCATCGCCTTGGGGATCTCGGCTTCGGCGAGGACGACCTTGGCCCGGTTCTCTTCGACGAGGGCCGTCATTTCCTGTTCGCGTGCAGCAGCGGCAGCGCGGCGTTTCTCGGCCTCGGCCAGGAACATGCGCCGGTTGGACTCGGCCTGGTCCAACTGCAGGCGTGCGCCGATGTTGTCGCCGACGTCGACGTCGGCGATGTCGATCGAGAGAATCTCGAAGGCGGTTCCCGCGTCGAGTCCCTTCTCAAGGACCCGTTTGGAGATCGAGTCGGGATTCTCGAGGACGTCCTTGTAACTCTGGGCCGAGCCGATGGTCGTGACGATGCCCTCGCCGACGCGGGCGATGATGGTCTCCTCGGTGGCCCCGCCGACCAGGCGCTCCAGGTTCGCCCGCACGGTGACGCGGGCCTTGGCCTTGACCTGGATGCCGTCCTTGGCGACGGCGTCCACGGTCGTCCGGCCGAGTTCGGGGTTCGGGCAGTCGATGATCTTCGGGAGGACGGAGGTGTGGACGGCGTCCTGAACGTCGCGCCCGGCCAGGTCGATGGCGGCGGCGGTCTTGAAATCGAGTTCGATGTTGGCCCGGTCGGCCGCAATCAGCGCCCGGACGACCTTGACGGGGTTGCCGCCCGCCAGGTAATGGCTCTCGAGGTCGCGGTTCTGGCACGGGATGCCCGCCTGGACAGCCATGATCTTCGTGCCGACGATGACCCGGACGTCCACTTTGCGCAGCCGCATGGCCACCAGGTAGAACAGGCCGATCCCGGCCTTCGAGAAGATGCACCGGACCCACAGGCCGAGGAACTGTAGCAGAAGCACGCCGATGATCAGCAGGGCGATGAGCAGTGCCGCGATCGCGGCGATGCTGCCGAACCCCCACTCCTCATCGATCGGACTCTGCATCGCCAGCCATCCGGCTACCGGGTGAAGGTGGGTTAACATCGTGGGCTCCTTTCCTTTGAAATCTGCAATCTCAGATCTGAGATTGCAGATTTCAAGCGTTACGCCTCCTCGCTCTCCTCAACGGCGCGGACAACGACGCGGGCGCCGTGGACTTCGATGATTTCGACCTTGCGGCCGGCCTCCACGAGGTCGCCTTCGGTCACGCAATCGATCTTGCGGTCCTCCAGGACCATCTTCCCCGCCGGGCGCAGGGGCGTCTTGGCGACGCCGACCTGGCCGACGAGTTCCTCGGGGTCGAGGTCCGCCAGGTCCCCCGCCTTGGCCGTGCTCGACGGGCCGGTCAGGATAATCTTCCTGGCCACGGGGGTATGCGGCCAGATGCGAATGGTAACGTACAGCACCGTGGGCGCCAGGAACACCACGATCGCCAGGGCGATGATGCCTTCGGTCCTGCCCATCATGAACCCGGCCACGACGGCGGCAACGAAACTCAGCACCGACAGAAGCGTCAGCACTCCCCCGCTCGGCAGAAAGACCTCGGCCACGGCAAAAACGACCCCCAGGGCGAAGGCGATGGCGACCAGCGACCACGAAGGCTCCCACGCCAGGATCAGCATGCCCCCACTCCTCCTGTAGGCCTAAGCCTGCTCTCCGGCCTGCGCCTTGACCGGCCGCACCACAATCCGGTTGCCTTGCACGGCTACCACGCGGACCTCGGCGCCGGCGCCCAGGAACTCGCCCTCCGCCACGACGTCCACCAGGCGGTCGCCAAACCGCGCCTTGCCCGACGGCCGCAGTTTGCTGGTTGTGCGGCCGGTGTCACCGACGCGGCCCCGGTTTTCCTGGGCCGCCGCCGCCCCGCTGCTTGAACCGTCGGACACGATGCCGGGCGCCAGCACGAGCCGTCCCAGAATCGGGACGCTTGGCAGAATCCGCGCCAGGACGATGACGCCGATGATGAACACCACCAGGGTCCCGGCCGTCAGCGCCAGGCTGTCGTACAACGCGGTCCACTCGAAGTCGCGTTTCGGCACGCCCCCAAGGTTCGGCAGGGCCAGGACGATGCTCGCGACGACGAGCACCAGTCCGGCGCTGCCCAGAACACCGAACCCCGGCGTCACAAACAGTTCGACGGCCAGCAGCGCCATTCCCGCCAGGAACATCAGCGGCGGCAACCAGTGCGGCTGCCCCGCCAGAAACGACGACGTGAACAGTATCCCGAACGCGATCAGCCCGATCGTGCCCGGCACGCCGAATCCCGGCGTGCTCATCTCGACGTAAATCCCCAGCAGACCGATCAGCGTCAGGAGCGCCCGGAAGTACATGTTGTTCAGCCACAGCACCACCGTCTCGGTCGGGCTCACCGCGTAGGTGCGGATGCGGCCGTCTATGGGGTACAGGTCATACAACTCGTTGAACTCGTGAACGACGTGTTTGGCAATGCCGAGTTCCTTGGCCTTTTCTCCACCGACGGTCAGGAGCGTATCGGAGAGGTCAACGAACTCATCCTTCACCCAGTCGGGCCCGAGTTTCAGGAGTTCCTCTTCCTCGACGTACCGGACGTCGCCCGTCTTGTCGTTCTTGGCCTTGATGACGACGATCCGCATGCTGACCATGGCCTTGCCGAGCGCCGGCGACACGCCGTGCTTTTCGGCGAGCGATCCCATGCGCTGGCGCAGGTCGGTCTCGAACTTCTCGCGTTCGGTGTCTTCGAGCGGCTGGATGCCCTGCGGCCCGACCATAATCGGCGCGCAGTCGCCGATCGAGGCCTCGGGCGTCATAACGATCTCCTCGCACGACATGGCGGCCAGGGCGGCGGCGCTGATCGCCTTCGCGTCCACGTAGGCAACGGTGCGGGCCTTGCGGCCGAGACGCTCGAGCTCGCGGCTGAGATCCAAACCCGCGGTCAGGTGGCCGCCGTAGGAGGATACGTCGAAGATCAGGATCTCGTAACCTTCACGGATGGCCTCTTCGCCCCGGTTGACGACGCTGGTCGAAAGGGTTTCGTTGATCTCGCCCTCGAGCGTGATGCGTGCGGCACGGACGCGCCGTGGCGCGGCCTCGTCGGGTTGCGACGTTTGGTCGCGCGTACGTTCGGCACCCCCGGGCGCCTCCGCCGCAGGCTCGGCCGCCGGTTTCTCCTGGGCCGGAGCAACCGGCAGCAGACCCAGCACCAGCGCCGCCACAAACGGCAGCAGCCTCAGGAAACGGGTTGCCGGTGGCACACCCATGATCGGCTCCCCCGTGCGAAGGGCGCGGGGGCGGCACGCTCCCGCGCAAGCAAGTATACGCGCCGGCCGGACCATTAATCACGCAAAAAGTGTGGTCCGGCAAGAGACCCATGTGGGCATGACACGCTCAGGCGTGAGGGCAGCGCTTGCGCAGCCAGCCCTCTCCTCTGAGACGCATCGAGGGACACCGCCGGGCCTTCTGCCGCGCGCCCCGGCGCGACGACTTCCTGCTCACGGTGCCGGGGCGATGTGCTCGGGCGGGATGTCGTCCGACAGCCACACCGCCGGTGCGGCCCGGTAGAACTGAATGCCCGCGCCCGACGCCGACGCCGTGTCGATCCGCAGGATGACCGGCTGCGGTGACCGCCGAAGCCCGACCTCGCGCGCCGCCGGCGTATCGACCGAGAGGTGGACGCGCTGCCGGTCGCCGGCCTTCAGGCCCGACGCCAGGATCATCTCGGCGCTATCCGGGCTGGTTCCGTGGAAGAGTTCCTCGGGCGGGTCGGCCGGCGGGTACACAATCAACTGCGGCAGGCTATGACCGTAACAGGCGCGGATGCAGCCGCCCGTGATTTCGAACCGCGACGCGCCGGGGCCGTCGGCCACGAGACGCTCGATGGTCTCTCGCGTCGTCTCCGCAAAGCCGGGCCTGGTGCGGAGACCCGCGGCAACGGCCTCGAGATCGGCCGAGCCCGTTTCATCGAGCGCCAGGTCGATCTCCTCCGGATGGTGGCGAAGCACAAACGCCAGAAACCGGCTGAGCCGTTCCTCGGATGACAGCCGCGGTGATCTGCCTGGGCGGTGGGTGCCTCGCCCGCGACCGCCTCGCCTCTTGCGCTGGTCCACGGTGCTCACCTCCTTGTTGCCGCACGGCGAGCAATGGCATTCCCCCGCTTGGTCGTATCGTACCATACGAATCGGATTTCCACGACGCAAGGGAAAAGGCTTGCCTCGGTTGGCGACCGCCGCCGGCGCCCGCGCAGTCGAAATCGCCTTGTCGCGGCGTGGGCCGGCGGCGTAAGATGGTTGCATAAGGCGGCCCGTGGGCCGCGTGTGATGATGGACCAGGAAGTCCCCCAGGCGGCCCATCGTTGATGACGGCGCCGGGCAAGGAGGAGAATTCGCATGCGTGACGTTCGACTGTTATTGGTTCTGGTGATGGCGTTGGGGATCATCGTGGTCGGTGGCGTGGCGATTCCGACGTTGTTCAATCTGGTCGCGCCGCCCGGCGAGCGCGCATCGCCGCCCGGAGCGCGTGCGGCCGAGAAGGCGCCGCCGCTGCCGCCCATGCCGGCGGACCTCGATCGCCTGTCGGAACGGTTCCGGGCGGTGGCCAGGCGGGTCAAGCCCGCGGTGGTCGCGATCGGCGTCAGCCAGACGGTTGAGACCTCGGGGGGCCCGTTATGGGGTGATGACTTCTTCCGCCGGTTCTTCGGTCCGTATTTCGGCGAGCGCGGCCGCGACGGGCAAAGCGACCGCAAACGCAAGTTCCAGCGCCAAGGTCTGGGTTCCGGCATCATCGTTGACCCCCAGGGATACATCCTGACGAACAACCACGTGGTGGAGAATGCCGACGAGATTACGGTCCGCCTGGCCGACGGGCGTGAGTTCGACGCCGAGGTCATCGGCGCCGATCCGCCTACCGAGATCGCGGTCATTCGCATCAAGGCCACCGACCTCCCTGCGGCCCGGCTGGGCGACGCGAAGAAAATGGAAGTCGGGGACTGGGTCCTGGCCGTCGGGTCGCCGTTCGGCCTGGAGCAGACGGTTACCAGCGGCATCATCAGCGCCACCGGGCGCCACGGCGTGGGCATCACCGATTACGAGAACTTCATCCAGACCGACGCCGCCATCAACCCCGGCAACTCGGGCGGGCCGCTCGTCAACATGAACGGCGAGGTCATCGGCGTCAACACGGCCATCGCCAGCCGGTCCGGCGGGTACATGGGCATCGGCTTCGCCGTCCCCATCGACATGGCCCGCGAGGTCATGAAGCGCCTGCGCGAGAAAGGCACCGTGGTCCGTGGATGGCTCGGCGTGGGCATTCAGTTGCTCACCAAGGACATGGCCGAGTCGATGAAACTCGAAGACAACGAGGGCGTACTCGTCAGCGAGGTCTTCGACGACGGGCCCGCCCAGAAGGCGGGCGTCAAGGTCGGCGACGTTATTCTGGAGTTCAACCGCAAACGCGTGACCGGTCCGGCCGAACTCCAGTCCGCCGTTGCCTGGACCGAGCCGGGAAGCCAGGTGGAGGTTCTCATCTTCCGCGACGGCAAGCGCCGCACGCTCAAGGTCAAGGTCGAGAAACGGAGCGACCAGCCCCAGGTGGCCCGCGCCAAGCCAGGCGCGCCCGCCGAGATCGACGACCTCGGCATCGAGGTCAGCGCCATGACCGACCAGGCCGCCGACCGATACGGGTACGAGCGCGGCCAGGGCGTGTTGATCACGAAGGCGGACCCCGGTGGGGTAGGCTCGCGCGCGGGGCTGCGCGAGGGGATGCTCATCCTCCAGGTGGCCGGCAAGAAGGTGACCACCGTCGCTCAACTGACCGAGGCTCTGACGAAGGCCGATCTGGCGAAGGGCATCCCGATGCTCGTCCGCGAAGGCGACCGCCAGATGTTCATCCTGATCAAGGAGCGGTAGCGCCAACTCTTGGTTCTGACACCACGCGCGGCGGGTCGTCGTGCCCGCCGCGCTGCTTTGCGCGGGGGCGGGAGGACCGGCCCGGAGGCGTCCCGGTCGGGCCTTGAACCCGGCACGCTTGGGCGGTATCGTGGCGGCTCGCGGCCGCTCCGGGGCCTGCCTATCGGGGTCGGGCGGCAGCACGTCACCGCAGGAGCAGGAGACTCTCATGGCGAGCATGGATCTGACGGATCTCGTTCAGGACAACGGGTCGAAGATCGTCCTGTTCGTCTGGGACGGTCTCGGCGGCATCCAGGCCGGGGCCGACAATCTGACGGAACTCCAGGCTGCGCGCACGCCCAACGCCGACCGCCTTGTGGCCGAAGGGTGTTGCGGCCTGCTCGAACCCGTCTATCCCGGCGTGACGCCCGGCAGCGGGCCCGGGCACCTCGGCCTGTTCGGGTACGACCCGGTCGAGTACCAGATCGGCCGCGGGGCGCTCGAGGCCGTGGGGGTGGGCTTCGATTTCCGCCAGGGCGACGTGGCGGCCAGGCTGAACTTCTGTACGCTCGACTCAGGCGGCAACGTCATCGACCGCCGCGCGGGACGCATTCCCAACGAGGAGTGCAAACGCCTCGTCGCCAAACTCGCCGAGGCGATATCGGAGACGGCCGGCGCCCAGGTCCATTGGGCGCCGGTCAAGGAGCACCGTGCCCTGCTGGTCCTTCGCGGCGAGGGGCTCGGAGACGGCGTGGAGGACACCGACCCCCAGCAGACGGGCGTGCCGCCGCTCGACGTCCAGGTCAAGGAGGATTCCGCCGAAACCGCCCGCACGGCCGAGGTGGTGCGCCAGATTCTGGCGCAGGCCCGCCAGGTCCTGGCCGACGAGGAGAAGGCGAACATGATCCTGGCGCGAGGATTCGCCGAGCGGCCGAACTGGCCGAGCGTCCGGGATCGGTTCGGCCTTCGGGCGGCCGTCGTTGCGGGCACGCCGATGTACCGAGGCGTGGCGAAACTCGTCGGCATGGAGGCCCTCGACGCCACGAACGAGGTGGAGAAGGACGTGGCGAGCCTGGCCGCCGCCTGGAACGACTACGATTTCTTCTTCATCCACTACAAGCACACCGACAAGGCGGGCGAGGACGGCGACTTCGAGGCCAAGGTCAGGTACATCGAAGAGGCTGACGCGGCGCTGCCGGCTCTCGACGCCCTCGGCCCCGATGTCCTGACCGTCACGGCCGACCATTCGACCCCGTCGGCCATGAAGGCGCATTCGTGGCACCCGGTGCCGGTGCTTCTGTCGGCCAAAACGGCCCGGCGCGACGCCGTCACACAGTTCAACGAGGTGGCGTGCATCGGAGGCGGTCTGGGCCTGCGGCCGAGCACGCACCTGATGCCG
>DATKXP010000229.1:0-5568 GCA_035529015.1 Phycisphaerae bacterium | reverse complement strand
CCGAGGCACGCGCCGCCGACGCGACCAAGCGCGAACTCGACGCGGCGGTGGCGGCGGCAGCACCCTCGCCGCCCGAAGACACCCTGACCGACCGGCGGGAGCCCGCGCCCGCCGTCCACGTGAAAGGACCCGGTTTGTTCGACGACTCCAGCCCCGATCTCGAAGACGGCGTCAGCAAGGAGGACGCACTCGAACGGATCGTCCGCGAAGTGGCCGCCTGCGACCGGTGCCCCGAACTGGCCGCCGGACGCACCAACACCGTCCCGGGTCAGGGCGCCCCGGACGCCGACCTGATGTTCATCGGCGAAGGCCCGGGGGCGGACGAGGACCTGCAAGGTCTGGCGTTCGTCGGCCGGGCGGGCCAGTTGCTGACGAAGATGATTGCCGCCATCGACATGACGCGCGAGCAGGTTTTCATCGCGAACATCGTCAAGTGCCGCCCGCCGGGCAACCGTCGGCCGGGGCCCGAGGAATGTGCGAACTGCGCGCCGTACCTGGCGCGGCAGATCGAGATCATCCGGCCGAAGGTCATCGTGGCGCTCGGCGGCACGGCGGCGCAGTACCTCTTGCAGACGCACGACGGCATCACGCGGCTGCGGGGAAAGTTCTACCCGTATATGGGCGCCAAACTGATGCCGACGTTCCACCCCGCTTACGTCCTGCGGAACTACACGCCCGACACGCGCCAGAAGGTCTACGACGACCTCCGGACGGCGCGGGCGGAACTGGGCGCCTGAGCGGGGGGTGGCCTGGTCATCCCGCTCGTGCTTCGCAGCGAAGCGCTGCTTCGCAGAGTAGCAAAGGGTAACCATGTTTTGACTTGGCGCACGCCCCTTTTTGTCTTGCCTCGGTGCCGTCGCCGACTAACCTCATGTCGCCCGTAGATGAAGGGACCCACGATGCGGCTTGAGACGGAAGATGGCCCGGCCGTCGAGGAACCGACCGGCGAGCAGATCCGCGAGGCCTTGAGCGGACTGACGGGCCGGGCGGATTCCTTCGCCATCCTCACCCGTCGGGACCGGCCGCTCGAATACCTCCAGACCGCCGGCGAGAACGATCAGTTCGTGGCAGAATACCACGAGGGCAGGAAGCACTGCCGGGCCCAGGCCGACGTCCTGCCGCTCGAGAAAGTCGCCGCCCTGTTCGAGGCGTACAACCGGGGCGATGAGGCCTGGCGCGACATGGCCGCCTGGCAGGACGTGACGAAGGAGACCTCCGGCTCGGCCTGGGTCAAGGTGCTGATCCTGGCGGCGGCGTTGGCGCTTGTTGCGGCGATTCTGTACGTCTCCTTCACCCGCTGACGTGCGGTACGCATGCCGCTGCAGTGCCTTGTTTTCTTGACAGGAAAAAGATGGGCGTCGCCACCATGGGGGTGAGTAGCGACGCCCTAGGGCCAAAGGGCGGTCCGGGAAGGACCGCGATAACCGGGCGTAAGAAGGGGCGGTTCAGCCCGGCCATCTGTTCGTTCAAACCCCTGCCGGACACGGGTGTTCCGAAAAATCAGGATTTTTCCGGCGCCCGCTACTCGTACTACGCTACTTCGCCTTTTTGTCCGCCTGGTGGCCTTCCCAGGCCACCAGGAACAGGCATGAACTGCATTCGCGGCGGCCTGGGAAGGCCGCCGCGCGGAACGTAGCGTAGTAGTACTACGGCGCCTTCTCGACGTGGACCCACACGCGGCCCACCGCCTTGCAGCCGTTGGGGGCCGTGTGCCGGACCGTGGCGATGTAGTCGCCCGGCTTCGCGTAGCAGTGTTCGGTCACGCCGTAGCCGTTGGGGTTGTGGACGTTGGCGTTGGCGTCGCTGGTGACCTTGACTTCGGGGCTGCCGTCGCCGAAGTCCCACACTTCGCCCGTGGCCTTGGTGCGGAACGAGCGGACCTTGAACGTGACGGCATCGCCCGGCTTCACGTTCTGCGTCGGCGCAAAGGCCGGGTGGACGGTGGGCGGCAGGTTGTCGAGCGCCTTCGGGTCCACCACCTGAACCACGCAGAAGTCCCACGCCGTGTTGCCGCGCGCGTCGGTCACCTTGACGGTCTCGCTGTACGTGCCGGGGTCCTTGTAGGTCTGCCTGACGGTGGGGCCGATGGCGCGGGTGCCGTCGGTCAGCGTCCACTCGTAGCGGTCGATTTCGCTGCCGAAGGCCCGCGACCGGGTGGCGTCGAGCGTCACGTCCTCGCCGACCGCGACGAACCTGTGCGGCCGCGCAACCGCAAGAAGCGCCGGCTTGAACTGAGTGACGTAGGCTTCCCAGACGTAGGCGTAGCCTTCCTCGGCGCCCCACTTGCCGGAGGGTTGGCGGGTCTTGATCTCGAAGTGCACGTGCGACCATCCGCCGCTGCCGCCCTCTTTGCCGAGGACACCGATCCTCTGACCCTTCGCGACACGGACGCCCGGCCGAATCGCCGCGTCGATCTCCTTCATGTGACTGTACCGGTAGTACCAGCCGCGCGCATCGAGCACGTACACGACGTCGTACCGCGCGCCGACCGGCGTATCGGTCTTGTGCTCCTCGAGCGTTTGGCCTGCGGCCGAGACGACGAGGCCGTCGGTGGCGGCCAGGACATCGACCATGCCCTCGACGCCGCCGAAGTCGAGGCCGCTGTGGTAGTAGAGTTTCGTGCGTCCGCGTTCGCCGGCGTCCACGAAGACCGGCTCGTTCGCCATCTGCGTATCGCTGGCGAACCATCGCTGCCGGACCGGGTAGGCAAACGTCCCCGCTTTGAGCAGCGGTCCGCGTGCGGGCCACAGGCGCAGCCGCGCGTCTTTACCCAGGCCCCAGCGGTCGGCGTTCGTGCTGGCGTACCAGGACCGCGTGATGGGGCAGTCGATCCGCGCGCCGCCCACCGTCACCGGCAGCGTGTAGTTGGCCGAGACCAGTGTCGCCTGTTGGCCGTTCACTTCGACGCGGGCGCGGCCTTCGCGGACGCCGGAGTCGAGGGCGTCCATGGTCGCGTCGATGCCGAGGAGTTTGACGGCCGCCGTCGTCCCGTCGGCGAGCATCACGTCGGCCGCCTCGCCGACGGCCAGTTCAATCACCTTCCGCATCGGCGTGAGCGCCGGCTCGGGCGCGGCGGCAATGACCAACGTGGTGCAGAAACCAAGCAGCAATGCGGCAGGCAGGACGTGTCCGAGCATCGCAGAGTCTCCTTCCGCTTGAAGCGGCACGCGAAGGATACCGTGTTGCCCCGATGCGTGGAAGCGAATAGAATCCGCTGGTGAGGGACCTCAACCGCGTTTGAGAGGGATTCCCAAGAATGCCCCGGCGACTTCGACGCGCGCCGCTCTTCCTCTTCTGGCTTGCACTGGTCGTCCCTCCTGCCATCGCCGGTGCGGTGACCATCGAGGAAAGCCCGGACGGCGTGACGCTTGCGAACCGTTCGCTTGCCGTGACCGTCTCGCGCGAGGGCGTCCTGTCGGCGATGCGGGTTGGCGGCCGCGAGCGCGTGCCCGTGCTGTCGGACGCGGTGGCGGCGATGCGGCTGCGCGGCGGCGAGAAAGACCTCCTCGACGGCGTCAAGCCGGCGATCTCGGTCCGCGACGCGCGCGGCACGATGGCGCCCGGCAAGGCCGTCGTCCTGGCCTACGAGACGCCCGCTGCGCGCGTCCGGGTCATCCACACGCTCGGCCGCGAGCGCGAATGCTTCACGACGCGCCTTCTCCTCACGCCGGCTGCCGACGCGCCGATTGCCGCGCGGTCTATCACGGTCCTGAAAGGAACACTCGCCCTCGGCGACGGCGAGGTCCGTCTGCTCGCGCATCCCAAGGCGTGGGAGTCGCAGGTCGCCGTCCTGACGGGCGACGAGGTCCCCAGCGGCATGATGGCCGCTCTCCACAACCGCGAGACCCGCCTCGGCGCGGTCCTCGGGGCGCTCAGCCAGCACGCCGAGTCCGAGGTGCGGTGCCGGTTGAAGGACGGCGTGCCGCGCTTCGAGATGGCCGCCGACTACGGCGGGCCGGGGGCGGGGGAACTGTGCGTCGCGCCCGGCGAGACCGCCGGCACCGGGGCGTATGCCGTGTTCCTTCCGAAGGACATCTTCGAGGGCCTCGAAGCCTACGGCGCGCTGGTCAAGGAGTTCAACGGCATCCGTCTGCATCGCCCCATCCCGTGCGGCTGGTGCAGTTGGGACGCCTTCGGCTGGATCCTGCGCGAGGAGCAGATCGACCGGACCATCGAGACGATCTACACGCACCGGCTGCCGGCGTACGGTCTCAACGTGCTCCAGATCGACGACGGCTGGCAGTGCGGCTGGCGGTGCAGCGGCGACTGGCGACCCAACCCGCGGCGGTTCCCCGGCGGCATCAAGGCGATTGCCGAGGCGTGCGAGGCGGCGGGGATCCGGCTGGGCCTTTGGATCGCGCCGTTCTCGGACGAGGACCGCAACGCCTCGGCCGGGCCGGACGGGGAGTTGAAGCCCGACGCGCCGGCGTGGATGCGCGAAGCGCGGCCGGTGCTCGTGAACCGGCCGGAACTGATGATCCGACGGGACGGGAAACCCACCGGCTCGTACGACCTTTCGCACCCCGAGTTCAAGGCGCTGCTGACCGACACGCTCCGCCGCCTGACGCACGACTGGGGCGCACGGTACATCAAGGCCGATTTCCTCGGCTACGGCGCCGGCTTCGACGCCGACCCGAGCCTGCCCGCCCACGACATCTACCGCGGCGCGCTGCGTGCGATGCGGGCCGGCATGGCCGAGGGCACGTATTTCATGACGTGCATCGCTCCCGACTGGAAGAGCCTGGGCATCGCCGACGGGCAGCGGATCGGGGGCGACGTGTCCGCCAAGTGGGAGGGCATCTACCCGACGGCCCGCGTCGCCGCGCCGCGGTACTTCGCCAACGGGAACTTCTGGTGGAACGATCCCGACCAGTTGCACGTGGGCGGTCGCCTGGGTGAGGACGGAAAGCAGCGCGGCCTGACGCTGAACCAGGCCCGCGCCTGGGCCGCCATGGTCGTCCTGCACGGCGGCGTCACACTGACGGGCGACCGGCTCGAGGACCTTGCGCCCGAGCGGATGAAACTCCTGACCCAATGCATGCCGCCCACCGGCGTGACGGCCCGGCCCCTCGACCTCTGGGACGTCCTGACCGAAGCCAGCCGCGAACGGTACAGCCGCCTCTGGGCCCTGAAAGTTAAGAAGCAGTTCGGCACGTACCACGTGGTGGGCGTGTTCAACTGGACGGTCGGGCACCGGCAGGCGTTCGACCTGATTCCGGCCGACCTGGGTTACGGGCCCGGCCAGCGGGTCCTCGTGTACGATTACTGGGACGGGCGGCTGCTCGCGGTCGGGCAGGCCCGGGAGGCGGTGCCGCTTCAGGTCGCTCCATCGTCGTGCCGCCTGCTTGTGGTGCACCCGACGGGGAACCGCCCGCAGTTTGTCTCGAGCGACCGGCACCTGACGGCGGGGGCCGTGGATGTCGAACGGGCGGGGTACCTGTCTGCGGCCAAGGCCATCAAGGGGCAGTCGGTCGCGCTGGTCAGCGGCGTGGCGTTTCGGTACACTTTCTACGTGCCGGACGGCACGCGCGTGGCCGAGTCGGTGTTCGACGGCCGGCCCGGCAAGGT
>DATKXP010000228.1:0-3238 GCA_035529015.1 Phycisphaerae bacterium | reverse complement strand
ACTCACTGTCATAGGAAGGCAGTTGGTCGATCAACTCCTGCACATACTGCTCCTTCCTGCTTGGGTTCCATTCCACGCCAAGATCGCCATACTCAACCCATGGCGGCACAGGCACCCAGCCTTTCTGCTCCGACCATGTAGTTCCACTGTCTCACTTTCATCTTCGTTGGTTAACACGTAGTGGTGGCAAGTGATTGTGTTTCTTCCAGTGATAGTACCGCGCTTCTTCGTTGCGCTCCAGACGACGGGTTCGTTCTCGTGCGATGCGCTCGGGGCTTCCGCAGCGGCAGGCTTCGTGCAACAGCATCGCCAGCCCTTCGGCGACCTGCGGAACCGTGATCGCTGGTGCCCACTTTTTCCCCCCGCCTGGCTTCCTGAGTCAGGAACCACGTGGCGATGAGCGAGAGAGCCTGATGGTGATGCCAGCCTGGCCAACTGCGAACTTCGTAATCTGCCAGTCCCGCCTCGCTCTTGGCGCGCTGAATGCACTCCTCGATGTGGTGTTCCGCCTTCGCCACGCGTGCGAATTCTTCCAGCGGCGTCTGTGGATTCGCATCCGACAGATAATAGTCGTGCTTCACCTGGCCGTCCTCGCCAGGCGATCGCGTCACCACCAGAAGTTCCTCTGCCGCATCGGTGCGGCTCCGTTCGGTCCGGGCCACGACCCGGGCCTTGACGATCTCCACGACCAGTGGCCCCTTCTCGCCATCACGCACGTCCACCCGGGTCCATGCATCTTCCCGAAGCGATGCACACCATCGATCCACGCGCTGGAAAGGGGGCTTCGGTCTGGGTCCCCGGCCCCGGTACGGTGGGCATTGCCCGTCCAAGTCACGGATGTTGGTGTTCGACGGCACGGCCAGAAGGTACAACTCGTTCGAGGCGCGCAACTTCCTGCGAAACCACGTCGAACGGCCCATTTCGTCGTCGCCGGCAATCCACGCGTGCGGCAGAAGATCGCCCTGGTCCGCCAGCATCTCCAATGCCAGTTCGTGCCGCGTGCGGAAGCAGATCTCCTTCGGTACGCTACAGGCTTTTCGTCGGACCTTGTCCTTGGCCCACTGCTTCGGAAGATACAATCGCATATCCACCAGCGCGTGCTCCTGACGCGAGGCATAGCCCATGTATACGCCTACCTGGCCGTTGTCCACCTTCCCGAGGCGCCCCAGCCACTGCCGCGTCACGCCGACCGAGTTGCTGCCTTTCTTGTGAAACCCCGACGGGTCGAACACGATCACCCCGTCGGCTTGCCCGATCTCCGTGCCCACCTGGCGCGCCAGTTCCCTCATGAGCGGCCGGTAGTCCCACGCCGAAAAACCGATGAAACGCTGCAAGCCGCGGCGATCCTGGTCGTGCCGGTACGCGATGGACTCGACGTTCTTCCTGTCCAGATCCGACAGCAGCCCGGACAGGTAGGTCTGGGCGTGTTCCATCTGTTCGCTGCGCCAGAGAGAACCGACAAAAGGCTGTGCGAATTCCTCCAGCCGTTCCGCCATCGCCTGGAAAACCTCCGATGGTATCTGACATTCGGCCAGCATTTCCCGCTTGCGGAACTCGAATCGTCGTTTCATGGCTTTCTCCTTCCATGGGAACCATTTCCATGGAAGGATCATCGACATAACGAGTTACGGAACTCCAGAAAAGTGGGACAGTAGAACTATGAACAGGAGCTTTCAGGAGCAAACGAGGTCCGTGTCCGCAATCCCAATGATTCCTGGGTGGATGTCGGTATACGCTCAGGGAGAGGCGGAAGGAACTTTGGGCTCTTCTCCCAATTAGTTGCCACAGTTCGGGTCGAAAGCCTGCTTGACCTTGAGTGAGAAGTACCGTTCGTCATGGTAGCCGTAGGCGTCACGTTTGATGACCTTGATCTTGTTGTTGATGCCCTCGAGTTTGCTCGTATGGATGGGATAGTCGCAGTGGTTCAGGATGCCTTCTCGATGGCTCTCCAGCATTCGCACGAAGGCCGTCACGTCCGGGTGGTCGATGGTTCGGGCCTGCCCACACCAGTCGTCCAGGGCTCTGGCGGCACATCCTCGGTAGTGGTAGCCCCAGATTCGGGGAAGCTGGTCCCGCAACACGACCATCTTCAGCAGCGTCTCGTTCAGCCGAAGCAGCGACGCCAGGTGCTCGCGGTGCTCCTTGCGGCGGATGCGCCGCTTCAGCAGCAGGAACTTCGCTCCCTTGTACACGCCCTTGTACTCCTTGGAGGCCGCGCGGAATTCCATCAGCCGCACGGCGTCGATGACCTTGTTGAACGAGGCCACCACGTGATACAGGTCGAAGACGATCTTGGCGTCCGGCACGGCTTGGCTCACCGACTTGATGTACGGCCGCCACATGTCCATCGCCACCGCCTCCACGCGGGCCTTCTGCTCGTCGCTCATGCCCGCGAAGAAGGCGTCCAGCGTCTCCTTCTTGCGGCCGGTGCCCATCCAGACGACTCGGCCCGTGATGTGGTCGATGACCACGGTCATGTACTGCTGGCCCTTCTTGATGGCGATCTCGTCCACGGCCAGCAGACGCAGGCCCTCGTAGTCGGTCTGGCCGTACTGGTCCTCCAGGAACGCCTTGTCGATGTTCTTGACCGTCTTCCAATTCAGCCCGAAGTGCCGGGCCACGTCCGAGACGGTCATGACCTTGCACAACTCGTGGATGGCCCTGGCCAGCCGACGGGTGACCCTCCGGTAGGGATCGAACAGCTCCAGGTCCTCCACCACCACCTGGCTGCACTGCCGACACCAGACCTTCCGATACGTGCAACGGAGGATGACCCGCGCCGATCCGAAGTTCAGATCGCGTACGGCGCGGACCTCCCGCTGCTGAATCCGACCCGCCTGGCGACCGCAGGCGTGGCAGATCGGCCGGAACCGCTCGTCCGGCACCACGTCGATCATCGCCAAGTCCGCCTGGGCCGCGACGCTCTGGCCGGCGATTCGGACTCGACGGAAGGGGAAGTAGGCTGCTATACTGCACGTCGACATCGGCATTCTCCTTGTTCCGTAAGTTCCTGCAAAACCTACGAATACAAGACAGGGGTGCCGATGTCTTGTCTTTTTCAGGCGTCATTCTGTAGCAACTGATCGGGAGAAGAACCGGGTCGGCGTCCGGCGCAGTGGCCTGGCCGGGGCTCGGCACGCGGGCGGGCGGCCGCGGATCGAACCGCGGGGAGGTGTTGTTGCAGACGGCGATGACCCACGTGCCGTCCGGTCTGACGCCGGCGGCGGCGACGAGCCAC
>DATKXP010000227.1:0-4661 GCA_035529015.1 Phycisphaerae bacterium | reverse complement strand
CCGAGTTCGCTGTAGCCGAGGTCGTCGGCCAGGATGAAGACGATGTTCGGCCTTCGCCGCGCCGGGCCCGGTGCCGCCGCGGCACGACCCGCCGCCGCCATGGCCGCGGCTGCCGCGCTGCACGCCTTCAGAAAGGCGCGTCTGGGCATCCCCGTCGTGCGGCTCATTTCTTCTCCTTTTGCCGAGGCTTCACCCCGCCGCCGCCATAGGGGTATTGGTCGAACACGTCGCCTTTACCGAGCGCCCTGGGGTCGGCGGTGGCCTTGAGTTCGGCCAGAAAAGCGTCGGCGAGGCGTTTCCGGACGTCGGCGTAGGCGGGGTCGGCGGCCACGTTGTTGAGCAGGCCGGGGTCCTTGCGGCGGTCGTAGAGTTCCTCGGCGGGGCGTTTGCCGAAGGCGAGTTCGAAGAGCGGCTTGACCTTCGCTTCGTCGCGGCTGTCCATCATGTACTTCTTGGTGGGCGACCCGTCGATGTCGCGGTAGACCTCGGGCGTTCCGGCGGGCCAGCGGTCGGGCTTGAAGTTGCGGATGTAGAGGTAGTCGTGGGTGTGGATCGCCCGCATCGGATACCCCTCGGTGGTGCCGGCCTGGGCGCAGGTGTGGCGTTCCATGCCCGTGAGGACGTGGTCGCGCGCCGGGTCCACGCGGCCGCTTTTGCCGGAGGCGAGGACGGTCATCAGACTACGGCCGGTCATGGCGGGCAGGGGCTTCAGGCCGGCCGCTTCCAGGAACGTCGGGGCCAGGTCGCACAGGCTGACGAAGTCCTCGACGACGCGTCCGCCCTTGACCTTTGCCGGCCACCGGACGGCCAGCGGGGCGTTCGTCCCCAGGTCGTACAGGTTGCTCTTGCACCGCGGGAACGGCAGGCCGTTGTCGCCGGACATGACGACGACGGTGTTGTCGAGTTCGCCCTTCTGTTCGAGGAGTGTGAGCATCTCGCCGGTCTCGCGGTCGTAGCGCTGGACCTCCCAGTAGTAGTCGCAGAGGTCGGTGCGGACGATCTCGTGGTCGGGCAGACAGGCCGGGACCTTGACGTCGGCCAGTTTCATCCCGCTCTGGATACCCGATTGCCACTTGTACCCGCGATGCGGATCGTTGCTGCCGAACCAGAAGCAGAACGGTTTGCCGGCGGGCCGTGCTTCCAGGAACGCCTCGAACGACTTGTGGCGGGGCCCGGCGGGGTTGCGTGTGCGTCCGCCGGCCGTGTCGCTCCCCGGTCCCCAACCCTTGCGGCAGAAGCCGACGTGGTAGCCGGCCTTCTCCAGCAGGTCGGGATAGACGTCGAACCTGGCCGGCAGCGTGCTCCAGAGGTTCGCCCCTTCCTGGAGCCGCCAGTGGTACTGGCCCGTCAGGATCGCGCCACGGCTCGGCGTGCAGGACGGCGCCGAGACGTACGCGCGGGTGAACAGGACCCCCTCGCGGGCAACGCGGTCGAAGGTGGGCGTCTTGATGACGGGATCGCCGGCGATGCCGGCATGCGGCCAGACCCAGTCATCGGCAAAGGCGAAGAGGATGTTGGGCCGCGAGTCGGGCGTCTCGGAAGCAGGCGTCGATTGTGTCACGGTCAGCGCCGCGGCGCCTGCGCCGCACGCTCTCACGAAATCCCGTCGCTTCATGTCGGTCTCCTTCGGCTTGCCTGGTTTCGGCATCGTCACCCGATGACGCCGCGCGACGGCTTCTTGCTTGCCTCGTCGTCGGCGCCCATCGGATTATCCTCGCAATACAAGGGCGCGCCAAGGGCGTGGAGGTGATGTACGGTCGTTTCGGAAACGGAATCGCGCCTGCGCAGGAGCGTGGGGCGGCATAGCCACCCGCCTCACAGGGCATAGCGCGGTGGGCAATCCTGCCCACCGCGCGGCGGCCATGATTGGCCGCCGCGCCAGACCTCTCCTGTGATTAGCGCGGGTGGCACGGCAGCGGCGCAGCCGCGGCCGTGGGCACGCGCTGTCCAACACGGCCGCCCTTCGGGCTGCCGTGCCACCCGGCCTGCGGTGTGGCCACCCGCCGAGACTCGCCATCTGACTCTCCAAACGGTGGCGCCCATCTTGGAAAAAGACACGGTAGCCTTTGCGCGTGGCGCCGGTTAAACCTGTGCCGAAAGGCCGACAGCGTCCGGCAATGCGGCCGGGCCGTACAGAGAATGGGAAACGCGCGATGAGAACCCGCCATCTGCTCGCCGTGTCGCTCATGATGCTCGCCGTCTCCGCCGCCGGCGCCTTCGCGGAGGACTGGCCCCAGTGGCGCGGGCCGTTCTTCAACGGGTCCACCACCGAGACGGGCCTCCCCGCCGACTGGAGCCCGACGGAGAACGTCGCGTGGGTGGCCGACCTGGGCGGCGTCGGCGGGTCCACCCCCGTCATCTGCGGCGACGACGTCTTCGCCACCGCCCAGCACCCCGGCACCAAGAAACTCTGGGTCCTGTGTCTCAGCCGCGCCGACGGGAGCCTGCGGTGGAAGCACCCCATGGGCGTCGGCTTCGCGAACAAGATGGGCAACACCGGCGCCTCGCCCTCGCCCATCGCCGACGGCAAGCGCGTCTTCTTCCTCTTCGGCACCGGCGAGTTCGCCGCCTTCGACACCGATGGCAAAGAACTCTGGCGACGCAACATCCCCAAGGACCACGGCAAGTTCGAGATGCTCTGGGACTACGGCTCCACACCGCTCCTCTACAAGGGCAAACTCTATCTGCAGGTCATCCACGGCGACGTCCGCAGCCAGAACCCGGCCGACTCGTACCTGTTGTGCATCGACCCGGCCACCGGAAAGGACCTCTGGAAACACATCCGCCCCAGCGACGCCCGGAGCGAGTCGCGCCAGGCCTTCACCACGCCCTATCCGCTGGAGGAAGGCGGCCGCGCTGCCATCGTCCTGGTCGGCGGCGACTGCGTTACCGCCCACGACACGGCCGGCGGAAAGGAACTGTGGCGGTCCGACTCGTACAACGTCTCGCGCGGACGGATGATGCGCACCGTCCCGTCGGCGGTGGCGGCCGACGGCATGGTCATCGCCTGCGGACCCAAGCACATGCCCATGCACGGCGTCAACGGCTCGCTCCGCGGACCGGCCACGCGCAAATGGACCTGGACCATCAAGGACGGCTCGCCCGACGTCTGCACGCCGCTCGTCTGGGGCGGCAAGTTCTACGTCCTCGACGGCAACAAGAAGGTCATGAGATGCGTCGAACCCAAAACGGGCAAGATCCTCTGGCAAGGCGACCTGGGCCCCGCCGCCAAGATCGAGACCGCGCCCACCGGCGCCGACGGACGCATCTTCTTCATGAGCCAGGCCGGCGAGGTCGTCATCCTCGAGGCGGGCGACGAGTTCAAGGTGCTGAAGCGCATCCAAATGGGCGGCGAGAAGTGCCAGTCGGCCATCGCCGCCGCCGGAGGACAACTCCTTATCCGCACCGACGCCAAACTCTACTGCATCGGCAAGCGGAACTAAGCAGTCTTACGTAAGTCCTTTGCTGTGGCGAGAACGGCACCCGCTCGCTTACGCTCGCGGCTAGTTACGCTCGCGGCTAGTTATACTCGCGGCTAGTTATACTCGCGCCCGACCAGCCGCGTGAGAAAACTAGCCGCGCACGTAAGTAAGCGGCGCAACCCCTTGGGCGACGAGCCCAATCAGGTCTCGCCACGCCCTGCACGCGCCCTGCTACGCGCGGGCCTCGCGCAGGACCTCCATCACCTTCTGGGCTTT
The DNA here is from genome assembly GCA_035529015.1 of Phycisphaerae bacterium. GTDB lineage: Bacteria > Planctomycetota > Phycisphaerae > FEN-1346 > FEN-1346 > JAUVZF01. Next base: position 963 of record DATKXP010000227.1, on the reverse strand, counting down.
CGGCACCCTGGCGATGAGGAGTTCCCGTTCGGCGGTGGCGGCCGTTGCGACCTCGACCGTGCCGACGCCGAAGAGCCGTTCGATGGGCCCCTGGTGAAGTTGCACTTCGCGGACGTCCCGCGTGTGCACTTCCTGCTGGACCCGCCGCAGGTACCCCGTCCTGCGAATGACGCGCCGCCGTGTGATGGTGTAGCGCGTCGCCCGCCGCCGCAGTTCCCAGTCGGCAACCAGGACCAGGCAGACCCAGGCGCCCAGCAGGAACGGCCACCACATCACCGCCGCCACAATCAGGTTGCCGAGGAAGGCGAGGCCGACGAGCGCGTAGCGCGGCAGGTAAGGCAGGACCGACGGGGACGCCGACCACAGGACAACCTCGGCATCCTTCACGGCATCGGCGGCGGACACATCGGCAGGCGCGCCGCTTCCCTCGGCCGCCGCGCCGGCCGAGGAGAGCCGTCCGAGGCACGCCTCGCAGACCACGTGGTCCTGCCAGAGATAGGCCTGCTCCAAACGACCGATCGCGCGCCCGCAGTTGTCGCACGGCTCGACCTGAACCGCCATCGCCGTCTCCTTCGTGCGGCAAGTGTAGCAACCGCCTGCGACGCCGGCAATCGCCGGGCGGGTGCGCCTCACCCGCCCGCGTGAAACAGTGCGCCTGCCGGCACGCTCTGCGCGTTGGCCGTGGGCTCCCGGCGCTACCGCAGCGCGTGTGACACGGCTGGCTTGCCCAGCCGTGGACGTTGGCGGGTGGCACGGCAGCGGCGCAACAGCGGCCGCGCGCACCCGGTGTCCAACACGGCCGCCCTCGGGCTGCCGTGCCACCCGGCCTGCGGCGTGGCCGCAATCCGCAATCGCGACTCTGAAATCTCAAATCTCAGATCTCGAATCTCAGATCTCGAATCTCAAATCTCAGATCTCAGATCTGAAATCTCAGATCTACAGCGTCCACCCTTTCCGATACTC
>DATKXP010000226.1:0-2001 GCA_035529015.1 Phycisphaerae bacterium | reverse complement strand
AGCTCGACTTCTGCCGTTTTTCGAGGTTAGCCCGGCGCGCCGGCTCACTGGATGGCTGGCGCATAAGAAGGACTCCTGCCGATGAAGTTGGTGTCAAGACAACCCATCGGAAAGGAGTCCGGTTATGCTCTCTCTTCCATCGGCGGCGGAGCCGCTTTTCATGAGCCTTTCCATAGCATTCACCCGCCCGACCTTCCAGCGGATTCTTCCGCTGATAGTCGGGGCCATCCTGACCCTGGGACGCAGAACCGTCACGGGGGTGCTGCGGACCCTGCATGGCTTGGCCCCAGGGAACTCCAGCACCTACCACCGCGTCTTCTCGCGCGCCGTCTGGTCGTTGTGGCCCCTGGGCAAAGTCCTGGCCACGGCAATCCTGCGACTCATCCCACAGGACCAACCGGTCCTGGTCCCGATGGACGACACCACGACGCAGCATCGCGGCAAGAAGGTCTATGGCAAGGGCCGTCATCACGACGCCGTCCGCTCCACCCACACGCACGTGGTCTGGCGATGGGGACATCGCTGGGTCGTGCTTGCCATCTCCGTGAAGTTCCCCTTCACTTCGCGCCGCTGGGCCTTGCCGGTCCTGGCGGCGCTGTATCGTCCCAAGGAGCTCAACCTGTCGGAGGGCCATCGCCACAAGACGGCGCCGGACCTGGCCCGGCAGATGATGGCCGTCCTGATTCACTGGTTTCCCGAGAGAAGATTCGTGTTTCTGGGCGACGGCGGGTATGCCTCGCACGAGTTGGCGAGGTCTTGCCATCGGCATCGCACCCACGCCACACTGGTCAGCCGCTTCCACGGCGACGCCAACTTGTATGCCGCTCCGCCGCAGCACAAGGCACGCCAAGGACGCCCGCGCCTCAAGGGAGCCAAGCTGCCGACTCCGCAGGAGGTGGTCAGGCGAACACGTCGAACGAAGGCTACGGTAAGTTGGTATGGCGGCGGCCAGCGCCGCCTGGAATGGGTCAGCGGGACCGCATACTGGTACATGGCCGGCCATGGCTTGGTCCCCATTCGCTGGGTCTTCGTGCACGACCTGCAAGGCACGCATCGGGACGAGTACTTCTACACGACCGATCCGACGTTGAGTCCGGAGCAGGTCATCAGCTTCTTCACGGCCCGCTGGCCGATCGAGACCACCTTCCAGGAGGTCCGAGCCCATCTGGGGTTCGAGACGACGCGACAGCGCGTGGCCCGCAGCGTGTTGCGGACGGCGCCCTGCCTGCTGGGAATGTACAGCCTGATCTGTCTGATCTTCGCCGAACACGTGGGGCGACATCGCGTGCGCCCTGCGGCCACAAGCTGGTACCGCAAGCAAGAGCTGACCTTCGCGGACGCCATGGTGACGGTCCGCCGACTGCTCTGGGAACACAGTGTTTTTGAAAAGCCTCCGGATCATGATGCCTTTGATAAACTCCCAGCCCGTTTGCGACACCTACTGCTGGACCAACTCAGCCGGGCCGCGTAGACTGCCGAAAAACGGCAAAAGTCGAGCTAAGGAGTGTCGCTATATCGGCCTGCGCATTTCGCATCGTTTTCCTTCCATCTTAGCCGCCAACCGCGCCGCCCGCCAGCAAAACGCGTCCGCCGACCGGCTCAAGTCCGCGCCGCGGTTCGCCGAAAATGGATACCGTATCGAGGCGTTCTGCGCCGGTTCGGCCCGCGCGGCCGACGGTTTCCGCTGGAATCCGCCCGCCTGTCGTCTGCATAATGGACCCAGGCTTTCGGAAAGCGGTTGTCTGTTCGTCTATTCAGCAAGGAGTCGGTCAATGAACTGCGTTCGTCATCCCAGGAAACTGCTCGTAGCGGGCACGCTGGTATCCATGGTCGCTCTCGGAGGCTGCACGAAGAAGATCGTGGTCACCCAGTACCCGTCCTTTTATACACCGCAGTTGAAGTCCATCGTCGTCGTGCCCTTCCAGAACGGCACGCGCGACCCCGCGGCCGGGCAGGTCATGGCCGACAAGTTCGCCACCGCCCTGATGGCCAACGGCACCT
>DATKXP010000225.1:0-2979 GCA_035529015.1 Phycisphaerae bacterium | reverse complement strand
TGACGAAGTAACGCAGTGACGTAGTAACGGAGGCGCGTCCGTCCCCCTCCGGCCTTATGCCGCTCCACGCGGGGAAAGTCCCGGCCCGTCTTCGTCACTGCGTCACCACGTTACTTCGTTACTGAATTAATCCAGCCACTGAAAGTTGAGGATGCGGGGACGGATGTAATTGGAGTCTTCCGGCCAGAAGGCGAGGGCCGGCGAGCGGTCCACGAGGGCCCAGAACCGCCGGCTGCGGACGACGCCCGTCTTCGTGTCCGTGTCGGGGATGTTGCCTGACTCCTTGCTGGCGGGGTCCACGACCTGGACGGTGCCGTAGATGCTGAACGTGTCGCTGCGGACCGTGGCGATGTTGGAGATGCGGGTGAAGGCAATGTCGCGTTTCTCAAGCTCGCCCTTGCACTCCGAGGCCACGGCGGCGGCGTCCACGGCGCCGGGGAATGGGAGGATCTGCGCGGGGCTCAGGATCGGGATGGTCGGGCTGACCTGGCCTTTCGTCCCCGGGTCGCCGCGGAGCGTCCTGACGTGGTTGTTCAGTCCAGCCACCCCCACCCCGGCCCCAAGAGCGTTTAAGGTCTCGGTCGTGGCGGTGTTGAGGTTGATTTTGCCGGCGACGCGGAACTCGGGGGCGCCCGCCTCCGTGGCGTTGTTGAGGCCCTTGTCCGCGGCGTCGGTCTTTCCGTCCCAGTCGTTGTCGAGTCCGTCCACCCAGGGCCCGCCGGCCGAGAGGACGTTGGCGGCGCGGGGGAAGGCCGTCCAATCGAACTTGATCTGTTTTTCCTCGTCCGCCGATGCCGTGCCGTCCGCGGCAAGATGGTCCTCGACGCGCAGGGCCCAGGGTGTGCTCCACCAGTCATTGGTGGCATGGTTGTAGGCGCAGAGCACGCGGTTCATTTCGCCGAGCCGCGCAAAGGCCTTGAAATCGTTGCTGCCGTCGGTCTTGCGGATAGGCAGGCCTCCACTATCGGGGGGAGGACTATAGTTGTCGGGAACGGAGTTCATGATGCGGATGGGGATGCCGGTGTTGTCCTTGGTAATCAGGCTGGGCGGCGTGCCAATGTCTCCGTCGGATGTTTCGTCCTTCCACTTGTACACGTACACAATGGGAATCGCTTTGGGGTACGGGTCGTTCGTGCCGCGTTTTTCGTACTCTAAGCCGAAGGATCGGGCGCTGCGGCCGGTGGTGTCGGAAGCGGGGGCGATCCGCTGGATCTGGCTGCAAGGGATTTGGTCAATGGCGAGGTTGTTGACGCGCAACTCGATAGCCGTGAGTTTGTTACTCAGGGTGGCAGTTGGATCGGTCTTTTTGTCGATCGGGATGGTGTAGGTGTAAACAGTCTGCGTGCCGTCGGTGAGGGAGCAGGAGTTCGAATTCATGCTCTTGTTGCTGAGCGACGGGGCGGAATCGATAGGGTTGCCCACTCCGTCCACTTTAACGACTTGCAGGCCGTTCACTCCGAGGGCGTTGTCGTTGTCCCACGGATCGTCCCCGGGCCAGGGGTTGTAGAGTTCAACCTGGATTGTCCACGTCTCCTTGGTGACAGGGCTATCGGGGTCGTCCGGGTCTTCCTTGTCCTGAGTGAAGCGAGCAGTGACTTCGCTAAAGAACGGCTGGCGCTCGGCACCCATGTAGCCGTCGAAGTCGTCAGGTTCAAACTGGTTGTCCTTGTCACGGAAGGCGATGATGTTCGCCACGAACTGCTTCCGGTCAGACTCAGTGGGAAGAATCTCGGCATCGGTGAGAGCATCGTAGATGGCCTGGGCGGAGGCGGTGTTGAGATCCACTTTCGGGCAGGACCAGGCCTGGTCGCTGGCCGTGGCGTGGCTAATGTTAAGGACAGTGCTGTCGCCGCGGACCTCGGCCGTCCAGGAAACGGTCGTGGCCTTGAGGCGGTTTGTGTAGAGGGCGGTCGCGTGGGGGTAATCGTCGGGTTTGGCCTCAAGCCCCGCCCCCCCCGCGGTGATCTTTCCTTTCGCATTACGTGTTGAGGGCCAAAAGCGTTCCAGTCGGCTGGTGAAATAGGTGCCCCAAAGGCGACGCAGTTCGAACTCCTCATCCAGGGTGAAGGGGACATCGGCACCGTCGGAGGGGTTCTCGCAGAGGATGGCGCCGGCGCCGGCGTTTGACGGTGCCCAATCAGTGCCCCAGCGGCCAGGGGTATCCGCACTCCCGCAGAGGAGCATATCGAGTACCGTTTCGTTGAAGCCGAGTTGCTGCGGGTCCACATCACTGATAAAGTACCCTTTGCGCAGTAAGTCGTCTTCGTCATAGCGCCACCCTGGGGGGTTGCGGTATTCGTCGTATCGGTGTTCTGGCTGGACCCGGTTGCCGTGGGCGTTGAGGTTGATTAAGGCGTTGTGGTCGAGCACCGTGACGCTGGTGCGGACGAGGTATTGGTTGAAGGGGGCGACCAGGTCCGGGACCCAGATGCCGTTGGTCCAGGCGCTCGAGGCTGTGGGCACCAGGTCGGAGTCGGCCACGGGGAACCCCAGGTTCTCCGGCCAGTTGCCGGGCTTTGTTTTCGCCGTACCCCGTGCTAGGAGGCCGCCGAAGACCTTCGTGGTGGCATCCTGGAAGGACATCCGGGTCGGCTTGGCTTTGGAGGTGATCGGGCTCGACAGCCAGGCGTCAGCGGCGGCGGAAGGGTAATCGTAGGGCTCGCACGTGATGCCTGCGCTATTGGTCACTCCGGAGAGCAGTTTGCCGGTGAAACTGAAAGTGCTACCGGTCAGTTCCCATTCCCAGACGTCGAGGACCATTTCGTGGATGGTGTATTCGATGGCGCCGTCGGCGGAGAGCATCATCTGGGTCTGCAGGGCAAAACTGGCGGATGTCGAGCGGTCCAGCGTGCTCATGGTGACGAAGGCGACGCCGACCACCGCCAGGATGGCCAGAAGCCCCAGGACGACCACGAGGACGGACCCGGAATGCCTCATCGGGCGCTCCTTCTCGCTCGGCGCTACGGAGCGCCGATGTAA
>DATKXP010000224.1:0-2788 GCA_035529015.1 Phycisphaerae bacterium | reverse complement strand
GTCATCGAGGCGCTACGCCTGGCGAAGGACGCGAATGTGAACTGCGCCATCTACGCTTGCAGCTCCATCCAGGAGGAGACCGGCCTTCACGGCGCCGCGATGCAGGTGGCGAACGTCAAGCCCGACGCCGCAATCGCGGTCGACGTCACCCACGCGACCGACACGCCGGGCATCGACTATAAGCAGCACGGCGAGATCAAGATCGGCGCCGGCCCGACGGTCAGCATCGGCCGCGAAAACCACCCGCTGGTCGTCGAACGCCTGCGCAAGATCGCCAAGAGAAAAAAGATCGCCATCCAGACAGAAACCTTCAGCCTGACCGGCGGCACCGACGCTTACGCCATCTGGACCAAGAACGGCGGCGTGCCCTCGGCCATCCTCAGCATCCCCAACCGATACATGCACTCGACGGTGGAGACGCTGGATCTCAGAGACATCGAGCACGCCGCACAACTGCTCGCGGCCTTCGCCGCGGACCTCAAGAAAGGCGAACGTTTCAGTGTCAAGGTGTGAGGCGGAGACAAAGAGAGGTCGTAGGCCGCTAGGCCCCAAGGGGGTCATAGGCCGCTAGCGTGAGTTTACCACGCTTCGGACATAGATGCGCGTAAGCATTGGGGGCCAAAGGGGTTGTCACATCTTGATCGGTAGGGCCTAAAACAGGCCTCGTGGAGTCAGCAGAATAATTCAAGAAATTGCGGTTTTTTGCTTGACAAGGCCACATATCGTGGGGTAAGTAGGGCCTAAATGGCCTTCTTGAAGCCCAAGGTGATCCACGGACACACCTACTGGTACATCGCCGAGTCCCGGCGGGACGGCGGTAAGGTCAGGACGGTGAACCTGGCCTACATCGGCAGGGCGGACGACCTGTTGCAGCGGCTGCAACAGCAGCAGCCGTTGGACCGGCTGAAGTCCTTCAGCCACGGCGGCGTCGCGGTGCTGCTCTCGCTGGCGGACCGCCTCGGCCTTGCGGAACTGATCGATCGGCACACCCGTCCGTCGCGTCCGTCGCGGCCGACGCGCCACTTGCTGTCGGTGGGCCAGACGCTTGTCTTGGCGGCCATCGGCCGGGCGTTGCATCCCACCAGCAAGCGAGGCTGGGCGGGCTGGGCTGAGGGCACGACCGTCGGTCGGCTGTGGCGGTTCGATACGGAGCAGATCACCAGCCCGTTCTTCTGGGACCAGATGGACCGTCTGCCAGCCGAGGCGCTGGCGGCCGTTCAGGCGGAGCTGGGGCGCCGCGTGCTTCGCGAGTTCGGCGTGTCGGCCGACAGCCTGTTTTACGACGTGACGAACTACTACACGTTCATCGACTCGCGGAACCGGCATTGCGACCTGCCGCAACGGGGCAAGAACAAGCAGAGGCGCAACGACCTGCGCCAATTCCAGGTGGGCATGCTCGTCTCGCGGGATGGATGGGTTCCGCTGTTGGAGAAGGTCTACCGGGGCAACTACAACGACGTGACGACCTTTCCCCAAGCCTTGGAGACCATCCGGCGGCAATGCGAGGAGCTTGGTATCGCTCCAGAGGCGGTGACGCTGGTGGCCGACAAGGGGAACGTCTGCCGGAAGAACTGGCAGTTCCTGGATGCCTCGCAGTTCGGGTACGTCGTATCCCTGACGCCTTCGCAGCAGAAGGACTGGGCCTATCGCCCGCTGGAGGAGTTCGCGATGTGCGAGGTCCAGGATGTGGGCCAGATGCGGGTGCTTCGCGGACAGACGCAGATTGCCGGTCGGCAGCGGACGGTGGTGGTGTTGGACAGCCCGACGCTGCGGGACGGGCAAATGCGGGGCCTTCAGCAGCAGATGCAGCCGGTGATGAAGGGCCTGTCCGGCGTTCAAAACGCCTTGCTGACGGCCACCCGGCGACGGCGGAGAGAGCTCATCGAGCGACAAGTTCAGGGCGTGCTTCGCAAGGCGCCTGGCATCCGGAAGTTGATTGGCTACGAGTTGACCGAAAGAGAAAGCCAGCGGGGCTTCTGGCAGTTGGACTGGTGGCTGGACGCGGAGGCGTTCGGCCAACTCCGCGACCGGGAGTATGGCCGTCGCATGCTGGCCACGAACCGAGACGGTTGGGCCACCGGAGAGGTCGTATGGGCGTATTGGGGGCAGGCCGAAGCGGAGTTGGTCTTCCGGGAGACGAAGAACCCGGAGTTCCTTGCCCTTCGGCCGCAGTACCATTGGACGGATCAGAAGATCGAGGTGCACAGCTTCTGCTGTGTGGTGGGGTATCTGCTGGCCGCTCTGGTTCGGCGCCACGCCCGCCGGATGGGCTATGAGCAAGGGATGGCCGCCCTGCTGGCGATGCTCAATGGCGTGCGGATGGTCCTGCGGACCGAATGCAGCGGCCGTCCCGGCCGCCCTCGGGCGCATTGGCAACTGGAGGAGACCGAGCCGGACGCCCTGCGGCTCTACCGAAGCCTGGTCCACTCGGACTACGAGTTAGGCCCTACAGCCCACGGAGCTTGAAACCCTTGCCATGCCGTAGCTTATCTATCCTGTATGGTCAACCCGTGGTAAACTCACGCTAGCCCTGCGCCAGTCAGGGCTTCCGGCTGCACGACCGGAGGAGTCTTGAATGGGCCCGACCGCGAGAATCGCCTGGTCCATCGACCCACGTCATGCTTGGCCGCTCTCGCGCAATACGGTAGACTATAGTGGCCATGATCCACCTAGACTACAGCGCTACGAAGGTTGTTCTGCCGGGCGCTGTCGACGTCGGACTGCCTAGCCTTTCGCTCATCGGCTGCGAGTTCCATGTGTCTGAGGGCGCAGAGGCCACGGGCCGTCC
>DATKXP010000223.1:0-3985 GCA_035529015.1 Phycisphaerae bacterium | reverse complement strand
GGTGCCGACGACCTGGTGGCCGGGGATGACGGGCGTGCGCGGCAGGGGGAAGTCGGCCTCGACCGTGTGCAGGTCCGTCCGGCAGACGCCGCAGACCGCGACACGGACGCGTATCTCGCCGGCGGCGGGCTGCGGCGTGGGCACGTCGCGCAGCGCAAGCGGCGAGGTGTCAATCGGGCCGGGCGTCTCAAGAACCATCGCGCGCATGGGAAAAATTTCCCCGCGTGTCCGTCTGAATGCACAAGGCACTCGTCCGATTGTAAAGGGCTGCCGTCCCGGAAACAAGCATCGCGGGGCGGGTCTGCGGTTGCCCGCTCGAGAGCCCACGGGGCCATGTTGATTCGGCCTTGCCGAATCCGGAGAATATCTGTAGCATGGTAGTCGTATAAGGTGATGGGGCAAGTCGGCGTTCGCCGTCGTGACGGGGGCTGAGAATGGGACGTTACTGGTCCATATCGGCGGTGATTCTTCTGGCGAGCACGTCGGCGGTGTGGGGTGCGGACGCCGGCGGCTCCGGGTCCGGCGCGCCCGCCGGCACAGCCGAGGCCGTGCCCGACAACGCTCGGGAACAGGAGCAACTGAGCGAAATCGAGTCGGCGTACACGGCGGCCAAATACGACGCGGCCATCGAGGCGGCCAGCACGTTCCTGCGCAGCGCCAAAGACGCCGACCTCAAGGCCCAGGCCGCCCGCATCGTGGCCGATTCCTTGCGGAAGAAGAAGGACTGGAAACGCGCGTGTTCGGCCTACATCATGCTTCGCGACCGCTTCAAAAAGGGGTCCGAGGCGTACGTCCGGTACCACGCCATGGCCGACATCCTGCGGGCCTCGCCGACGGGCGTGTACGGGCAGGCGGTCACGGCGCATGGCGAACCGAATCCGAATCCCGGTCGGACGCTCGACGACGACACGGCCGTCTCTGAGGCGATGGGTCGGCTGGCGGCGGCGCGGGCCGAGAAACTCAAGGTCCACATCCGGCTGCTCAAAGGGGCGAGGACGGCCCAGGAGGTCATCGAACGGTTCGCGCCGGTGACGGCGGAGTTGCGGCAACTGCGGGTCCTGTGGCCGGAGATGCCGTCGGACCTCGAACGTGAAGCCGCCCAGGCGGCCAGCATGCGGATGGCCCGGATCGGCGCCCAAATCGTGGCAGGCCTCAAGAGCAAGCAGGCGGTGTTCGAGGCGGCCAAGGAGAGCAACCGGCTGACGATCAGCCTCCGCAAGGAGATGCTCCGCTGCCAGGGCACCTGCAACGACATGGCCAAGGCCGAGGCTTCGCTGGCGGCGGGCATGGATTTGCTGGCCGGCACGGCAGGTTGGCCGGAGGGCCAGCAACTGAAGGCCGACTGTGCAACGCGGCGCGAGACGTATGAGACGCTCGCCAAGGCGTTCGAACCGCCGGAGTTGAGCGGCCGTGGCGGCGGCGGCCGGGGGGGCAAGTGGAGCGACCCGAGTCGGATCGACCGCGGCGGCGGCATGTTCTAAGCGGACCGACATAAGTTTTGCGCGGTGGGTCTCCGCACCCACCGCGCATCAGAGCACACATCCGCGGCGGGTGCAGAGACCCGCCGCGCACGGTCTTTAAGAGACTTATGTCGGTCCGCTTAGCAGCGTCACCGCGCGTCCGATGGGCGAAACGACCGGGCATGTTGCGGATCGGCCGCAAATGGTGTAGCATGTTTGTGTGAATTGTGATGGAACGCGGCAGGGCTCAGCCGCGTCCAAGTCGGGGGGAGCCGTGTGACGTATCACTTCCGGCCGCGCCGAAGCGAGGGCGGCGGGCAGCGCCTTCAGGGCTCCCGGCTTGCCGCGATCAGTGGAGGAGAAAGCCATGGGACGCTTTAGCACCATCACAGCCATCCTGGTGTTGTGTGCAGGGGTCTCCTTGCCGGCGGCGGGTGCGGAACTTGGGGCCTCGGATGACGCGCAGCGTATCGCCGAGGTCCAGGCCCAGCTGATGGCGGGAAAAACGGACGAGGCCGTGGCGGCGGCCAGGGCGTTTCTGAAGACCGCCAAGGACGAGGACTCCAAGACCGAGGCGCTGCGGGTCATTGCCGAGGGGCTCAGGAAGAGCGGCAACTGGAACGGGGCCGTCGGCGGTTACCGTGGGCTGCGGGACCGTTTCGACAAGGGATCGGACGACTACATCCGGTTCAGCGCTATTGCGGACGTGCTCGCGGGTTCGCAGAACGGCATCTACAAAGGGGGCGGGACGGTCAAGCCCCCGCCGGGCACCGAGCCGAAGCCCCTGTCGGACGACGAGGCGCTGGATGCGGCGCTCGCGCTGCTGGCCAAGTCACGGTGCGCCAAGTTGAAGGCAACAGGCACCCAACTGCGGCGCCTGCGTTCGCCGCAGGACGTGATGAAGGTGTTCCGGCCGGCGGCGGAGGAGGCCCGGCAGATTTTCCTTCTGGGTCCCGACACGCCGCCCGACGACGCCCGTGCGGTGGGCAAGATGGCCAGCGAGCGTCTGGCACAAATCCACACCCAGGTCAGCGCCGTCCTTCAGAGAAAACTCCAGGGCTACCAGCAGAAGCAGAAGTTCCAGAACCCGTGGTCGTTCACCAACATCGAGAAGAAGGACGTCCAGAACACGAACATCATGTGCAAGGACATGGCTGCGTCCGAAAAGGAGTTTCAGACAGCCGTGGCCAACGTGGCGGGGTCGGGCGAGTGGGCCGAAGGCGACGCACTTCGCGCCGAGAGCGCCGAACGCGCCGCCGCCTACGACCAGTTGGCGGAACAGTACGTCGTGCCGAAGTATACGAGCATCTGGGGGTGGTAGGAGTCGGTGCCGTGGCCGCGCCGGCCGTGCGCGGTCTGCGAGAAGCAACGACCAAGCGCGGTCCCCAGGGGCCGCGCTTGTTGTGCGCTGCGGCGCGCGGGTCCGTCAGATGGTCATGGCGGCAAAGCCGCCGTCGATCTTCACGAGCGTGCCGGTGACGAATCCGGAGGCCTTGTCGCTGGCCAGCCAGAGGACGGCCCCGAGCAGTTCGTCCGCCTCTCCGAATCGCCCCATGGGGGTGTGGGCGAAGATCTTGGCCGTCCGCTCGGGCGTCAGGAGCCGCCGGTTCTGCTCGGCCGGAAAGAACCCCGGCACCAGCGCGTTGACGCGGACACCGTCCTGGCCCCATTCCCTCGCCAGGAACTGCGTGATCTGGTTCACGCCGCCCTTGGCCACGCCGTAGGTGAAGACCTTCGAGAGGGGCGGGCCGCTGGAGGTGCTCGAGATGTTGATGATGCTGCCGCTCTTGCGCTCGACCATCCCGCGGCCGAAGACCTGGCAGGCCATGAAGACGCCCTTCAGGTCCACGGCGATGAGTTTTTCCCACTCCTCATCGGTGATCTCGAAGAAGGGCGTGGCGGAGTTGACGCCGGGGGCGTTGATGAGGATGTCGGTGCCGCCCCAGATCTCGTCCATCTGCTTCGACGCGGCTTCAAGGTCGCTGCGGCTGGCCACGTCCACCTGGATGCCGATGGACTCGCCGCCTTCGGCCTGGATCTCGTCGGCCCTGGCCTGAGCCGCGTCGAGGTTCAGATCGAGCACCGCCACCTTGGCGCCGGCCTTCGCCAGCGCGCTCGACATGGCCCCCGCCAGCACGCCCCCGCCGCCGATCACGGCTGCGCGTTTGCCGTCCAGGCCGAACATCTGTGTCAGATACGCTGCAAGCGCCATGGGAATCACTCCTTCGTTCTCGGGGCTTTGGGGAAACACGGAGTTTACCGGGCTCTCCCGGGGATGCAAGGGTTTCCGCGGTTGACTTATCCCCGGTTTGCTGTGGGTCTGCCCAGAGATGTGTGCCCGCTTGGAGGAGCGTCGGGCGCTCGCCCCGCACGGGGCGGCTGCGCTGTGCAACCGGTTACATCGTTGACACTTTAGACCGGGCACATGGTTGACACATTCCGGGGTGGTGCGACCGGTTCGGCCGGCCCTGGAGCGTAGCGGAAGGGCCGGCCGAACCGGTCGTCGGCCGCCACCTTGGCGGCCT
>DATKXP010000222.1:0-16912 GCA_035529015.1 Phycisphaerae bacterium | reverse complement strand
CGAGGCGCAGTTGACCCCCGCCCGCGCCACCATCATCACGGCCAAAGAACTCGGCCGCGAGACGATCGACGGATGGTCGTTCGAGGCGGCCGTCGATGAGGTCCTCGGCCTGGGCCACGGCTTTGCACGCGAGGAACTCGAACGGATCCGACAGACGCGGCCGGGGGACCTCTCCCGCGTCGCCCGCCAGTACCTGAAGAACCCCGCAATCGTCGTCGTCACAAGCGACCCGAAGGCCGCCGAAGCGATCCGAAAGTGAAAAAGGTACCAGGTACCTTTTCTGCAAGAAAGCCGATTCTGGGCCAAAAACGCCAATTACGGCAAAAAGGTTCCTGGAACCTTTTTTCGGGAAGGAGGACCGATGAACGTGCCTGTCTTGCTGGTGTCCGTTGCGCTTGTGGTGGTTGTGGCCGGGTGCGCCACACACGTTCCGGCAGCGCAGGCGGCGGAGGGTCTTGACCTGGACTCGCCTGCCGAGGGCATGACGCTGTGGTACGACAAGCCCGCGTCCAAGTGGGTCGATGCGCTGCCCATGGGCAGCGGCCGCCTCGGCGCGATGGTCTTCGGCGGCACGGCCCAGGAGCGGATCCAGTTCAACGAGGACACGCTCTGGGTCGGTGAGCCGCACGACTACAGCCACGAAGGGGCCGCCGCGTTTCTGCCTCAGGTCCGCCAACTCATCTTCGACGGCAAACAGCGCGAGGCGGAGAACCTGGCCCTGGCACAAATGATGAGCGTGCCTCTGCGCCAGGTGCCCTATCAGCCCTTCGGCGACCTGAAACTGACCTTCCCCGGCCACGACGGCGCGACCGATTACCGGCGCGAACTCGACATCGATTCCGCCATCGTCACCGTCCGGTACAAGGTCGCAGGCGCCACGTTCACGCGCGACCTGTTCGCCAGTTACCCCGACGGGGCGATCGTCGTCCGCATCGCCGCCGACGTGCCGGGCACGGTGACCTTCACGGCATCGCTTACAAGTCCGCACCCTGACCCCAAACTCTCCGCCGCGGGCGCCGATACGCTCGTCATGAGCGGTGGGCTCGGCACGTACACCAGCAAGCGGTCCGAGGCCGAGATCCGGAATGCCCTGACGTTCGAGGCGCGCCTTCACGCTGCGGCCGACGGGGGCCGGGTCAAGGTCACCGGCGAAGGCATCGAGGTGACCGGTGCCGACGCCGTCACGCTCCGCCTTGTGGCCGCCACCAGTTTCAAGAACTTCCGCGACGTCTCGGCCGACCCGGCCAAACGGTGCCGGGATTATCTGAAGGCCGTCGCGCCCAAGCCGTACGACGCCCTGCGCGCCGCGCACGTCCGCGACCATCGCAGCCTGTTCCGTCGCGCGACCTTCGACCTGCCCCTGACGGAAGCCTCGAAGCAGCCGACCGACCAGCGCATCAAGAACTTCGCCAAACAGGACGACGCCCAACTGGCGGCGCTGTACTTCCAGTTCGGCCGGTATCTGATGATCGCGAGCAGCCGTCCCGGCACGCAGCCGGCCAACCTCCAGGGCATCTGGAACGAGAGCACGCGGCCGCCCTGGGATTCGAAGTACACCTGCAATATCAACACCGAGATGAACTACTGGCCGGCCGAACTGACGAACCTCTCGGAGTGCCACGACCCGCTCTTCGACCTCCTCGCCGACTGCGCCGTCACCGGCGCCCGCACCGCCAAGGCGCACTACGATTGCCGCGGGTGGGTCCTTCACCATAACACCGACCTGTGGCGGGGCACGGCGCCCATCAACGCCTCGAACCACGGCATCTGGGTTACCGGCGGGGCGTGGCTGAGCCAGCACCTGTGGCTGCGTTACGACTTTACGCGCGACACCGAGTTTCTGCGCCGGCGCGCCTACCCCATCATCAAAGGCGCGGCCGAGTTCTTCGCGGACTTCCTCATCGAGGACCCGCGCCCCGGATACAAGAAGTGGCTCATCTCGACGCCGTCGAACTCGCCGGAGCAGGGTGGCCTGGTGGCCGGGCCCACCATGGACCACCAGATCATTCGCAACCTGCTCACGAACTGCATCGAGGCGAGCAAGATCCTCGGCGTCGATGAGGCGTTTCGCAGGGAACTCCAGGACAAGGTCGCCCGCATCGCGCCGAACCAGATCGGCCAGCACGGTCAACTCCAGGAATGGATTGAGGACAAAGACGATCCGAAGAAGAGCCACCGCCACGTCTCGCACCTGTGGGGTCTGCACCCCGGGCGCGAGATCACGCCGCGCGGCACGCCCGAACTGGCTCAGGCGTGCAAGGTCACGCTCGCGCATCGCGGCGACGGCGGCACCGGGTGGAGCAAGGCCTGGAAGATCAACTTCTGGGCTCGCCTGCTCGACGGCGACCACGCCTGGAAGATGGTCAGCGAGGCCATCGCCGGCAACACGTTCCCGAACCTGTTCGACGCGCACCCGCCGTTCCAGATCGACGGCAACTTCGGCGGCACGAGCGGCATCGCCGAGATGCTCGTCCAATCGCACGCCGGCGAGGTCGAGATTCTGCCCGCGCTGCCCAAGGCGATTCCCGCCGGGTGCGTGACGGGCCTGTGCGCGCGCGGCGGTTTCGTGGTGGACATCGCGTGGAAAGACGGTAAGTTGACCGAAGCGACGGTCCGCTCGAAGGTCGGCGAGACGTGCCGCCTGCGGACGCCCGTGCCGGTGGCCGTGACGTGCGGCGGCAAGGCGGTCGAGGCCAGGCCCGTCGCGGACGGCGTCGTCGAGTTCGCCACGCAGTCCGGCGCGGCGTACACGCTGACGCCACGTTAGCCGCGGGGTTGCCCCGCGCGCTTATGAGAAAGGGGGCCGGTCATGACACGTTTGATGATCGCGGTATGCTGTACGGCTTTGGCGTTGGCCGTGGCGGTCGGCTGTGAGGAACAGGCCAAGCGCCCCGCGGGCGAACTGGCCTCTGCACGCTTCCAGGCCACCGTCTACGAGACGCGTGTGCCCGAAGCGGGCGTCGGCGCGTTCGACTCGGAGTCGCTTGCCGCCAAGGCCGGCACTGCCGCCGACCTTCAGAAGGCCCTGGCAGCCTGCGGCACGACGAAGGTCCTCTACCAGGTGGACCAGACGGTCAACCTGGCCGAAGACCGCATACGCATCGGTAAACGCGAGCCGTTTGTGACGAACACGCGGAGGACGGAGCGCGGTCCGGCTATCAGCATGGTCCAGTACGAGCAGGTCGGTGTCATCTTCGCGATCAAGGCCAAACCAACCGACAGCGGCCTGGACGCGACCGTCCGGATCGAGATGTCGGCTCTGACCGAGAGCGGGACGAAGATCTCGGAGAACGTCAACGCAGCCACGGTCCGGAGCATCGAGTTGGGGCACAACGGGCCGGTCCAACTCGGGAAGCCGGTCGTCTTGGTCAGCGTGGACGCATCGAGCAAAGACGCCGACGGCAACGCCGTTGCCTGCGTCTGCCGCATCGTCTTCAGCGAGGCGGGATCGTAAGGCGCACGGCCGCGCGATGGAGCGGCGGCCGCGGGCCTCGGCCCGCGCGTATCTGTCTGAGGGAGAACGCATGGACTACCGCACCGAACCGCTGGCGACGTACCTCGAAGACGCCGCCGCCGCCCAGCCCACGCCCGGTGGCGGCAGTGTCGCCGCCGTGGCCGGCGCCCTGGCCTCGACCATGGCGTCGATGGCGGCAGCCTTCACCGCCGGCAAGGAGAAGTACAAAGACGTCCAGGCTGATATCAACGAGGCGCTTGATAGCCTGGCCGGCTTGCAGGCCAGGCTCCTCGACCTGGCCCACCAGGACATGGACGCCTACGCCACAGTCATGGCTGTATACCGGTTGCCCAGAGAGAACAATGAGGAGAAGGCCGACCGTGCTGCCGCCATCGTCAAGGCGACGCGCGAGTCGCTCGACGTGGTCGAGGGCGTCCTTGAGGCTCTCGGGCAGATGCTCCAGGTCACGCGCCGCCTGGCCGACATCGCCAACCCGAACCTCATCAGCGACGTGGGGGTGGCGGCTGAACTGGCGCTGGGGGCGGCGATGGCGGTCCGGATCAACGTGGCGGTCAACCTCGCCGGCTACCGCGATACCGACGACGCCGATGCCGTCCGCAAGCGGACCCACCAGCGCCTGGCCGAGGCCGAGCGCCTGGCCGCCGAGACACGCAAGATCGTCCTGAAAGCCCTGAGCAAGTAGCCGGCGCGCCGTTCCGTCAGGTACGTTGCATGGCGTTAGACCGCGAGTACAAGATCTCCGCCTCGTCGCACGCGTGCCAGGGGTGCGCCCGGCCCTTCGGCGTCGGCGACGAGTATTACTCGGCCGTCCTCGAAGTGGAGGGCGACGAGATGTTCGCCCGCCACGATTTCTGTCCCGACTGCTGGAAGCCGGGAGCCGCCGAGTACTTCAGTTTCTGGAAGACCCGCGTGCCCGAACCCGAGCAGCCCCGACGCAGGGGACCGCAACTCGTGGACCTGTCGCGGCTGATGGAACTGTTCGAGCACCTCGGCGACGCCGAAGAGGAGCGCGCCCTGCGATTCCGCTACGTCCTGACGCTGGTGCTGATGCGCAAACGCCGGCTGAGGGTCCTCTCATCGCGGCGGCTGGCCGGGGGCAGGGGAGAGGAACTCACGCTCCGCGAACCCGGCACCGACCGCCGGCACCTGGTCCGCGCGCCGAGCATCTCCGACGACGAGATCCGCGCCGTCTCCGACCGCCTCCGCGACGTCCTCGACATGCCCGACAGATGGGACCAACTTGACGCCGAGGACGACGAACCAGCGCCCCCGGTTGAGGATGAACCTGACACCCATGATTAGCCCCCGGTGATTACACCGGGGGCACGCTCCGGGGGCACACGCCAGGGGCGTATACCGGAGGCGTGTGCCGGCAGCCATACGAAAGCAGCCCGCTCAATGCAACGCACAGCCCTGGCACTTGTCGTGACGCTCCTTGCCGCGGCCGGCAGTGCTGCCCGCGCGGCAGACGCGCCGCCGCCCGTGGCCGCTCCGGCCGAGGTCATCGCGGCACACAACGCCTGGGCCGATTCCATCCGGCACCTCTGGTCGCGGGCCGCCGTGACGATCAACGTCCCCGTCGGAAAGAAACGCGAGCAGCACGACCTCGACGGCCACTTCTTCGTCGCGAAGCCCGACCGCCTCTTCGTCCACGGGCAGGTGCTCGGCCAGGACGTCTTCCGGCTCGGCATGAACGCCGAACGGTTCTGGCTCTGGATCCGGCCCGGGGTCAACACCGTCTGGACGGGCCGGCGCGGCGGCGAAGGCGAGCGCGACCTCGTGCTGTCGCCGGCCGACCTGATGGCGGCGTGCGGCATGTCCCGGATCGACCTGGCGCGCGGCGCGGCGGCCGAGTTCGTGGCGGGGCGGCGGCACTATGTCCTCACGGAGCAGCGCCGCGCGGGAGCAGCCACGCTGCCGGCCCGCCGCATCTGGTTCGACCGTGCCACGCTGCGGCCGGTGCGCGTGGACCTGTTCGACGCCGTCGGCCGGCGGCTCGTCATGGCCGAACTCCTGGCGTACCAGCCCGTCGGCGACACGCCCGTCTGCACTGCCTACCGCGCCCGGTTCTACGGCGACGAGGACGTGACGCTCGTGCTTCGCCTCAGCAAAGTGAGCCTCGAGAAGGAACCCAACCCGCGTCTCTTCGAGTACCGCCTTCCCCCCGGCGCCAAGGAACGCGACCTCGACGCGCCTGCGGCTGGGTGACAAGCCTACGGCGCCGCGGCCCGTGCCCGACACGCATCCCGTTAGCCGGCGACCTTGGTCGCCGCGCGCCGTTCCAGCGCACTGCGCGGCGGGTCTCCGTACCCGCCGCGCCAAACGTGTGTCGGACCGCTCAGTCCCCGCTGCCGGCCCCCTTCATCGGTCCGATGTACCCGCGCGCGATGACCACGTTGTCGATGAAGAGGTGCTGGTCCCGAGGCGACGGCTTCTTGCCGCCGTGGTACACGTTCATCCAGATCTGCTCGATCTTAAGGTGCGGTGCCTTGCGGAAGCGGATGTCGGTCTTCTCGAAGGCCGGGCGGCCGTCGATCCAGGCCCGCAGGACCCCGTCCTTCTCGCCCGGCGTGTTCATCTTGAGGTACTGTTCGACCGAATACCACCGGTTCGTCACGAGGTAGCCGCGGTACCCCTTCTGCCACGGCCAGATGTCGCCGTACGTGCCGGGCTGGTCGGCGTGGTAGCAGTAGGTGCCGATGGGGTGCATCCCGCCCAGGGGGTTGCCCTTCGGGATGGACCGCATGAAGGAGCCGCGTGCCGACCACCCGTTGGTGCCGTCCGATTTGCGTCCGCCCCATCCTGCCACGCCGTAGGTGCCGCTGATGCCGGGCATCTTGCCGCCCTGGAGCGTCTGGTTCCAGTCGTCGCCCAGGCGCAGGTAGTACCGGAAGAAGATTTCCTCGGGCTCGGCGCCCGTCTGCTTCTTGAACTGGTAGCCGACGTTCATGGCGCCGGTGTTGCCTTCGGCGATCTTGACGCGGCAGGCCTTGCCCAGGAGCGGCTTGAACCGGCGCTCGGGGTCCGACCCGACCGTGTCGATGGTGCCGCGAGCGAAGGTCCACGCATCGGCCCACGAATCGGACTCGAAATCGGCGAAGAAGATGACGTTCGGGTCCTTCGCGATGCCACGGTCTCCCCGGTACCCCTCCGCAAGGCCCGGGATGGGGTCCGATGGCGGAAGGTCGTGCCCCTGGCTGCACCGCAGCACCACGACCTCGCCGCTGCCGTACTGGGCATACGTGTGCAGCCGCAGGACGGCCTTCGCGATGCGGGGTTGCGCCTTCACCGCCGACAGGTCGAAGCGCACGAGCGCATGGCCCGCCAGCAGCGTGTCGGAGTTGCCCTGGCTCCGATAGGTTGACCGATCGAGGTAGGTGTCGGCCTCGGGTGCGAGCGTGACGGTCCCATCGGCGGTCGTGAGAACGAGTTGAGGTCGCGCGGCCTTGTCGGCGTACTCGCGGCTGCGGAACCTGAACGTGCCGCCGAGGCTTCGCAGGAAGAAGCCCTGGTTCGGATGCTTGCCCGCGAGCCACTCCCCCACGAGGGCCGTTACGTCCCACTCGACGGGCTTGGCCGTATCGTCATCGACGATCCGGGCACGGGCGTAGGGCTTGGCGCCCTGCGGCGTGTCGGCGGCGTCGCGCCAGTCGCCCATCAAGTTCTGCCACTTGAGCAGCCCGGCGCGGTTGTAGTAGTCGCGGCTGGCGCCGTCGGCCTGTTCGTGGGTGCCCTCGGCCCAGTCGTTCGGGGCGGCCTGCGCGGCACAGATGCAGAGCAGGGCACTGAGGACGCAGAAGCCGAGTCGCATGGCCGAGGTCGCGATGGCCGTCTCCCGCCGCCGGCTCCGTCACCGGCGAAGGCCTACAGGGCGTGTTCCCCAAACCGCGCGGCGGCCTTCCCAGGCCGCCGCGAGAGCCGTGCACAGGGCGTGGTGGCCTGGGAAGGCCGCCACGCGGAAGCAGGGCGCAATGGCGCAACAGCCCCTACAGGCTCCAGCCGTCACGGTACGGCGCGCGGACGTACTTGTCGGCCTCGGGCAGGTTGGTGACCTTGAGGTTCTCGGCGTCCCACTCGATGCGTGTATCGACGCGTTTGGCGACGTTGCCGAGGAGGCAGATTTCGGTGAGTGGCCCGGCGTAACTGAAGTCGGCGCCGGCCTTCGTGCCCGCTTTGCACGCCCTTACCCAGTCCATCTCGTGCGACGCGCCAACCCGCGGGAGCGTCTTCGGGGGGCGCTGGTAGGCCTTCATGCGGCTCTCGGGGATGAGGCGCGGCCCCTCGCCGTACACGCCGGCCGTGAGCAGGCCCTTGGTTCCCTTGAAGAGGGCGCCCCCCTCTCGGCTGCCCATGATGCGGCCCTCCTCAAGTTCGGTTGGCCGCGGCGGACGCAGGCCTTCGTACCAGGTCAACGTGACGGGCGGCAGGTCGCCCCGCGCGCCGAAGCGATACGTGACGATCGACGAAAGCGGGTGCACGTCCTTCGACATGCCCGTCGAGGTGGCGTCGATGCTCGTCGGCTGGCCCAGCCGCAGGGCCCACACCACCGGGTCCAGCGTGTGGGCGCCACGGTCGCCCATCATGCCGACGCCGAAGTCCCACCAGCACCGCCACGTGGTCGGGTGGTACGCGCGGTGGTACGGCCGCATCGGCGCCGGGCCGATCCACAGGTCCCAGTCGAGGGTCGGCGGGACGGGCGGCGTCTCCTTCGGACGCGCCCCCCATTGCGAACTCCAGCCGGCGTGGCCCCACGGGTAATACGACAGGCTGCACCACGCATCGACCTCGCGGACCTCGCCGATGGCACCGTCCCAAATCCACTCGCAGATGAGCCGCGCGCCCTCCCCCGCGTGTCCCTGGATGCCCATCTGGGTCGCGACGCCCGCTTCCCCGGCGGCCTTGGCGAGCATCCGCGACTCGTACACGTCGTGCGTGAGGGGTTTCTGGCAATAGACGTGTTTGCCGGCCTTGATGGCGGCCATCGAGATGACGGCGTGGGTGTGGTCGGGCGTGGCCACGACGACGGCGTCCACGTCCTTCTGCCGGTCGAGTAACCGCCGGAAGTCCTTGTAGACCGTGGCCTTGGGGTACCGCTTGAAGGTGCGTGCGGCGTAGGCGTGGTCAACGTCGCAGAGCGCGACGATGCGCTCCGATTCGAGGTTTCTGAGATTGGCCGCTCCCATGCCGCCGACGCCAATGCCCGCGATGGTGAGCGTCTCGCTGGGCGGCGTGCGGGCCGGACCGCCGAGAACGTGCCGCGGCGCCACGATGACGGCGGCCGAGGCGGCCTGGAGGAAACGGCGGCGCGTCGTTTTCGCAGGTGCCATCGCAAAGCCTCCCCTTCCGCCTCGGCACGCAGACCGAACGGCTGCGGCTGTCTTACAGCGTCCACCCCTGCCGGTACGGCGGGTTGATGAGACGGTTCGCCAGCGCGTTGTTCTTGAATTGCATCTGCGCCCCGTCCCACACGAGTTTCTGGCCCAACAGTTGCATCGCGATGATCCCCAGCCGCGCCAGTTCCGTCAGCGGCCCGCCGTAGTGGAAGTGCGACCCCGCCAGGCGACCCGCTCGGATGGCATCGAGCCAGTCGTTGTGGTGCCCCTTGACACGGGGAATCGTCTTGTCGGGCTGCTTGTAGGCCCGCATCTTCTCCTCGGGGAAGATGCGGACGCCGTTGGCCCCGTGCGACCCGTACGTGATGCCGCCCTTGTCGCCGAGAACGACCGCGCCCGTGCCCGGAACCTTGCGGCCTTCCTCCAGCCCTTGCGGGCGGGGGATCTTCTCCACGCCCGAGTACCAGTACAGCGTGACGGGCCCGCGCTTGGCCTTCGCCGGGAACTCGAACTTGATGACCGACCCCTTCGGGAACGTCAGGGCGTGCTTCATCGGGTCGTAGTCCTGGGCCCGGGCCTGGATCGTCACGGGCGACCCCAGGTCGAGCGCCCAGAAGACGGGGTCCACGACGTGGCAGACCCAGTCGCCGATGGTGCCGCTGCCGAACGGACTCCACCCGCGCCAACTCCCCGGCAGGAACACCGGGTTGTACGGCCGGAACTGGGCCGGACCCAGCCACAGGTCCCAGTCCAGCGTCGAGGGCACCTCGTGCTTCTCCGCCAGTTTGGGCAGTTGGTCGATCTTGCAGTGCACGGCGGTGCACGCCGCATGGATCGTGTGGACCTGGCCGATGGCCCCGTCCCAGACCCATTCGCAGAACAGGCGGATGGCCTCCGCCGAGTGGCCCTGGTTGCCCAGTTGCGTGATGACGCGGTGCTTCTTCGTGGCCTCCATGAGTTGGCGGATCTCGTAGATGGAGTGGGCCAGCGGCTTCTCGCAGTACACGTGTTTGCCCCGCTTGATGGCCGCCATGGCCGCCACGGCGTGGGTGTGGTCGGGTGTCGCCACGGTGACCGCGTCGATACCCTTCTCCATCTCGTCGAACATCTTGCGGAAGTCCTTGTAGGCCTTGGCGCTCGAGTGCTTCTCGAACGTCTTGCCCACCCGCCTCTGGTCCACGTCGCACAGGGCGACGATGTTCTCGCCGCTCGTCCCGCCGACGCTGGCCCCGCCCCGGCCGCCGATGCCGATGCAGGCGACGTTCAGTTTGCCGCTGGGCGCCCTGTAGACCGGCCCTCCGAGGACGTGCCTGGGGACGACTGTCACGGCCGCAGCCGAGGCGGCGGCACCAAGGAATGCGCGACGCGTCAAGTGGCTCTTCGACATACCGGATCCTTTCTGCTCTGGACCGACCCTATCGCAGGGGGCAACCGTTGTGGCGAGCAGCCTGAAGTCACTCGTGCTCCAGGTGTGCCCCATCACTGTTTGAAACCCTGCGGTGGCCCGTTGGAATCGCGCATATTGGCAAATGCTTCGAAGGCCTTCGCCCAACGCGCCGCCAAAAAAACCGAGGACGTTGTCGGGCCGCGGACGGTAACATGAGACGGGCAGGAGACCCTTGGCTGCGCGAGTCTTGGCAAGGAACCACGATGCGGGTCCCACTGATTCTCTGGCTTGCCGCTGCGATGACGGCCTTGAGCGCCGGCGCGAGCGGTGCCGCCGAGCGCGCGAGGCCCGACATGATCGACGTCAACTTCGAGAAGTGGACGAACATCGAACCGCTGCTCGAAGAGGTTCGCGCCAGGCACAACGTGCCGGCGCTGGCCGCCTCGACGATCTACGACGGCCGCATCATCAACTATGCCGCCGTCGGCGTCCGCAAACTCGGAAGCGACGTCAAGGTCACCGCCTGGGATAAGTTCCACATCGGCTCCTGCACCAAGGCGATGACCGCCACGCTCCTGGCGATCTTTGTCGAGCAGGGCAAACTCAAGTGGTCCTCGACACTGGCCCAGGTCTTTCCGGACTTGGCGAAGGAGATGCACCCCGGTTACCGCACCGTCACGCTGCTGCACATGGTGGCCCATCGCGGCGGCGTGCCGAACGAGACGTGGCCGAAGGGCATGACGTTCCTCGACGTGCACCGCCTGCCCGGCCCGCCGCGCGAGGCCCGACGCGAGTTCGTCCGCCGCGTCCTGAAGCAGGAGCCGGCCGCGCCGCCCGGCGAGACGTTCATCTACTCGAACGCCGGATACACGATTCTCGGCGCCGCGTGCGAGACGGTGGCCGACGCCGCGTATGAGGACCTGATGCGGGAGCACGTCTTCGGCCCCCTCGGGATGGGCTCGGCCGGCTTCGGCGCCATGGGCACGCCCGGCAAAACGGACCAGCCGTGGCAGCATCGCGTCGAGAACGGCAAAGCGATTCCCCTGGAGCCGGGCCCCCTGATCGACAATCCGCCGGCCATCGCTCCCGCGGGGACCGTCCACTGCGCCATCGGCGACTGGGCGAAGTTCGTCCAGGCCCATCTTCGCGGCGCCCGCGACCAGCCCACGCCGCTGCCCATCGCCAACTGGCCGCGCCTGCACACGCCGGCCTTCGGCGGAACCTACGCCGGCGGATGGGGCACGGCCCATCGCGGATGGGGCGGCGGACGCGTCTACACCCACGCCGGAAGCAACAACATGAACTACGCCGTCGTCTGGATGGCCCCGCACCGCAACTTTGCCGTCGTCGTCGCCACGAACCAGGCCGGCAAGGTGGCCCCCAAGGCGTGCGACGATGCCGCCGCCGCCATCATCAGGAAGTACCTGCCGGAGGAGAAAGACCAATGAACCGCACGATCCTGATCCTTTGCGCGCTTGCCGCCCCGTTAGCCGCCGCTGGGGCAGAGGAAGGCGGCAAAGCCGAACTCGTCGAAGTCCGAAAGATATGGGACCGCGCGCCGCACAACGCGTTCACCGATCTCGTGCGCTTCAAAGACCGCTGGTTCTGCGTCTTTCGCGAAGGCGGCGGCCACGTTTCGCACGACGGGACGATCCGCGTCATCGCCTCGGACGACGGCGCCGCCTGGACCTCTGCGGCCCTCGTCGAGACGCCCGACGCGAAGGTGCCTGACCTGCGCGACCCCAAGATCTGCGTGACGCCCGACGGCCGCTTGATGCTCACCGCGGGCGCCGCCAACCGCAAGGGGGGCGAGACCCGCCACCAGACGTACGCGTGGTTCTCGTCCGACGGGGCCGACTGGGGCCGGGCCGTTGCCGTCGGCGAACCGAACCTCTGGCTCTGGCGCGTCACGTGGCACAAGGGCGCGGCCTACGGCGTCGGCTACGGACGGTCCGGCGAGCGCATCGCCCGCCTGTATCGCAGCACCGACGGCCGCACGTTCACGCCGCTCGTGCCGCGCCTCTTCGACCAAGGGTACCCGAACGAAACGTCGCTCGTTTTCCTGCCCGACGAGACGTGTTACGCTCTCCTTCGCCGCGACGGGGCGCCGTTTACGGCGCAACTGGGCATGGCCCGGCCGCCGTACACCGGGTGGACGTGGAAGGACCTTGGGGTGCGCGTCGGCGGCCCGTTTCTCCTTCGCCTTCCCGACGGTCGTTTCGTCGCTGCCACGCGCCGCTACGACGGCGGCGCCCGGACGAGCCTCCAGTGGCTGGACCCGGAAAAGGGCACCCTCACGGAGTTTCTCCGCCTGCCCTCCGGCGGCGACACGTCGTACCCCGGCCTCGTCCATCACGGCGGCCTGCTCTGGGTTTCCTACTACGCCTCGCACGAGGGCAAGACCGCCATCTACCTGGCGAAGGTGCGGTTGCCTTCGGGTTGACGCCCGCGGCATTCGAGAACGACGCTGAGCGTGCGGTCTGGTTTGGGCTATGGCGTGTTGGACCCGCGTGGTGGCGCGGCGGGTCTCCGTACTCCCCGCGACATGGCGGTCGCAAGCGCGGTGGGTACGGAGACCCACCGCGCAGGACTTACGTAAGTCCGATCAGCACACCGCCTCGGCGGGTTCTCGCCTGGCTTCCTGCCGGGCGTCGCCTTCAACGTGGGCCTCTTCGAGCGTCAGATCGATCCACTCCGCTGCGGTCACGTCGCGGCAGGTGACCAGGACGCCGCGAGGCCGGTCATCCGTCTGTGCGATGGGCGCCGCGTTCAGAACAACGACGCGTTCCCCTTCGGATGGGGTGGTCAGGCCAAGCGTCGCGCCTCGCCGGGCAACTCCTTCGCGGAAGACCGTTTCCCACGGCCACTCCACACGGTGCTCTCCGGAGTGGACGTGGCGCCAGGAGAACTCGGAAAGGTCCCGTCCCTCCAGACCCTCGGCCGGGGTGCCCAGGATCTCGGCGAAGGCGGCGTTGGCAAAGACGATGTGAAGGCCCTCATCGAGAAGCACCAAGCCTTCCGACAGGTTGTCGAGCGCGGCCCGGACACGCTCCGGGACGGACGCCGCAGGATCGAACGGCCACAACGCCACCAACAGAAACGCCGTGTACCCCGCGAGTCCCGTCAGCGCGAGGAACACCGCCAGGCCGATGCCCGGCGCCAGGCCGAGCAGGGCGGCGGCGAAGACCAGTGAGACCGTTACGCCGGTCAGGCCGATGCTGAGTCGCACGGCCGTTGCCCATCGGGTTCGAGTCATTGCATCATCCCCCAGTTGTCCGGACGCCGCGTCGCGTCCGGCAGATACGGCTGCGGTCCCATGCCTTGCGGGCTGTCGGCTCCGCGTTCGCCTAGTGGTGGGTCAACATTGATTCTGTGGGTGCCATGCTTTCCCTCCGTTGGGAAAGCATGCGGTCCTGAGCCAGGGCGCATGCTTTCGCAAGCGAAAGCATGGCACCCGCACCGACAAGTTCAATGTTGACACACCACTAGGCTTTCCTGCGTTTGCTGCGTCTTGCGGCCTTGCCCTTGCGGGCCTGCAACACGGGCATCGGATCGACCCACCGCCACAGCGGCATGCACGAGAGCGCGGCCTGCGTAAAGAACGCGCCCTTGGCATACCACACGGCGCAAGCGGCGGTCGCGGCGGCCGACAGGCCGCAGGCCGTGCCGGCCGCGAGCCGCGGGTAGCCGGACGGTTCGGCCGCGAGATCCTCGACCTGGCTCAGCGTAGCGTCCAGGTTGTGCCACGAGACAGGCGCCGGGTCGGTCGCCGTCTCGCGAGTCGTCGCGCCCGCGTCAGCCGGCTTGTCTGAAGCGGGCCGTGCATCCGCAACGCGCGCCGGAGCGGACGGCGAGTCATCTGTGCCGTCTTCATCGGCGGGTTTCGAATCTGCGACGGTGACCGGCTCAGCGGCCGGCGGCCGCGCCGGCAGGTCGCCCTGCATCGGTGGCGGATCGGCGGCCCGCACGGCGCGAGTAACGCCGGCAGTGGCGGTGCCGTCGGCCGGCTCGCGTGCCGGGGCAGGGGCCCTCGCATCGTCGCGCTCATCCTGGGCGGTGCGTGCGCCGCCTTCCGGACCCGGCTCCGCGACGGCGACGGCATCGGCCGGCTCGTCGTCGGCCGGTTCGGCATCGGCCACACTTGAGGACGCCTCGCCGCCCGCACGGCCCGCCGTCGGCCCCAGCGGGATGCGGGCGCCAAGCGTGGGCATGGAGATCGCAGGCAGAGACGACGTCGGCCGCGTAATCGTCGGCGCCCACGCTGCCGCCGCCGACGACGACTGGGGCGCGCCGCCGCCTCCGGTGCCCTCCGCCACGTCGTTGACCGCGATCGTGATGGTCGCCGTGTCCGAAAGGGCCGGCGCGCCGTCATCACTGACCTCGACCAGGAGGGTGTAACTCGTCGTCCCGCTCTCGTAGTCCAGCGCCGACGCGTCCAGGACGGTGATCTGGCCGCTGACCGGATCGACGGCGAAGATGCCCACGCCCGTCCCGCCCGTGATCGCGTACCCGAGCGTGTCACCTGGGTCCGGGTCGCTCGCCACCACGGTGCCGACAATCGTTCCGTCCTCGCTGGTCTCGGGTGTACTGAAAATCTGAGCATCCACGTCGGGCGCTTCGTTGACGTCGGTCACGTTGACCGTGACGGTGGCTGAGTCGGACAGGGCGCCCGTGTCGGTGACCTCGACGGTCAGGGCGAACGTGGGGTTCGTCTCGAAGTCGAGGGCCGCGACGTTGTTGACGGTCACCTGGCCGGTCGTGCCGTTGATGGCGAAGGCGCTGCCGGTGTTGCCGGCGGTGATGGCGTAGGTCAGGCTGTCGCCGGCGTCCGGGTCGCTTGCTACCACCACATCGACGGCCGTGCCGAGGGCCGAGTTCTCGGCGACCGAGAAGGCCTGGGCGTTGACGGTGGGCGTCTCGTTGACATCGCTCACGTTCACGGTGACGCCGGCCTCGTCCCACAGGCCGCCCGAGTCGGTCACGCGGACCGTCAGGACGTACTGGGGCGTGGTCTCGAAGTCGAGGGTCGTGTTGTCGGTGACGGTGATCTGGCCGGTGCCCGCGTCGATGGCGAAGACGCCGGCGCCGTTGCCGGCGGTGATCTCGTAGGTGGCGATGTTGTTCTCGGGGTCGGTGGCTTGGACGGTTCCGACGGACGTGCCGTTGGCGGCGTCTTCGTCCACATTGAACGTCTGGCCGGCGCCGACCGTCGGCGGTTCGGCAACGTCGCCCACGTTGACGGTGACGGCGGCCTCGTCCCAGAGTCCGCCGGAGTCGGTGACGCGGACCGTCAGGACGTACTGCGGTGTGGTCTCGAAGTCGAGGCTGGAGTTGTCCGTGACGGTGATCTGCCCAGTGCCCGCGTCGATGGCGAAGACGCCATCGCCGTTGCCTCCGGTGATGGTCCAGGCGGTGGTGTCGCCGGCGTCGGGGTCGGTGACGGCGAGCGGCGCCCCGACGTTCGTGCCGTTGGCGGCGTCCTCATCGACGGCGAAGGTGGCATCGCCGATGTCGGGCGTCTCGTTGACGTCGCCCACGTCCACGGTGACGGCGGCCTCGTCCCACAGGCCGCCGGAGTCGGTGACGCGGACCGTCAGGACGTACTGCGGCGTGGTCTCGAAGTCGAGCGTGGTGTTGTCCGTAACGGTGATCTGGCCGGTACCCAAGTCGATGGCGAAGACGCCATCGCCGTTGCCTCCGGTGATGGACCAGGCGGTGGTGTCGCCGGCGTCGGGGTCGGTCACGGCGAGCGGCGCCCCGACGTTCGTGCCGTTGGCGGCGTCCTCATCGACGGCGAAGGTGGCATCGCCGATGTCGGGCGTCTCGTTGACGTCGCCCACGTTGACGGTGACGGCCGCCTCGTCCCAGAGCCCTCCGGAGTCGGTGACGCGGACCGTCAGGACGTACTGCGGCGTGGTCTCGTGGTCGAGGGTGGTGTTGTCCGTGACGGTGAGTTGTCCGGTATCGGCGTCGATGGCGAAGACGCCGTCGCCGTTACCCGCGGTGATGGTCCAGGCGGTGGTGTCGCCGGCGTCGGGGTCGGTGACGGGCAGTGGTGCGCCCACGTCGGTGCCGTTGGCGGCGTCCTCATCGACGGCGAAGGTGGCATCGCCGATGTCGGGTGTCTCGTTGACGTCGCCCACGTTCACGGTGACGGCGGCCTCGTCCCAGAGGCCCCCCGAATCGGTCACGCGGACCGTCAGGACGTACTGCGGTGTGGTCTCGAAGTCGAGGTTGGTGTTGTCGGTGACGGTGAGTTGTCCGGTATCGGCGTCGATGGCGAAGACGCCGCCCGAGTTTCCGGCGGTGATGGCCCAGGCGGTGGTGTCGCCGGCGTCGGGGTCGGTGACGGCGAGCGGTGCCCCGACGTCCGTCCCGTTGGCGGCGTCCTCGTCCACGCCGAAGGTGGCATCGCCGATGTCGGGCGTCTCGTTGACGTCGCCCACGTTGACGGTGACGGCGGCCTCGTCCCAGAGGCCCCCCGAATCGGTGACGCGGACCGTCAGGACGTACTGCGGCGTGGTCTCGTGGTCGAGGGTGGTGTTGTCGGTGACGGTGATCTGTCCGGTATCGGCGTCGATGGCGAAGACGCCGTCGCCGTTACCGGCCGTGATGGTCCAGGCGGTGGTGTCGCCGGCGTCGGGGTCGGTGACGGCCAGCGGCGTGCCGACGTCGGTGCCGTTGGCGGCGTCCTCATTGACGGCGAAGGTGGCATCG
>DATKXP010000221.1:0-5058 GCA_035529015.1 Phycisphaerae bacterium | reverse complement strand
GCCTCAATCAGATCCACGCCGCCGGCGGGCGGGTCCGCCGCTGCGGGCGCAGGGGTCGAGGCCGGCGGTGGAGAATGCTGCCGGGCGTGACGCGGGGCCGCGGATTCCGGGGCGCCGAAGCGCCGCAGCAGCGGCACCGTGTACGAATTGCCGACGGCGACGGCCAGGTCGAGCGGCGTCTTGCCGTCGTCGTCGCGAGCGGCCGTGTCGGCGCCGGAACCGACGAGGAGTTCCAGCAGGTCCGGATTGCCGAGGCTGAGAGCGGCCCAGTGGTGCAGGGGCGTGCGGCCCTGCTTGTCTCGCGCGTGTACGTCTGCACCTCGCGTGAGCAGCGTCTTCGCGGGCTGCTCGCTGCCGTACCAACCGGACGGCTGGAGGGGGGAATCCGGAATGCCGCGACCGACGGCCACGTGCAGGGGCGTGGCCCCTTCGGCGTCGGGGATGTTGATGTCGAAGCCCCGCGCCAGCAAAAACTCGAGCATCGCTTTGTCGATGAAGTGCTCGTTGGCGGCCAGGTAATGCAGGGTGGTCCGGCCACCGGAGTCCTTGCTGCTAAGGTCGGCACCGTTGGCGATGAGGAACTGGACCGCGTCCGTGTCGCCCCCGCACCAGACCACGGCCCGGTGGATGCACGTGGCGCCCAGATGGTCGCGGGCGCCGATGTCGGCGCCGTTGTCGAGGAGGAACCGGAGGATGGGCGTCGGCCTGCCAACGGCGTAAAAGAGCGGCGTGCTGCCGTGTGCGTTCGGCGCGTTGACGTCGGCGCCGTGCTCAAGCAGCATCTTCCGGATGGCCGTGTACCGGTCGCCGGCCGGGCCCGTGAACTGCATGCAGGCCGCATGCAGCGGCGTGGAGCCGTCCGTGGGCAGGTGGTGGTTCGGGTTCGCCCCGTGTTCCAGGAGCAGGCGCACGATCTGCACGTGTCCGTAGAAGGCAGCCGCTTGAAGTGCCTCCTCCTTGCCGTTGCTGCCGGGGAAAACCGACAGGATGAGGCGGACGCGCGAGGCGTTGCCCTCTTTGCTGGCCGCCAGCAGATCGTACTGCCACGTGTGAAGCCCAACCGCGGCCACGACGGCGGACGCGAACACGATTGCATTCGTCCGGATGGACTGCCGGTACAGCAGAACCGCCGAGACCGTGCACAGCACGTGGAAGAACAGGACGAAGAACGGCTCGAAGTCCCATCCCCCAAAATGCATGATGCCGGTCGTGAGGAGGACGGCAAGAGTCGGTATAAGAAGAAACGCCGACAGGGCGACAACGAGGCCGGTCGCCGGCCACGACCGACCGCGCGTCCAGGCACACAGCGCGGTCACCGCGCAGGCGCTCAAGAGCCCGGAGGCGTACCAGAGGAAACTCTCGGTAAACGTGAACTCGCCGCGGTCGGCAGCGACGCAGGACCACAACGGCACGATGGCCAAGATGGCCGACGGCGCCAGAAGCGTCAGGAGCGTTTTCACCGGCCGCATCGGTCACCTCTCTAAGCAAGGCGCCTCAGCCGAACATCTGCGTCCACACCTTGTGGTGCCTTCCCAGGCCGACGCGCGAATGGCTGCCGAGCATGTTCTTGTGGTGTCCCGGGCTGTGGAACCACTGGCGGTTGGCGCCGGGGCCCGTGTCGGCCCCTGCGGCAATGTTCTCGGCATGGGCACTGGTGCCGAACCGTTTGGCGCGGTCCCACGGGGTGCGTTTGCCGGACACGGGGGACTCGTGGGCGAAGAACTTCTTCTCGACCATGTCCTTGGAATGGTCGCGTCCGGCCTCGCAGAGTTTCACGTCGATGCGGAGGGGTTTGAGGCCGAGCAGCAACCGCATGCGGTTCAGGTCGCGGATACCGTTGGCCTCCTCGAACTCGATCCCGGCTTCCAGGGTGACGTTGGCAATGAGGGCCTTGCGCTCGAGGTCGCTGGTTGCGAGCGTCAGCGTGGTGCCGAGGACTTCGTCGGCCCGGACGACGTCCTCGAAACGCGGGGCTGCGTCCGGGGCGCCCTCGCGCTTCGGCCCGAACTCGGCCACGTGGTCGGCGGCACGCTGCCAATGCGGGCCGATGGCCATGAGCGCCGCGCGGTGCGTCTGGAGAACGGGCGTCGCGTCCAGGATCTCCTGGGGATCGATCCACAACAGTTCGTTGAGTTTGGTCATGGCAGGATCGCCCTTGGCAACGATCTCCCTCTTCGCGAGGCTCGCCTTCTTCCCGAGATCCAGGACGGTGCGCCTCAGGGCATCGACCTCCTTCGGATCGCGGTCGGTGAACCGCTTGCGAAGGAACTCCTTGGCCGCTTCGTAGAATGCCGCCCGGTACCGGGCCTGAAGCGGTGCAAGTTCCTGAGTGATCACGGCGAGGAGTTGGGCCGGCGCCGGTCTGCCGATCTTGAGGATACCGTCCACGGCCTGGGCGCGCTTCTCGGGGTCGGCGTTCGCGCGGCGGAACGTGGTGAGGAGGGCGCTGATTTCCTTCCGCTGCTGGACGGCCAGGGCAGGGCTCGCGGGAGCGGCGAGAACGGAGGCGGGAAAGACGAACAGCAGTGTGGCCGCCAAGCCTGCTGCGGGTACAACGCTTCTGCCCACGCTCGCTGACCTCCTGTGATCCCGGCCGCCGGCAAGTCCGGCCGTGTCCACTATGCCTGTACGAACAGACGGCATGTAGTGACAACGGATTCATCGGATTGGGGCAGGCCGGCTGTGCCCAGGCTAGTGTTCGGACGGTTCGCCGAGGATGCCGATCAGTTTCTCGTACACCTCGTCCTTGACCTGTTCGGTTTTGGCTTCGAGGGTCAGCCGCAGGAGCGGCTCGGTGTTGGACGGTCGGCAATTGAACCACCAATCGTCGTACTCGACGGTCAGACCGTCGAGGAAATCGACCGCGCCGTCCGAGAAGGTCTGGGCCAGGTGCCGGATCATCCCTTCCTTGTCCTCGACCTCGAAGTTGACCTCGCCCGTGCCGGCGTACCGCCGCAGCGGCGCGACGAGCGTGCTGAACGGCTCTTCCGGGTGCTCCGACAGGACGGCGAGAACCTTCAGCAGCGTGATGACGGCTGAGTCGCAGTAGTAGTTATCGCGGTAGTAGTTGTGGCCCGAGAGTTCACCGCCGAACGGCGCGTTCGTCTCGCGCATGGCGGCCTTCATGTTGCTGTGGCCGACCTTTTCGCGGCGCGGTACGCCCCCATGCGCCTCAATCGTCTGGCGCAGCACCCAACTGCAAACGACGTTGTAGACGATCGTGGCGCCGCGCTCCTTCGCGAGGACATCCGGCACGAGCAGCGCCGTGA
This sequence comes from Phycisphaerae bacterium, assembly GCA_035529015.1. GTDB lineage: Bacteria > Planctomycetota > Phycisphaerae > FEN-1346 > FEN-1346 > JAUVZF01. Next base: position 1,789 of record DATKXP010000221.1, on the reverse strand, counting down.
GGAGGTCGTTCGGCACGGTCTCGCCGTTCTCGTCCACGAAGCCGACGCGGTCGGCGTCGCCGTCGAAACAGACGCCCAGGGCGGCGCCCGAGGCCCGGACACGGCGCTTCAGGTCCTCCAGCGCCGATTCCTTCAGCGGATTCGGCTCGTGGGCGAACCGGCCGGCCCGTTCCAGGTTCATCGGCTCGACGTCGATGCAGTATTCCCGCAGCAGGCTGGGCACCCACTTCGACGCCATGCCGTTGGAGGCGTCGAGGACCATCTTCAGGGGCTTGATCTTGCCGGCGAACTTCTTGACGTGCAGCAGGTAGCCGCTCGAGATGTCGTGGTGACGCAGCGGGCCGACCGGCTGGACGTCGGTGTCCTCGGTCTGGGCCACGATTTGCTTGATCTGCTCCAGACCGCCTCCCATTCCGACGGGCACGCAGCCGGGGCCCGTGATCTTGAAACCGTTGTACTCGACCGGATTGTGGCTGGCGGTGACCTGGACGCCGCCGAGCAGACCCATGCTGCCGACGGCGTAGTAAATGGCGGGCGTCTCGATCTCGCCGATGAGCATGGCGCCGGCGCCGGCCGCGCGGATGCCTTCGCCCACCTGTTGAGCGAACGCGTTGCTGGTGGGCCGCATGTCGTGGCCGACCACGATCCACTGCTCCTCGGGCTTGGCGCGGGCCTCCTCCGGCAGGAGCGACAGGAGGTGGCCGGCGGTGCCGTACCCGACCTTCCAGGCGAGTTTCCTGGTGATCTGCTGGTCCACCAGGCCGCGGATGTCGTAGGCCTTGAAGACGGCATCGAGGTCGATCTTGGGTTCGGGCGCGTCGATGGCCTGGCCGGTGGTGGCCTCGCGCCACTTGCACGTCTTGCACTTGGGGAAATGGCGCGCGATGCGCCCGCGGCAGACGGCCTCGGTCATGGCGTATTTCTCGCCGGGGCACCGCCGCTGGTCCGAAGACTTGGCTGCCACGTGGTCCTCCATCCAGACGCCGGGCATCACAACTGGAACTTCGGGCTCTGGCCCAGGAACGTGCTGGGATTCGCGAACACGACCGTCTCGATCAGGCTGTCGGGCAGATCCATCTGACGCATCACGCCCACGGCGACCAAAACGGCCAGCGGATCGCTGTCCTCCCAGTCGGCCGACGAGTTCAGAAGCATCCGCTCGGGGCCGTAGTCGCGAACCATGGAAGCGGCTTCCTCGGGCGTCAGTTTCCCGGGATAGACGGTCAGGCCCGTCCAGCAGCCGGTCTCCTGGGCGATCTCGATCGTGTCGCGCGTGCAGTGATCGATGACGCACAGGTCGCGCGGGGCGTCCACCTCGCGGATGACATCGGCGATGATCTCCGTGCCGCGTTTCTTCTCGGCGGCGTGCGGCGTATGGATGATACAAAGGCAGCGGCGCTCGATGGCCATCTCGAGTTGCCGCCGGAACATCCGGATCTCATTCTGGGTGTTCTTGTTGAGGCCGATCTCGCCGATCCCCAGCACGGTCGGCCGCTCGAGGTACGGATCGATCCTCTCGAGCACCTTTTCGGTCAGTTCGACGTTTTCGCTCTCCTTGGGGTTGACGCACAGGACGCAGTAGTGCTTGATGCCGCGCTTGGCGGCCCGCGCCGGCTCGAACGACGTCATATGGTTGAAGTAGTCGAGGTGGCTTTCCGGGAACTGGCGGTCGGTGCCGGGCCAGAACGCCGGTTCGCAGACGGCCACGATGCCGGCCTCGGCCATCAGGCTGTAATCGTCGGTGGTGCGGCTCAGCATGTGGATGTGCGGGTCGATGATGCGCATGGGT
>DATKXP010000220.1:0-2321 GCA_035529015.1 Phycisphaerae bacterium | reverse complement strand
GGCCACGCCGTAATACGTGAGGTCGGTGTTCAGGTTCATCGACCACAGCATGTAACCGCCGATCTGGAGGGACTTGGGATACCGTGCGGTCTCCTCGGGCTGCTCGATGCCGTCGCCGTTCTCGTCGGCCCAGAAGACGGTCCCCTTGTCTCCCCCTTCGGCTCGGATGACGGCCCGGTAGGCGTAGGTGCCGTCGGCGATGCGTTCCCAGATTCGGATCTGCGGCGGTGCGCCCGGGCCCCACACCCGGCCGCTGAAGTTGGCGGCGAGGTAGAGACGTGCCGGTGGCACGTCTGTGAGACGCCCCACCGGGGCGTCTCTACGAAGGCAGAAGCGCGCACAGTTGTTGTAGACCTCCGTAGTGACGACGCCGGTGAGTGCGGCGTGGCCGGTCTGCGGGTCGATGCGGAACTCGCAGCCTTCGCCGACGAGGACGTCGGGATCCGTCGGGCAGATGGTCCCGCCGCTCGCGCCGTAGTGCGTGGGGCCGATGAGGTCGCGGACGTGTTTGCCGGTCTTCGCGTCCCACACGGCGAACCGCTTCGGGATCGTGTTCACCTCCGCCGCCCACAGCCTGCCCCGAGGGTCGACGCACAGCCCCCAGATCCTCGACATGCCGGCAGGGTCCCACGGCCCCGTGTGAGGATTGCCGCGCGGGCTGCCGATCGTCCGCAGCAGCTTGCCATCGGGCGAGTAGACCAGGATCAGGTTCGACGCCTCCTCCGTCGGGCATTCCTCGCGTGGAATCTCGACGGCCACGTAGATCTCGCCGTCCTGGTCGACCGCGATCGCTCCGGGATTCCGCAGGCCGGTGACGATCGGCTGCACTTCGCCGGTCTCCGCGTTGAACAGCACCACCTTGCTGCGTTCCTGTAGCATGTAGAACCTGTCGCCCCCCAGCGGCACGAGCTTGCCGGGCACGTTCACGCTGACGCGCCGTATGGCCTTGCAGGTCTCGGGGTCGACGATCGCCACGAAGTTCGACTCGGCCTTCACGGTGGATTCGGGGAATGTTTTCTCGATGATGCGGCGGCTGGCTTCGGCGAGCTGCTCGCGGGTCATCGCGTCGTCCCCGTCGATCAGCGCCTTCTCCGAGAGCATCGCCCGCAGCACGCCGGCCACCACGTCGGGGACGTCCGGCGTGTAGTAGTTGGGCGCCTTGAACAGCTCCTCCTCCGATTTCTCGCCGGCGAGGAAGCGGTCGATGAGGTCCTGGCAGCGCTTGTCCAGCCTGTCCCAGATCGCCTTGCCGACGCGGTCACCGGCTTTCACCTTCGACAGGAACGCCCGCCAGTCGGTGATGTCGGCCCGCTGCCAGTCCCACGACGAGAAGCTGAGGTAGAGCTTGCCGTCGCATGCGGCGAGGCCTTCCTGCCAGGTCCAGGTGAGCTGCGCGGGCATGCCGCGGGGATCGTCCCAGAGGTCCTTGATCTGCAGCTCCGTAGGGGCGGACGGCGTCCGCCCATCTTGCGTCCGCCCATCCGCTGCGGGAGCGGAACGCCGCGTCGCCCCTGGCCATCCCAGGTGCTTGCCGGTCCGGATGTCCGTGCGGCGGATGGTGGAATAATTGCAGTAGTAGACGCTGCCCTGTTCGCTGCGGGCGGAGCGGTCGCACGCGATGAGCACGCAACCGTTGAAGTGCTGCCCGGCCGCCCATTGCACGTTGTAGTCGAGATCGCAGGCGACCATCGCCTTGCCGGCTTCGCTGCCGGCCCATCCGAGGTAGACGCGCTCGCCGTCAGTCTCGCAGGCGACCGGCAGGGCGTGGTCGCCCCCCCAGTAGGTGGTGGGGCCATTGTCCCACGGATCGCTCGAGCCGTGGTACGCCCAGCCGCGCAGCTTCAGCCTGATGCCCGTGTGCCAGAGGGCGTCCCACCGGTAGGTGCCGGGTGGAACCGGGATGCCGGGCGCCTGCCAGATGGGCGTGGTGAGGCCGTCCCACGCCACGGTGTGCTTGCCCTTGGCCATCGGCTCGCCGCTGAGCAACTGCCGCACCACGGTGCCGTCTTCGGCCGTGATGTTCAGCGAGACGTAGCCGTCGGCGGGCATCTTGAAGGTGATCGTCTCGATGGGCGGCTCGGCCTCGCCCGCACAGGCAGGCGCGGCGAACGCCAAGATCGCGGCGGCAATGCAGATGAACCCGGCAGACCGGGCGATTGCGGTGAGCATTTCCATCATGTGTCTATCTCCTGCGGCGGATCGTGGTTTCGCGTCATTCACACTATACCAGACGCGCACCGATTCGTCAAGGGAAGGATTGCGCGGGAGGCTGTAAAATCCGGTAAAGGCACGGCGCCGCTCGGGCTGAAGCTGGTCTTCCG
>DATKXP010000219.1:0-2190 GCA_035529015.1 Phycisphaerae bacterium | reverse complement strand
GGCGATGGCGGGCACCAAGGACCGGCCGAACCTGCTGGTCATCCAGACCGACGAGCACAACTTCCGCACGCTGGGCTGTTATCGGGCGCTCCTGCCGAAGGCGCAGGCGCTGATGTGGGGCGACACGGTCGTCGAGACGCCCAACATCGACTGGCTGGCCGGCAACGGCGCGGTGTGCACCCGCTTTTACGGGACGACGCCGGTGTGTTCGCCGTCGCGGTCGTCCTTCGTCTCGGGCCGGTACCCGCAGAACACGCCCGTGACGACGAACAACATCCCGCTCGACGACGGTATCGTCACCTTCGCCGAGATCCTTCGCCGCAAGGGCTACGCCACGGGGTACGCGGGCAAGTGGCATCTGGACGGCGGCGGCAAGCCGCAGTGGGGGCCCCAGCGCAAGTTCGGGTTCGACGACAACCGGTACATGTTCAACCGCGGGCACTGGAAACAGTTGGAGGACACGCCCGACGGGCCGCAGGTCAAGGCGCGGGCGGGCGGCAAACCGACGTACGCCGTCGCCGGGGCCGACGAGAAGTCGTTCACCACCGATTTCCTGGCCGACAAGACGTGCGCCTTCATCGCGGCCCACAAAGACGAGCCGTTCTGTTACATGGTCAGCATCCCCGATCCGCACGGTCCGAACACGGTGCGGCCGCCGTACGACACCATGTTCTCCGGCGCCTCCTTCCAGGCCCCGGCCAGTATGGCCAAGCCCGAGGCGAACCTGCCGAGTTGGGGGCAGAAGCAGGCCCGCACGCTCGCCGACAAGCAGATGGCCCTCTACTTCGGGATGGTCAAGTGCATCGACGACAACGTCGGCAAGATGCTGGCGGCCCTGCGACAGGCGGGCGTGCTGGAGCGGACGATCGTCCTGTTCACTTCCGATCACGGCGACCTGTGCGGCGAGCACGGGCGGCACAACAAGGGCGTGCCGTACGAAGGGTCGGCCCGGATCCCCTTCGTCCTCTACTGCCCGGGCAAGGTGAAGGGCGGGACGGTGGTGCGGCAGGCGCTGGGGTGCGTCGATTTCCTGCCGACGATCCTGGCCCTGATGGGCGTCGAAACGGCCGGGAAGGAGGAGGGGCGCGACGCCTCGGCCCTCTTTACCGGCAAGGCGCCGGCCGACTGGAAAGACATCGCCTTCTTTCGCGGCACGAGTTCGGGGGCACCGAACTGGCTGGCGGCCGCAACGGCGCGGTACAAGATCGTGTACGCGCCGAGCGACGAGCCGTGGCTGTTTGACCTGGAGCAGGATCCGAACGAACTGCGGAACCTCTTCCGCGAGAGCGACCACCGCGAGACCGTCCGGACCTTGTCGCGCGAACTCCTGGCCTACTGCAAGACGCACCGCGACCCGTACGGCGACGCGCCGAGGATCAAGGCCGACCTGGCGTGGGCGGTGGAGGGCACGGGGCCGTACGCGCCGCCGGAGGCGCCCGCCGGGGCGCCGGCACCGGCAGGGGGTCGCAAGACCAAGGGCGGGAAGAAGAAGGTGGCGGCGGGATAGAGTGCCCGCGACCAAAGGTCGCGGCTCGGGAGGTCGCGGGTCGTGGGGTCGCGGGTCGTTTCGCCGGCACGTCTCACGGCAGGCGGCGTTGGCCGTTGACGAGGACGTCGCGGTCCGGGGTGATGACGACCGAGTCGCCGGGGCCGATCGGGCCGCAGGGGCGGCCGTTGACCGTGAGGGTGGTGCGGCCGTCGCGTTTCTCGACGAGGATCTCAACGTTGCCGACGCCGATCTCGTGCCGCGCTTCGCGGCCGCCCGATGTCGAACTCGTGCTGGACCCACCGCTTCCGGGCTCGACGACCTCGATATGGACACCCTCGACGTGTGCGGTGGTCCGCCCGTCCTCGTGCGTGATGGAACAGCCGCCCTCACGGGGTTCCGCCCCGACGCCGGACGGCGGGCGAATGACTTTGGCGGATCGCGGTCCCTCGTGCGACGCGACACCCATGCCGAAGAACAGGACCACCGGCGCGCCCACCAGCAGGGCGAGGCCCGCCAGGACCATCGCGATGATGCCGCAGACCCACAGGGCCGTCCGCTTCTTGGCGATCCCGACGATGAGCAGCACGAGCCCCACGAGGCCGACGAGGACGATGACGGCTGCGATCAGCAGCATCACGACAATCGGAACGCTCATGTCCATGGCCATGGTCAGGTCCTCCTCATTTGGCGCGCCGAGGCGC
>DATKXP010000218.1:0-3707 GCA_035529015.1 Phycisphaerae bacterium | reverse complement strand
GGCGGCTTGTCCGCCAGTGCTGCTGAGACACTGGCGGACAAGCCGCCAGTGGCACCCGCGTCGGAAAAGTCATAGCACCTTTCTGGAAACGGCACTAGTCAGGCACACGAACGAGTGCCTGACTGGCCGCGCGAGGTCAGTAAGCGGCTGGCCCCGCCAGAAATCGTTGCCACATCCCCCTTGGACGATCGCAGCGTTGCGTGTTTGTCTTTGCTGCGCGGCGGCGTTACAATACGGGGGTTCCCTGCGAAGAGGGTCGCGATGGGGCTTTCCCCCGACCTGTTCAAACGTCTCAGCCGTCTCAACCGCAACCGTCTGCGGGAGAACCTGACGCGCGGTGGGGAGGCGTCGCCGCGCGATGCGGCCTGCCAGAACCCCGTCGCCGGCGGCGAAAGCATCGTTCTCGAGGAACTCATTCCCGGCGAACAACGCGACGCGTTTGGCGGTCGCTTCTACCTGATTCGACGCCAGGCCGAAGAACTCAGCCGCCCGGCGGCCGCCGGCGCCGGGGAGGGCCCGCAGACAACCGGCGGCGATCTGCTGAGCCGCTACCGCCGGGCCTTCTTCGGGGCGGGCCTGGCCGCCTCAGCCGACCAATTCCACGAGGATATCCGGCCCTTGATCGCGGCTGATCCGCCTGCCGTCACGTACCTCGACATCGAGACGTGCGGCCTGGCGGGTGAGCCGCTCTTCCTCGTCGGTCTCCTGCGCTATGATGATGGAGCGTTTCTGATCGAACAGTTTCTCGCCCGGGACTACTCCGAAGAGGGGCCGGTGTTGGCGGCGGTGTGGGAGCAACTGGCAACGACGGCCTGCCTGGTCACGTACAACGGCAAGACGTTCGACATGCCGTTCGTTGCCGCGCGGAGCCTGGCGTGCGGCCTGTTCAACTGCCCGACGGTGCCCGAGCACGTGGACCTTCTGTTTGAGGCCCGGCGCCGGTGGAAAGGCTTCCTGCCGAACTGCCGGCTTCAGACGGTCGAGCAGTTCATCTGCAGCCGTCGCCGCGCCGGCGACATCCCCGGCGGTGACATCCCTGCCGCCTACCACGAGTTTGTCCGAGCCTCTCAGGCCGACGATCCCGCACGACGGAGCCGAAGCCTGCGCCGTCTGCAGACGATTCTGCACCACAACGCCCTTGACCTGTTGACGATGGCCGACCTCTCGGCCCGCATCCTGTCGGGCAGTGCGTGACAGGGCATGCGAGCCGCCCGCCTGTGGCTTCCCTCGTCCACCTGTACCGCCCGCGCCGCCTGTGCCGCCGGCGCTGTCTGCGCCGCACGCGCTGTCTGCGCCGCATCTGTCGCCTGTAGCAGCGGCGCGGACGGTTCGGGTCTTGCGGCGGTCTGTATCGTCGTGAGCGGACATGTCGATTCTGCAACCTGCGGTGTGTTTGCGATTCAGCGTTTCGCTGCGGCCTCGTGTCCCGCCCGGCGCGTAACCTCTTATAAACGGGACGTTTGGAGTGCTTTGCGGACCGGTTCCGGCCGGGTTGCGTTGCATTTCGGCACTGTCGCCGTCACGAGCGGCACATCTGTTGTGGACGGCACGGTCGGACCAGACCGAACGCGTGCCCCCGCTGGAAGGGCGCTGGGGGCTGTTTGAACATCGTTGCGGCGCCGCGCCGGTTCTGGCATCGCCTTTGCTTCTTCCTCCCCGTGATTGGATTTGCCGGGGCGATCAATGAGGTTTGCCGCTCGGCGGCAGGGTGTGTCGTGGCCGGCTTCGAAGGAGAGACGTCGTGGATGAATCTGCTCTTCGCGAGAAAGTGGGGCAACTCCTGTCGGAGGTCCATCGCCTTCCTCAACACGAGAGGGCCGAGGCGATCGGCGTCGGACAGAAGGATGCTGCCCAGGGGTCGGCCGTGAAACGCGAAATGGCCGCCATCGAAGACAGCCTGGACCAGATTCGCATTGCCGTCAAGTATCTGGTCTTCGATCTGGAAGCGACCAAGCGGGAGAACCGCTTGCTCAGGGGTTTGCTCGACGAGGCATAGGGAGATGCCTCGGCCGGCGAGCCGGCGAGAGTGCCGCACGGTGACGGTGGCCGGGCGGCGGGGAGACGGACGGAAAGAATCGGGAGGGGGAAGCATCATGCAGGCTGTTCTCAGAAGCATATCCGCGCAAGGCTTGCTGGCCGTTGCGGCACTGGGCGGTGATGGCAGCCGCCGTCAGATCGAGCACGAACTCGATCTGCGGGCGACCAACGCCCTGGTCAGCCGCATTCTGACGGGTGTCAGGAAGGGCGACGGATCGGCCGCATGCCGATCTGCCGAAGCGCCGGTCGCGGCCTGACGGCTCATCTGTTGCGCGGAACACGCCTCCGGCTTCGCGGGGGGGGCTACCAGAAAACGCTTGCGCATCCCTCGCGTGCCAATGGGGCTTGCAGCGACAGGAGTGCTGTGGAGGCGCCCGGAAGGGCGTCTGGAGGCTCCTGGTCTTGGGGGCAGATGTCATGGTTGCCGTAGTCGGGAGGTAAGGAACGAACGATGAAACGTCTTGCACGAAGCATGGGCATGGTCGTTTGCGTGGCCGGGGCCCTCTCTGCGGCGGTCGCCACGGCGGCCCCGACCGGCGGGTTCTTCTTCGCCGACGGATTCGATCGGCCGGACTCGACCGACATGGGGCCCTATTGGGTCGAGCAGTGGTCCGACTGGCGGGTCGAAGGGAACGAGGTACGCACGGCGCCCGGCTACAAGTACGCCTTGATGACCGTTGACGGGTACGAACTGGCCGAGCCGATTCTCGAGGTCACCATCCGCCATGACGGGACCATCCGGCCCACGTACGTGGCGCTGGTTTGCCTGTACCTCGACGATGCCAACAACATCTTCGTCAAGGTCCAGGACAACGACCTCGACGGGCTCTACGACACGGCCTGGTTCTACCGGGGCAACAACCGGGAGCCTTGGGGCGACAGGGTGCCCGGCAGGGATGACTGGGAGGACCTCTGGCCGTACTTCTCCGAGGCGAGGATGGGCACTTACATCACCGGCGACGAGGTGGTGCTGGGCATCGACCGCGACTTCGACGGCGTGTTCGAGTCGCTCTACGCACGCGGCGGCGTTCCGCTGGCCGAGTTGGGCCTTGGCGTCGGGCTCGGCGGGTACAACGACGCGCAGGCCGACAACTTCCTGGCGGTCCCCGAGCCGGCGACGCTGGCCCTGATGGGACTGGGCGCCGCCGTTCTGGTGGCAACGCGCAGGAAACACCGCGTCTGAAGAGTGACGCTGCACCTGAAAGGGGAATTGCGATGAGACGTGCCTGGGGGATTCTGGTTTGCCTGTTGACGATTCCGGTCGGCCTGGCCTCGACGGCCCTGGCGAACGGTGATCCGAACGTCGGCGTCAACCTGTCGCACACGAGTTGGATGGGCACGGGCGGCGACGTCATCACGAACGAACTGATGCCGTACGAGCCCGGCTGGATGGTGTGGGTGAACGGCGAGGGCCCGGGTCCGGTGACCGGCCCGCGCGTCGAGTTTACCTCAGACGGCCCCTTTGTGGACCTCTGGCCGCCGCCCACGGGCTTCGTCGGGCCGTCCACCTACGTCTGGGACTATCCAGGCAGGAGCCTGGTCCCCGGCGAAAGACCGCTGCACCTGGGCGCCGACGAAGCGGGCTATGTGGCCGCTCCCGGATTCACGGCGACCCGTGCCGTGGACACGCCGCTGCTGATCAACCCCGTCACGACGCAGACGGTGGACCT
>DATKXP010000217.1:0-3279 GCA_035529015.1 Phycisphaerae bacterium | reverse complement strand
GACGTTCCCCGCCTGCACCCTCGGGGTGGGCGAGTACCGGATCGTTTTCGCCTCGGGTCGTGAGACCGGCGATCCGGCCCACCCGGCCGATCTCCACGCCGACTTCAAACTCGACGCCGACGGCGAGTACGTGGCCCTCGTGAGGCCCGGCGGCAACCCGAACGACGTCGTCTCCGAGTATTACTTCGGCGAGCAACTTGAGGACGTCTCGTACGGCGTCGCGTACGACGTCGTGAACCAGACGGACCTCGTCCTCAAGGGCGACGATGCCACGTACCTGGTTCCGCCTGACGACACGCTGGGCCTCTCGTGGACCGAGAACGGCTTCGATGACAGCGTCTGGACCCCCGCCACCACAGGACTGGGGTTCGGCCTGAACGTCTCGGACGAGCGGATCACGCTCGTGGCGAAGGGCGCAACCTGGCGGTACCTCGACGACGGGTCGAACCAGGGAACCGGGTGGTCTCTCTCGGGCTTCGACGACACCTCGTGGAAGAGCGGGCCCGCCGAACTCGGCTACGGCGACGGCGACGAGGCTACCGTCGTCGGTTACGGCGGCGACGGCCAGAACAGGTACATCACGACGTACTTCCGCCACACCTTCACCGTTGAGAACGCGTGGCAGATCAGCGAGGTCACGATCAACCTGCTGCGCGACGACGGCGCCGTCGTCTACCTCAACGGCCAGGAACTCTTCCGCGATCTGATGCCTGAGGGGGCGTTCGACTACCAGACGCTGGCCGCCCATTACGTGAGTTACGGCGATGAAACCACGTACTTCGAGCACACCGACTTCGTCAACGACCCGACCGACCTGCTCGTTGACGGCGAGAACGTCCTGGCGGTCGAGATCCACCAGAATTTACCCACCAGCACCGACATCTCGCTCGACCTGGAGATGATCGCAGCAACCAGCACCGCCGGCCTCTACCGCACGGATATCGAGGCCGATATGAAGGGCGTCAATGGCTCGGTCTACGTCCGGATTCCCTTCGCGATCAACGATCCGCTTGAGTTCACGGACCTGTTTCTCGACATCGCCTACGAAGACGGCTATGTGGCGTACCTGAACGGTTTCGAAGTGGCCTCGGGCAACGCCCCGGTCCCCGCGCAGTGGAACTCAACGGCGCTCCAGGATCGACCCGTCGAACAGGCCGTCCAGTTCGAGGGCGTCGATCTGACCGGTTACCTCGACCTGCTCCAGCCGGGCGAGAACGTTCTGGCGATTCACGCCATGAACGACGCCGTCGGCGATAGCCTGTTCCTGATGACCCCGGAACTCGTTGTCCAGGGCACCATCAGTGTGCAGGTGCAGTACTTCACCACGCCGACCCCGGGCGCCGAGAACATCCCGGGCGTCGTGGGGATGGTCGGCGACACGCAGTTCAGTTTCGACCGCGGCTTCTACACCGGCGCCATCGACGTGGCGATTACCACCGACACCGACCGTGCCGAGATCTTCTACACCACCGACGGCAGCGAGCCGCACTGGATCGACCCCGACACGTACACGGGCCCGATCTCGAAGTACGACGCACCCGTCCACATCGACGAGACCACCACCCTGCGGGCCATGGCAACCAAAGCCGGTTACCTGCCGACCAACATCGACACGCAGACGTACATCTTCCTGGATGACGTCATCCTGCAGGACGGCACCGGTCTTCCGGCGTACTGGGGCGTCTACATCTACAACAACCCGGGTCAGCCACGACCGGCCAACTACGACATGGCCTCCGATGTCGTCAACGACCCGCGCTACGCCGGCACGATCGAGGACGACTTGCGGTCCATCCCGTCGATGTCCATCGTCATGGACCCGGACCAGTTGTGGGACAACGCCGTCGGGATCTATTCCAATACGACCCTGGAGGGCGTCGCCTGGGAGCGGCCCTGCTCGGTCGAACTGATTGACACCGACGGCACGAGCCTGTTCCAGGTTGACGCCGGCATTCGCATCCACGGCGGATGGGGCCGTCGGCCAAGCATCAACTCCAAACACTCGTTCCGCCTGCTGTTCAAGGGCGAGTACGGGCCCACGACACTCGATTACCCGCTCTTTGCCGATGACGCGGCCGACGCCGACGATTCCTTCGACACCATCATCTTGCGCGCCGGCTTCAACGACCAGTGGCGCACAGGCGGGACCAATATCACCTACATCCAGGATCGCTGGGCCGCCGAGGTCCAGAACCTCAACGGCGGCTTCGCCCCGCACGGTACCTGGGTCCACCTGTACCTCAACGGCCTCTACTGGGGTCTGTACAACCCGGTTGAGCGGCCGAACGCTGACTTCGCCGCCAGCTACTTCGGTGGCGAGAAGGAGGATTACGACGCCTACCGCGTGGGCGGACTCATCGACGGCACCTCGGCCGCCTGGAACCAGTTGTTCGGCCTCATTCGGGCCCCGTCCATCAATTACGCCGCCGTCCAGGAGATGCTCGACATCCCCAATTTCATCGACTACATGATTATCAACCAGTTCGGCGGAAACTGGGACTGGCCGCACAACAACTGGTATGCCTCGCGCAAACGCGAGGATGGCGGCAAGTGGTACTTTCACAGTTGGGACGCTGAGGGGTGCCTGCGCGACCTGAACGGCAATCGGGTCAACAACTTTGGAAACAACGGGCCCGGCGAGATCTACGAGAAACTGCGCAACGTGTCTGAATTCCGCATGGCCTACGCCGACCGCATCCATCGCCTCTTGTTTAACGACGGCCTGCTCACCCCGTCGGAGAACATCGAGACCCTCAACTCCATCGTCGGGGAGATCGATCGCGCCATCGTCGGCGAATCGGCACGATGGGGCGACGGACGCATCGACCAGGTCAGTCCCGACCGTACCCGCGACGACCACTGGCTCCCCCGCATCAACTGGCTGCGCAACACCTACTTCCCGCAGCGGACCGCCATCGTCCTCGACCAGTTCAAGAGCGCCGGCCTCTACCCGACCCTTGCCGCCCCGACCTTCAACCAGCACGGCGGGCAGATCCTCCCCGGCTTCCCGCTGACCATGAACGCCTCGACCGGCACGATCTACTACACGACCGACGGCAGCGACCCGCGTCTGATCGGCGGCGGCACGTCGTCTGCGGCCAGCACGCTCCCCTCCGGCAGTTCCATCGTGCTCGCGAAGAACACGACCGTCAAGGCCCGCGTCAAGAACGGCGGCGAGTGGAGCGCCCTGCACGAGGCGACCTTCGTCCTCGACGAGATGCCGAACCTCGTGGTCACCGAGATCATGTACAACCCGGCCGACCCGACGCCGGCCGAGAT
>DATKXP010000216.1:0-18653 GCA_035529015.1 Phycisphaerae bacterium | reverse complement strand
GTCGAAGACCTGGATCTCGTATCGGCCCTGGAAGTACACGCCGGAGTTCGACCCTTTCGGCACCACGAACTCGATGTGGGCGGCCACGTCGCCGTGTTCCCACTCGCTCAGCAGGTTGCGCGTCCGTCCCTTGGGTCCGTTGTAGATGGCGCCGGCGCCGGGCCCCGCGGCCAGGCGTTTCTCGTCCGCCGGGTCCTTGACGACCTCGCCGACCATGGCCCATTCGCCGGCCGGTTGGCGCCAGCCGGCCATGGCGGGACCGGGCGCGAGGTCCTTCCACTCGAGGATCTCGATGTCCTTGAAGAGGACCTCGCAGTCCTGGCCGCCGTGCACCTGCAGGGCGAAGCGGCCCTCGGTGCGGCCGGGATCGTCCACCAGCGCCGCCGACCGCACCCCGTTGACGTGAACCGTGACGTTGCGGCCGAGGGCGGTGACGGTCATCTCGTTCCACGCGTCCGGCTTGTACCACGTCTTGATCTTCTCAGGCGTCGGCTGGACGACCCAGGCCCGACCGTTGGTCTCGTACAGGCCGCCGCCGTCTTTCGCGGGGTCGATCTCGGCCTGAAAGCCCGAGACGCCGCTCGCGCCCTTTTCCTCGATGCGGAAGTACAGACCGCTGTTGCCCTTGAGCGCCTTGTACTTGAGGCGGACGGTGAAGTCGGTGAAGGTGCGGTCGGTCACGAGGTGGCTGAACTCCCTCTCGGTGCGCTCGTGCCTGGCGTGGATGGCGCCGTCGGCGATCTTCCACGAGCCCTTGCCGATCTCGTGCCAGCCGGCCATCGTTTTGCCGTCCCAGAGCGGCTTCCATTTGGCCAGGGCCGCGACCTCGGCAGCGATGTCGGCCGGCGGCGCGTCGGCAGCCGTGGCGGCGGTGGCAAAGCAGAGGGCACCAGCAATCGATGCCAGGCACACGGACGTATCGAGCGTCATGGGCGACCTCCTGCAACGGCACGCGCCGGGCCCGCCTTCGCGGCCTTTCAGACCGCTTCGGCGGGTCTTCGACAAGCCCGGCGGCTAACCAAGGCTACAACGTCCACGGTGCGCGCATGGCGCACGAGAGTTTCCGGTCGGCTTCGGCATCATCGAGAAATTGCTCGGCGTCGGGGTCCCAGCGCAGTTTGCGGCCCAGGTCCATCGCGATGTTCCCCAGGTGGGCGAGCGAGCAGCACCGGTGACATATCTCGGCCGGGAAGTACGGGTCGGTGCGGGTCTTCACGCAGTCGAGGAAGTTGCGGTGCTCGCCGGCCCGGCAGGTGAACAGGCGAATCTCGCCGGGGCCGATCACCGTCTTGAGGATCTCGTCGGAACTCGCCTCGATGGGCCGGCACCAACTCGCGCTGCCGACCCAGCCGTCGGTCCCCTCGAACCGGATGCCCGTGCCGCCGCTGTCGATGAACAGTTCCACGCCGCTCGCGTAGGTGCACTTCACGTGGTACTCGTGGTACGTGTCGTAGAGGCCGGTGGGGTGGCGTCTGCCCGTGCCCTCGACGGCGACGGGGCCGATCCGCTCGGCGTCGTTGGCCCACTGGGCGGTGTCCAGCAGGTGAGCGCCCCAGTCGGTGATCTGGCCGCCCGAGTAGTCGCGGATCCAGCGGAAGTTCCAGTGGATGCGTCCGGGACAATACGGCACCCACGGGGCGGGGCCGAGCCACAGGTCGTAGTCGAACCCGTCGGGCACGGGCCGCGGCGTCGGGTCGCCCGGGTTGCCCGGCCCGGCCGGAAGCGTGACCTTGATCCGTTGGAGCCGGCCGATGCGGCCGTTGCGGACCAATTCCGCCAGGCGGTGGTAGATCGCAATGGAGCGGTCTTCGGTGGCCGTCTGGAAGACCGCGCCGTATCGCTCGACCGTGTCGGCCAGCACCCGGCCGTCGTGCACGGTGAGGGTGGGCTTTTCGCAGATGACGTCCTTGCCGGCCCTGACGGCCGCCAGCGACATCGGCACGTGCCAGTGGTCGGGCGTCGAGATGCAGACGGCGTCGATGTCGGGCCGGGCGACGACGTCGCGCCAATCGTTGTACGGGTCGCAGCCTTTGAACTCGCCGGCGGTTTTCTGGCGGGCGTAGTGCTGCTCGGCCATCTGGACGCCGCGATAGCGGTGGTCCCTGTCGACGTCGCAGGCGGCGACGGCCTGGCAGTCGGGCTGGCTGAGGAATCCCCGGAGGTTCCGCCCGGTGCCCTGGCCGCCCAGTCCGATGAAGCCGATCGTGATGCGGTTGGAGGCGGCGGGCCGCCCTTCGGCGCCCAGGGCGGTTGACGTGATGACGTGCGGGGCCGCCACGGCAGCGGCGGCGGCCTGGGCGAGAAAGGCGCGGCGTGTCATGCCCGACGGTGGAGCCATGGCTTCCCCTCTCCTTGCACCGTTGTCCGCACGGCGGCAGGGCGTCACCTACTTTACGCCTGCCGGAGCCGCTGACAAGAGAAACCGCTACCGTGTCTAACCCCGGCCGCTGAAACGCGCTGGGGGTAAACCCCAGCGCTACATCCACGGGGTGGGGCAACGATTTCTGGCTGGGCCAGCCGCTTACTGACCTCGCGCGGCTGGTTCGTGTGCCTGACTGGCCGCGAGCGTGAGCGAGCGGGGCCCTGCCGCCAAGTTGCAAGCGTGCCAGAAATCGTTGCCACGCCACTTCAAGCACCGTCGGCCAATATGCATTTGACGTCCCCGGGTCGGCGCGCCAGAATACGGTGAACCTTGGCCGGATCATCTCTTGCGCTCGAGGCGCACCGATGGTGGAGCGGCTCTACAGCATCCAGCAGACGGCCGACCTGCTCGGCGCCTCGCCGGGCGACGTCCGGCAGTGGATTCAATCCGGCGCGCTTCCGGCCGAGCAGTTTGCCGGTGAGGTCCGCGTGTCGGAGCACGGGCTGGTCCGCTTCCTGAAGGACCGCGGCATCGACCTGGGGAACGTGCTCAGCGCCGTCCTCGAAGAGGATGGCACGCCGGGGCCGGAACCGGACGAGGTGCCCGAAGCCGCCGTGAACGTGCCCACCCGGCTGGCCGAGGCCATCCTCAAAGATGCCGTCGGGCGCGGGGCGGAAACGATCTCGCTGGAGCCGCGGCCGAACACGCTGACGCTCAGACTCTGCATCGGCGGCCGCTGGCGTGAGAAGCCGAACTTCGCCTCGCGACTGCCGACGGGGCTGGGACCCTTGCTCGTGGCGCAGTTTCGGGCGCTGGCCCGCGTGTCGGAAACCAGCGGCGGGCCGCCTATCCTTGAGGCGCGCCTCGACGGCCGGACTCACTTCTTCCGCATCGAAACGTGCGCCACGCCGCACGGCGACGGACTCCTGATCACTCCCGTTTCGTCGTAGTGCTACTTCGCCAACTTCCCGCCGATCCAGGCAAGTGGCAGCGCGGTGAGCAGGATTGCCCAACGCGCTCCCCTTCGGGTCGCGGCTAAAAGCGCGCCTGTTACATTTCGCGCGGTGGGTCTCCAGACCCACCGCGCCTGTAGGGGCGTAGCATGCTACGCCCCTGCGCACTCACCGCGCGAAATGCCTTTGTAGCGTTGTAGGATTAGCCGGCGCCGCCGGCCTCGCGATAGGTGCGGAGCGTGCCCTTGCCCCGCGCGAGTTTCTTGCGGCGGCGCATGAGTTCATCGTGCTGCTGGACCAGACAGAGCCGCACCTGATCGTGCAGGCGCCGCACCTCGCGGCGGCGGGCCGGGGATGCTGCGTGCCCCTCCGCCCGTGCCTGCTCGATGAGTGCGTCGGCCCGTTCGATCGATTCGATGACCCGGTCGAGACGGCCGCACCGGGCCGCGTCGAGTTGGTCGGCCAGCGCGCGCACCAGACCCGCAAAGGGGTCCGCCCCGTCGCCTGGTGGCGTCGCAGCGGCGCCGGTTGCCCTGCCGTTTGCGGCATGAGTCACGCCTTTCTCACCTCCGCGCCGGTTTCGGCCTGCTTGCGGCGGACGTCGTCGAGAAGGCCGGCGGCCTCGGCGTTGTCCGGCTCCAGAGCAAGGATCGTCCGCAGTGCCTCGGTTGACTCGTGATACCGTTTGTCGCGGGCGTACAGCGTCGCCAGACAGAACAGGACCGACACGTCGCCCGGGTGCCGGTCGAGGTAGACGGTCAGGTAATGAATGACCTTGGCGAACGACCCCATCTGGCACGATGTCTGGAACAGGCCGAGCAGTGCGACGAGGTTATCGGCGTCCTTGTCAAGGCACGCCAGATACATGTCGAAGGCCCTGGCGTAGTCCCGGCGGTGCTGGTAGACCATGGCCAGGCCGCCGTGGGCCTCGGCGCAGTCGGGCTCGATCTCGATGGCGCGACGGAACGCCCGCTCGGCCACGTCGAGGCGGCCGGTCTGGATGGCGACAACACCGAGACCGACAGCCGGCCCCGCCTTCTCGGGCGCGAGCACGGCCGCTACCTCGTAGCAGTGGCGTGCCCGGTCGTAGTTGCCCAGCGAGGCGTGGCAGTCGCCGAGTTCCTTGAGGACCTCGTAGCGCTGGTCGAGGCCCTCCTCGATCACAAAGTTTTCGGTCGTCAGTTGCACGTCAACCCCTTTCACCGCCTGAGGATAAGCCTTGCTCGTTCCAGCAGGCCGACGGCCTCGCGGAGCCGGTCGCCTCGCCGGTGGATCCCGGCTTCCAGCAGCAGCGCGCCGACGGCGGCACGGTCGCGCGGAACACGAGACCGGTGGCCAGACGCATGCGCGCTATGGGCGGCGCATCGGGTTCGTGCAAATCCTGTGCCACGGAGTCGGCCAAGCCCTCCACAGCGACGTGTTCGGTGACCCGGCGGACGCGGACGTGGCAGCCATCGAGGACCGTCCCCAGCGTCTGCGGGCTTGGCGGCGGCCGGCAGACCGTCACGAGTGGAAACGGCACATGAGCGAACCGCACTGCGTTCGACGTGGCACAAAGAAGCCGTGCTCTTTGCACAAATATCGTACGCGCGGATCGTACAAATGCTTTCCAACGCGGCGTGCCAATTCGCAAGGCTCCTCATCCTCGCGTTAGATGTAGTCAAACAGCGACAATTGCAGCAGTTTCGACGCCGATGCCAACGTCACCTCGTACAGCATCTGGCGGCGGGCCAGTTCGGTGACTACCTGGACGATGTCGGCGTCCTCAAGGGAAGCGGCCTGATCGTCGGTATAGGTCTGAATGTTGTCGAGGTTCTCGCCAAGGGTGGCCAGTACGCCAATTCGTGCGCCGACCGACATCTCGGCCACCGTCAGCCCCTGGGTCACTTCGGTTACGGAGTCAACCATTTCACCAAGAAGGGCCAGTTGCTTGCTCTCGGACATGTTTCGGGTATTGAGCATCAGATCGCGGACCGTCACAAGGGCGCCGAACATGTCGTACGTGCCTGGGGTACGGACGGGCTCCAGGCCGGACCGTTCGATGCCGGTGCCATCGACGTAAAGCACCCGCCCGGTGACCGAGTCGGTGACGGCCAGGTTCGCATTGGTGAAGTCGGTGGCCGTCTGGCTTGCGCCGTCGTCGATCGAGAGGCTGCCGGTCGTCTGGATACCCACCGTGCCGACGAAGGCGCCGCCGAGCGCGGTCACGTCCACGTAGGCGACGTCGCCGCCGTTATTAGCGACGACCAGGTTGGTCTCGCCGCCCGAGAAGGTGACCTCGGGGCCGCCATCGAGGCGAAGCGTCTTGTTCGGGGCGTCGATGGTCAGGGTGTGGTTGTCGCCAAGGATGGTATCGGCCGCTGCGGAACTGGTTCCCGGCGCCATGCCGCTGGCGCCGAGGTACGTCGTAGACTCGTGGCTGACGGTGAGCCACACGTCGTTGGTAACGCTGCTCGTGCCGACACCGCCGGCGGCGCCCGTGTTGCCGAAGAACTGCGGGGCCCGCCGGCTGTCGCCCCCGAAGATATCGTCACCGACCAGCACGCCGGAGTACTCAACGCCCGGCGCGACCGGGACCATGACGGCCTGGCGGCTGCCTTCGTACGTGACGCGGACGATGCGGCCGTTCTCGTACTCCGTCGTGTAGGGCGCCGAGCCGGTGTGGCTTCCGCCAAACAGCCGCTGGCCGCCGTGCTTGGTGTTGGCCAGCGACACCAGTTGTTCGAGCAGCGAGTTGATCTCGTCGGCAATGGTCTTGCGGTTCGCGGCCGAATACGTGCCGCTGACACCCTGTGTCACCAGTTCACGAACGCGCGTAAGCGTCTCCGACATCTTCGAGAGCACGCTCGAGGTCACGTTGAGCGAATCGCTGACGCGAGTGAGGTTGTCGCCGTAGGTCTGGAGCGAGCGGCTCTCGGTCCGCAGGCCAAGCAGGCGGAAGGCATCGACGGGGGCGTCGGAAGCCCGGCGCAGACGCGCCCCCGATGCGACGGTTTCCTGGAGTTGGGCCAACTGCTCGGCGTGTTGCCGGAGCATCGCCTGGGTGGTGCTGAAAATGGTTCCCCATCCGCTCATCTTGGCCTCTCATCCCGCCGGCCAGTCAGGCCTGTCGCCCGGCCGGCGTCTAGATGATGTCCATCAGGTGCTGGTACGACTGGTCAACGGCCGCCAGGTATCTCGCCATGGCCTGGAACATCTGCTCGAAGAGCAGGAGCCTGGCGGCCTCCTCGTTGATGTCCACGCCACTGAGGTCGTCGCGCTGGCTGCCGAGTTCGCGCAGGACGCTCTCGATGCCGTCGCGGCGTGCGCGGCGGATGGCCACCCACTGGCCGACCGTCGAGACGATGCCGCGAAAGGCATCGCCGGGCTTGTTCCCGCCGAGGTCGGCGATGGGCGCCTCGCCCACGGCGGACATGGCAAGAACGTTCAGGTTGTCGATGCCGTCGGTGCCGAGGGTGGTCGCCAGGTGCGACGACGCCTCGCGCAACCGTTCCACGACGCCTATCGTGCCGGCCGAATCGCCCGAGAAGAACGTGTTGATCCCCGCCGCCGCCAGGAACCCCGTCGGGTCGGTAATCGCGAGGGCGTCGATGGTGAACTCCTCGCCGTCGTTCAAGGTCCCCACGCTCAGTGCCAAGTGGATGCCGGAGTCGGCTTCCAGAAGGTCGGCGGCGGCGTATCCCAACCCGACGTTCAAGGTACGGACCAGTTCGCCGCCGCCGTTTCGGACGTCGATCGACAGGCCCCCCGTCACGCCCACCGCGCCGGTGCCGACGACCGTGCAGGTGTAGGTCTGGTTTTCGGCGCCGGTGTACGCGCCGGAAACGGTCGGCTCGGCCGTCCCTGCGAGCGTGCTGGAGGCGGGGGCCGGTGCCAGCGCCGGCAGGAAATCGAAGGCAAACCCCGTGTCCGCCTGGATCCGCAGCCGCGAGTCGGCGACGCTCGATGAAAGGTTCGGCACGGCATCCAGCAGGTCGGCGATGTCCGAGGCGGTTTCGGTGGCGGGGTCGGTGATCGTCACGGTGCGGAGGGTAACCTCGCCGGTGGCCGTGTTGATGACGCGCAGGTGGACGTCGCCGGCGGTCACCGGCGCGGTCCACTCGCCGAGCGGCGAGTCGCCGAGAGGCCAGCCGAAGAGTTCGGCAAACGAGCCGGCTGTCCCGACACCCTGAACGTGCTCGCGGTTGATCCCCTGGATGATCTCACGAGCCAGCGTATCGATGTCCAGCCCGACGCGCGGGAGCAGGTCGTTGCGCAGGGCGAGCATCGCTCCCAACCGGCCGCCGCGGGCCGTCGTGTCGTAGTGGAGGGCACCCTTGACCGAGATGCCGATGGCCTGTTCATCGACGTAGTCCACGTCGATCTCGGTCGCGCGTCCCCCGAGCACAACGGGCATGCCCCAGACGTAGACGCTGTAGGATCCGCTCTGCTCGACGTGGACCCGGGCGTCGGCCAGTTCGGCCAGTTCGGCTGCGGCC
Source organism: Phycisphaerae bacterium (assembly GCA_035529015.1). Classification (GTDB taxonomy): domain Bacteria; phylum Planctomycetota; class Phycisphaerae; order FEN-1346; family FEN-1346; genus JAUVZF01. The sequence goes on along the minus strand of DATKXP010000216.1, from coordinate 10,860 downwards.
TGATCCCTCAAGTCCGCGAGATTGGCGTCCGAGCCGCCGCGCACCCAAAGGGTCTCGGCAACCTGGTTGGCATCGGCGATCTGTCGAGCCCGACGATTGACCTCTTCGGCCAGGCTGCGGGCTTCGAGGACCGCGTTGTCTTTCAGGCTGCTGATGGTGGCGCCGAGCGCACGGAACTGGGTCGCGAGGGCATCGGCCGCCCAGACCACGTGATCGCGAAAAGCAGGGCTATCGGGCTGCGAGGCCAACTCGCCGAGCGCCCCGAAGAACTCGTTCAGGGCACCACACAGGCCTTCGGTTGTCAGGATGCCGAGCATGCTCTCAAGCGACTGGAGGGTGACCAGTTCCTGGTCGACCTGTCCAAGTTCGGGTCTCTGACGGCGGATCTCCCGTTCCAGAAGCACGTCGATCATGCGGCGGATGTCGCTGACCTCGGCACCGCCCCCAATGCGGATGTTCGAGGCGGAATCCCCCTGGAGGGGTGTGATGACCGCCTCCTGCCGATGGTAGCCCTCGGTCGAGGCGTTGGCGATGTTGTTCCCGATGATCTGGATCGCCTGTCGGGCGACTCTCAAGCCGGCCCGTCCCACATCGAAGTCCGACATCGTTTACCGCCTCGCATCCAGCAGGCCGTGGCCGGGCTGCCACACGGCCGTGCCATCGGTTCGATAGGTTCGTGCCTCACCCCCGCCCGGCAGAAGACCCTGCAGGAGCGATCGGCTGGCGCGAGCCACCTCGGCGGCCAGGACGGCCGTCTCGAGGTGCTGCCGCCGGACGGCCTCGGCCAGGTCGAGAAGCCGCTCGCGCCGCAGACGGATAGCGCCGGCCTGCGGCTCGGGAACCTGCTGCGCCAACCGACCCAGTGTCATCTGGCGGACCGGGCAGGCCAGGGCCTGCGCCAGCCGCGACCGTACGGCGTTTCGTCTGCGTGCGACCGACTCGAAACGGGGCGCCGTGCGGTCGAGGTCGTCCATCTGTTGCCCGAGCGCCGCGTCGTCGCGAACCAGGATGGCCTCGGACAGCGCCCGCAGTTGAGCCAGGGCCTCCTGCTGCAGGTCAATCGTCTCGTCCAGGACGGCAAGCAGTTCTTCGACGAGGCTTTCGGGTTGTGCCGTAGCGGTCGTCATGCGTTCGGCCCCGAAACGGGCTTCACAGGCGCCGTCTGCCCGGCAAGGCCCGTTCGGGACAGATCGTTCCAGAGCCCGATACCGCCCTTCTGGGCAACCTCCTGGGCCAGGTAGAACCAGAACAGGCCGTCGATCTGTCGCGAGATACCCGTCTCAAGGAGGCCGGACTTCGGGATCGTCCGGCGCATCTCCTCCATCAGGCGGTGAAGCAGAATGGCCTCGAAGTCCTTGGCAACCTTCTCGGCCTTGGTGGCGTCGGCGCCCGCCTGGATCATGCGCTGGAGCGGGGCTGCCGCGCCCAGCGGGTCGGCCGGGAGGATCAGGTTCGTCGGGAGGTCCAGAGCGTTCAAGCCGCTCCTCCTAGATCACCTTGAGTTCCGCCTGAAGGGCGCCCGCCTGTCGCAGGGCCTGGAAGATCGAGATCAGGTCGCGCGGCGTCAGGCCCATGGCGTTGAGGGCCCTGGCCAGTTCCTGGACCGAGACCTTGCGTTCGACCACGTGCAAGGTGCCCTCTTCCTCAACGGCCGTGATGTCGGTCTGGCGGATTCGCTCGGTCGTGCCGGTCCGCGAGAAGGGCAGCGGCTGGCTGTAGGCCTCCTTCTCCTGGGTGATGATCGAGAGGTTGCCGTGCGAGATGGCGACGGTCGAGATACCGACGTTCTCGCCGACGACGATGGTTCCCGTCCGCTCGTTGATGACCACCAGTGCCGGCATATCGACCTGGGCCGTCAACTGGCCGATGCGGTCCAGGAACGAGGCGACCTGGCTTCGGGGCAGGGCCAGCGGCACGCGGACGCGGACGGTCCCGGCGTCGAGGGTCTCGGCGGCATCGGCGAAGACGGCATGGATGGCGGCGCGAACGGCCTCGGCGGTCGAGAAGTCGGGGTTCCTGAGGTTGAACGTGACCGTTCCGTCCTCGACGAAGGTGGCAATTTCCTCGCGTTCGACGTCGGCCCCGCGTGGTATGCGGCCGACGGTGGTATGGTTCTGCGAGATGGCACTTCGCTCGCCGCTTGCCGAGAAGCCGCCGATGATGAGCGGTCCGTGGGCGATGGCGTAGACCTCGCCGTCGGCCCCCCGCAGGGGCGTCATCAGGAGCGTGCCGCCCTGAAGGCTCTCGGCGTCGCCGATGGCCGAGACGTCGACGTCGATCTTCTGGCCGCGCCGCGCGAAGGGCGGCAACTCGGCCCGAACCATGACCACGGCCACGTTGTCGCCGACCAGGTCGCCCGGGACCACGTTCAGCCCTTCGAACCGTCGAAGCAGGTTCGCCAGGACGCGGGTCGTGACGGCCGCCCCGTCGCCGGTGCCGCTCAGGCCGACCACCAGGCCCATGCCCTGGAGCGGGTTCGAGCGCACGCCCTGGATGTCTGTGATGTCCTTGATGCGTTCGGCCAGGGCGGCAGGGGTAACCGCCACCACGACGAGCACACCCAGAAGCGCCGCCAGACGATGCATGCTCACTCCTTCCGAGTCCGGCCGAGGCTTACCACGGACTCAGCCAGTTCAGGATGCGCCCGAGCCAGCCGGGCTTGGTCCAGCGTTGTTCGGGCCCTTGGACCCTGACGACCATTCGGAAGTCGGCCACCTGATCGCTCATGACCGTGTTGGCAAAGGTGATGTCGCTCGGCCGGACCACACCGCCGATCTCGATGACCTGGTCGTCGCCGTCCGCGTTACGGTGCCGCGTGCCGATGACGACCAGGTTGCCGTTCGGCAGAACGTCGCGGACCACCACGGTGATGCGGTCGGTGATGAGACGGTCGGTCTCGTAGTCGGCGTTGCCCGCGAAGTCGCTCGTGCCGGTGGAGGTGGCGGCCACGTCCGGGAGACGGAAGTTCGAGTTCCGGTTGCCGTACCACGACCCGACGTCGCGCAGGTTGATCGTACCGTTCATGGTGGCGGTTCGGTTCGAGGCCTTGTCCACCTCGCGGCTGGTCTCGTTCTCGATGACGCTGTGCTCGTTGATGATGATGGTCAGGATGTCGCCGACGCGGAAGGCCTTGTCGTCCTCATAGATGTGGACGACGAGTCTGCCGGTCCTGCCTTTGGCCTTGGCCCATATGGAGCCGGCGCGGGCGCCGGCGGCAACCGACGCCACAACGAGCAGCCCCGTGATCGCAAGCATTCCGACGCGTTTCATGCCGCTACCTTTCGCCACAGATTGGCTGGACGGTTCCGTCGTGGATGACCCTGGCCACCACGACGCGTTTGGAGTCCGCATTGCGGACCTTGATGAGATCGCCTTCCCCGCCGTTCTCCAGGGCCTGCCCGAGGGCGGTGATCTGGAACAGCGTGCCGGTGATCCGCATGACAACGCTGTCGTTGCGGCGGACGAGGACGTCGGCCTTCGCAGGCCGGACCAGGCCCGTCAGCACGACCGTGCCCGCGGGGATCATCCGGGCGGCCCGTTGTCCGTAAGACGCCGCCCAGTCCGCGGGCTCCGGGGCGTCGCCGGTCACGGTGCGGAGTTCCGTGTTCTCGGGCGTAATGACGGCGCCTTCGAGAATATCCCGCGCCGCCACGAGTTGCCGCTGACGGTACCCCAGGCGGAAAAGGACGGTCGAGGCAGCCAGCGTCTTGTCGCCCGACGTGGCCGCCACCTCGAGCCGGGCCTCCCGGTGGACGCCGTGCTCTACCATCCGTGGTTCGAGCGTGATGCGGCTGCCGGCCGGGACAGACACACCCGTCGGGCGCCGAACCAGCCGCCAGCACGAGTGGGTGGGGGCCGGACGGGTCTTATCGAGGAAGGCCTCGGCGGCCTTGACGATGCGATCCGGGGAGATGGCCTGTTCGTTGCGGGTAACCACGACCTGTTCGGCGCCCGAGAAGTGGACCTCGCCGCGCGACAAGCCGTTGGCAGCCAGCCGGCCCAGGATGGTGGTGCGGTTGATGGCGAGCCTCTCCTTGGCCCAGGGCGCGCGGCCCATGGCGATGGCGGCCACTTTGCCGGCCACGGCGTCATCGCCGGCCTGCACGACGGAGATCATGCCGAGAGAGAGGCGTTCGCCGTCCACGCTGACGGATCGCGGCAGGTGGACCTGCAGGGTCGGTGCATCCGGGTCACAGGCGGCGGCGCCCGAAGCCGCCGCAAGAACGAGCGCCGCCAGCAGGGGTCGCAACACGTTCATGGTGGCTCCTAACGGATCAACTGGTTCGCGGTGTTGAGCATCTCATCGCCGGCCCGGATGGCACGGGAGTTGATCTCGTAAGCCCGCTGGGCGGTGATGAGGTTCACCAGTTCCGAGACCATCTGGACGTTCGACCGTTCGATGAATCCCTGCTGGATGCTTCCGAACCCGTCTTCGCCGGGTGTGCCCTCGGTGGCCGTGCCGCTGGCCGGCGTCTCGGCGAGCAGGTTGCCGCCCTCGGACGTCAGGCCCTAGGCGTTCGGAAAACGCACCATGGTGATCTGGCCCAGCGACGTGGCCGTGTTGTCGGAACCCGTGAAGGCGCTCACGGTGCCGTCGGCGCCGATGCTGATGGACCGGGTGTCGGCCGGGATGGTGATACCCGGCTCAACGGCGTAGCCGCTTGCGGTCACGAGTTCGCCGTCGGCGTTGACACGGAACGACCCGTCGCGGGTATAGCGCTCGTCGCCGCTGGGGAGGCGGATCTTGAAGAACCCGTCGCCTTGAATGGCGACGTCGAGGTCGCGGCCGGTGTTCTCGAGTTCGCCCTGCGTAAAGACCTTCAGGGTCGAGGCGGGCCGGACGCCGGACCCCAGTTCGAAGCCGCTCGGCGCCTCGACGCCGGAAGCGACTTCGCGGCCCGGTTCCTGGAGTTTCAGGTACACCAGGTCCTGAAAGTCGATCATCGACCTCTTGAACCCGGCGGTGTTCATGTTGGCCAGGTTATTGGCGATCGTATCGACGATCATCTGTTGGGCGGTCATGCCGGTTGCGGCGGTCGAAAATGCCCTGAGCATCGGGTCCTCCTTGCCGTCTAGGCCATCGCGACGCGGATCAACTCCTTGCCGCGGTCGCTGGCCGCTTGAACGATCTTCACGTTGGCTTCGTACGTCCGAGCCACCTGGATCAAGGCCACCAGTTCGTGGACCGCCTTGACGTTCGATCCCTCCTGGAACCCTTGCTGAACGGTCGTATCGGCGGCGGGGTCGGGCCGCGCGCCCGCCGGCGCCTCGAAGACATTCTCACCGACGGGCGTCAGCGCCTTCGGGTCCTCGAACTCCACAACCCGGAACTGTCCGATCTCGGCGCCGGCGGCAAGGATGCGGCCGTCTTCGGCGATCTCGACCTGCATGGGCGAGACGGTCGGCGGGATGGTCAGCGGACCGCCCTGGCCCGCCACGGTGCGGCCCTGGGCGTCCACCAGTTGCCCCTGCGCGTTGGTCCGGAAGATCCCGTTTCGCGTGTACCGGTCGCCCCGGTCGGTTTCCAGGACGAAGAAGCCTTTGCCGTGCAGGGCCACGTCCAGAGACCGGCCCGTGTGGACAAGGCGTCCCTGCGAGAAGTCCACGGCGTCGTTACCGGCAATCCCGACCGCTGCCTGGGTTGCGGCCGTCGGCGATGCCGGCGCGCCGCCGGTCAAACCATCCTGCAGTGCGAAGACGCTGAGGCGTCGTTTGAAACCCACCGTATTGGCGTTGGCCAGATTGTGCGCGATCGTCTCGTACTGATGCGTCAGCGCCGAGAGGGCCGCGGCGATGTCGGTGGTCGTCGCATCCATTTTCATCAATCCGTTCCTGACGCCGTGAGGACCTGTCTGGCTCCGGCCGCGTCGTTGCGGCGTGCAGCCGCGTTCGTTTCTTTCTGCAATTCGGCGATCTCGGGTTCGCTCAGACCAACCAGTTCGACGCCAATCACCCGGATCTCGTCGTGACTGGCAAGGACGCGCCGGACCACCCCGGTGCCTTGGATCGTCTTACCGCCGCTCATCTTGAGGACCGCGAGCACGCGGTCCCCGGCCTCGACCGTCAAGGGCACGTCCAGCCGCAGGCCCGGCCCGCCGATCTCCGTGAGCGCCCCGGCGACAAACTGAGGCGTCTCGTCGGATGCGTTGACACGGATGAAAGGGAAGGCGGCGGCGTATGCGGCTTGTCGCGTCGGCACGCGCATAAAACGCCGCAGGTTTCGCTTGCGCGGCTTGCCGATGAGCCGGGCCACCGCAAAGCCCTCTCCGGATTCGGCGATCGAGACGTTGTACTCCCACTGCTGGCCGTCGCAGACACGATGGATCATGCACGCCTGCCCGATCCGCAGCGGCACCTCGTCGGCGAACTGAAGGGTGACGTCGCGCCGGTCGATACGGGTCACGGTCGCCTCGACGGCGGAGGCGTTGTCGCGATGGACAAACGTCACGCCGTCGCCCTGCGCCAGGTAAACCAACGGTTCGGAGCCGCCATCGTCGTACGGCGTGGACTCCATTCCGAGTTTGACGCGGAGCGATTCGATGACCTCGGACATGCGCCGGGCGGCCTCTTCGGGCATTTCCGCAACGGCCTGACTCTGGCCGAGCAGGCTGACGCCCCTCTCGAAGGCCGTTTCCATGGTGAAGATGTTGCTGAAGCGTTTCAGGTCGGCCAACCGGGCGATATGCTCCAGCACGACGCGCTCGTTCGGCGTCAGTTCGAACCGGTCGGCCGCCTTCCGGAACGCCCTCACCATGGCCTTGCGTGTGACCCGCATCCGGTAGACGCAGATGGCCGTCAGCGTTAATCCGATGCATACGGCGGCCGGCGCCCAGACCGTCCAAGTCATGAGGGGCCGGTAGTACCAATCCCGTGCGGCCCCCCAGCGTTCGGCGGCGCTAAGCGCCGCCGCGATCATCCCGTAGCCGGTGGCCGTGCCCATACGGTCAATCCCTTGTCTAGCGGATCAGATTCGAGAGTTCCCTCAGCATGTCGTTGGTGACCTTGATGGTCCTCGCATTGGCCTGAAACCCGTTCTGTGCCTCGATCAGGTTGACGAACTCCTGGGCGACCTCGACGTTCGACCGTTCGAGCGACCCGCCCGTGACGGCGCCTGCGCCGCCCGCCAGCGCGCGGGTCGGAATGGCATCGCCCGAGTTCGACGACGACTGGTAGTAGCTGTCACCGATGGCCAAGAGACCCGCAGGGTTCTGGAACGTGCCGACCTTGATGGAGGCAATCGTGCGCCGGACACCGTTGGTGAACATGCCCATGATGTCGCCTTCACGGCTGACCGAAAGGCTGGACAGGTAGCCGGCCTCGTACCCGTCCTGAGTGGCCGCCGCCACCGTCGAGGAGCCGCCGAACTGGCTCAGGCCGTCGTATTGGCCGGTCGTGCCGAGTTCCAGATTCAACGTGGCCGGGGAATCGGCCGGCCCGCCGTAGCGAACCGTGAAAGTCGGCGTGTCCGTCGTTCCCCCGTAACTGCCGTCCTGGTTGAAGGAGATGCCCGTGATACGCCGGTCGTCAATCGCCGCCGTTCCCCCCGACACGCCCATCACGACGGCGTCCCACGTGTTGGGTGTATCGGTCCGGACGAACGCGACGGAGAGCACGTAACTCTTGCCGTAGGTGTCGAAGACCTCGATCGTGGCGGTTCTGCTCTCGTTGCCCCCGGCATCGAGCATCTCGAAGTGGCCCGGCAGTTCAAAGGTCCCCGCGCCGGAAGGCGTGTACGCCAGGAGCAGGTCGGTCCGGCTGTAGCCTCCGAGGCCGTCGTCTTGCAGTTGAATCTCGCCACCGTCCAGGACGGCCGTCGCGCCGGTGAAGGCGCCCGAGATCTGCGCGACGAGGTCCCCCAAGGTCTCGCCGCCGGCCAACACCCAGTTGGTATTGACGGGGGTGCCGTCGACATCGGCTCCGGAGATCGTGATGGTATCGCCGGCCGCCAGGCCGCTCGTCTGGTCCAGGGCCGCCAGCGCCGTCGTGCTGCCAGCGATGGCCCCCGACACCTTGTACTGAATACCACTGGTCATCATCGCCCGAGTGGGGGCGTTGGCGTCGGCGCTCAGGTTCCCGGAATACGAGATGAGGTTGGTGGCCTTGGCCGGGAGGGCCACGTCGTACGGAATGCGGATGTCGTCGGACCCGACGCTCTGGAACCCCTCGGCCACACCGGCGCTGCCGATCCGCTGGACGCGATAGCCCGTGCTGGGGTCCACAAGGTTGTAGTCCGCGTCGATCGCGAAATGCCCGACCCGCGTGTAGACCTCCTGCTTGCCGTCGTGCACGACGAAGAACCCCTTGCCGTCCATGGCCAGGTCGAGCGGCCCACCCGTGTTGACAAGGGTTCCCTGCGCCATGTTGCGGTCGATGCTGCCCACCGTCACGCCGGACCCGATCTGCTGGGGATTCGTCCCGCCCAGCGCCGAGGTCGGCTGGGTGGCTTCCCTGAGGGTCTGCGCCAACTGTTCCGCAAACCCGACGCGGCCCGCCTTGTACCCGTAGGTATTGAGGTTGGCCAGGTTGTTGCCGGCCACATCCAGCATCGTCTCGTGCGCCCGCAGGCCCGTCACACCACTCATTAGTGCGCTGCTCATGGTTTCTCTCCTCTACGGCCGACCTATTCCCCGATTCCCCGGATAGCGTCCAAAGCGACCAACTGATCGCCGATTTGCAGGTAGAATGCCCCGTCGATGACCTCCACACCGTCCACGCGGCCGTGGGCGGCAACGGTCTCATCGGCGGAGATGAACGTCACGTCCTTCCCGATCAGGCCGGCGGCATACCGGCCCTGGGCGGCCGCCAGGGCCTCGGTGAACGTCGCGTTGATCCCCTCGAGTTGCTCCAGTTGCGAGATCAGCGCCAGTTGCGAGGTCATCTCGGCATTGTCCATGGGCTCCAGCGGATCCTGGTTCTGGAGTTGCGTCACCAGCAACTTCATGTAATCCAGTTTCAGTTCGCTGCTGTATGTCTCAATGCCCGAGATGGCTGCCATGACCGTCTCCTAGATCCGAACGTTGATGGCCCCGCCGCCGATGCCGGCGTCCGGGGCCGCCGTCGTCGATTCGGCCGTCGTCTGGCCGGCGTCGGCCAACGCATCGCCTGAAAGGCTGCCGGAGGGGTTGTCGCCGACCCATCCGTTCTGGCGGTCCTGCCCTCCGCGGAACGCCGGGTTCTGCGTCGTGTCACCGTCGTGGGAATCGTTCAGCATGACGTCGAGCCGCCGCACCTCGATGCCGCTCGCCTGGAGCCGCTCCATGAGCGGGGCGGCTTCGCGCTCCAGCCTGGAAAGCGTCTCAGGGTTATCGACCCGGACGACGCCGCGGACGGCATCACCCTCGCTGCGGAAGATGATGCGGACGCGCCCAAGGTCGGGCGGCTGCAACTGGACGACGATCTGCCGGCCCGTCGGCGCCCCTGACACCCGGATCGATTCCGCCACCTGGTCCGCAACGGCGCCGGGGGCGGGGGGCTGCGGCGGGTGAGCGAAGCCGGCCCGCCCCGGGGCGGGGCCGCTTCTCTCGGCAACCGCGGCCGGGACAGGTACGCCGGCCGCGTCCGTCGCAGGGGTCTGTCCCTTGCCACGGCTCACCACGACCTTGCTGCCGACCCGTTCAACCGAAAACGCCGGCTTGCCGCGCGAGGTCTTCGGTTGATGCGTCACAGCCGCCGTGGCCTCCCGAAACGCTGCGACGGCCCGTCCCGCGTCCGGCACACCCCGGCCAACCTGGCCGGTTTTCGGAGCAGGCTTTCCGGTCTCGCTGTGAGCGCCTACGAGGTGGGACGAATTCGCCGCCTGCGATGCGGCCTTGGTCGGCATCGCTGTGGCCGGCGATATGAGCGTGCTGACGACCTTCTTGATGGACGGATCGGGCTGCGCCGGCCCGGCCACACTGCCGCGCGCCGATGCCTGCCGGGGAGCCGCAGGCTCCGCCTTCGCCGTCGGATTGGGAGCAACCGGGGTACGACGCGCAGCACTTCCCGCAAACAGTCGTTTCTCCGCGAGCGCAGGCGGGGTCGCCGACAGCACGGGGCGCGTCGGTGCGGGGGCTTGGGGGGCCGCTGCATCGGCTGCCATGATCCGTCTCGCTGCGCGTGGGGCAAGCGTCGGCGGCAACAGCCGTCCCGTCGAGGGGTGGGCCGTCCCGGCCCTGGCGTCGGCCGCCAGAGGCTGTCTCCCTACGACCGTGGTGGTCGCCGACCGCCCCTGCATCTCTTGAAGCGCTGCTTTGACGGCAAGTGTCCAGGTCGTGGCATTACCAGCCGGCGGCGGCGTCCGGCCGCCCCGCGTGGGCGTGCGCCGGTTTTCGCGCAGGGCGGCAGCACGGCGACGCTGGGCCCCATTCGATGTGGGTTGATCGGATCGCCGCGCGGGCATCTTGGGCGTGTCAGCGGTCTCCGGCTCGCGCGGGCGCCGATCCGCCGTATGATGAGGAGAAAACACCTCTTGCTGCGGCGCGTCTGGCCGCGAAGGAGCCTCGTCGGCACGTCTCGGACCGCAGGTCTGGCAGGACGGCGCGCCGGGGGCTTGTGCCCCCATGTCCGTCAGGACTGCCGCGAGTTGCGTGACCGGACCAGCCTGCATAGGCACCTCCTGCCTCCTGGCATCGGAGAGCAAACAACGTGCCATTCAACCTCTGCGCGGGAAGGCAATCGCCTAACCCCATAAAAGACAAGCGTTTGTAATCCTGAAACCCTGTGCCTGGGCGGACCAGGCGCGGCCGCAAACCTGAACCCAAACGGAAAGACCTTCCGGCAAGCAGCAGAATCTTCCGCTGTGGAAAGGGCACCGGCAAGATATGAGAAAAGGCCCGATAACATCCAGTGCCCCTGCAGTCGCGACGCGCCGGTTCGCCGCGC
>DATKXP010000215.1:0-5155 GCA_035529015.1 Phycisphaerae bacterium | reverse complement strand
AGCAGGTCGATCAGCGGGTTGCCGAAACACGTGTTGTTATGGACGCGGTTGCGGTCGCCCTTGACGACGATGCCCTTCTGGGGGCAGTTCCAGACCACGTTGTGGTGGACCAGGAGGTCGCGCGTCAGGTCGTCGCCGCGGATGCCGTTGCCGCCCCAGTTGAACGCGTTGTGGTCGTGGACCCAGTTGTGATGGATGGCGGTGCCGGCCAGGCGGAGGCCGCTGGTCTGGATGAGGGCGCCGTCGCTCTGGCACAGGCCGCCGTGGTGAACGTAGTTGTAGGCGACCTCGACGGTCCCGCGTCGCGGCAGGTTCAGCCCCTCGGACGAGCCGAAGGCAAACACCGTCAGGCGCCGCAGGTGCGACCCGGCGGAGGCGGAGGCGTTGACGGCCAGGCCGCCTTCCAGGGCGTTGAAATCGAAGTCATGGAACAGGCAGTTCTCAAGCGTGTTGTCCTCGCCCCGCATCGTGACCGCGGAGCCGTCGCCGAAGACGCTGCTTGAATCGCGCACGGCGTTGCCCGTGCCGTGGATGAGCGTCTCGGCCGGGGGTTCCAGGCCCGCCGGCCAGGCCGGGTAGCGCAGGTGGCAGTCGCGCACGATGCAGTGGTCGCACTTCTCGAGGCGGAACGTGGCGGCCAGGAAGTGGAACCCCGCCAGGACCAGGTGGTCCACCTTCTCGGCCTCGACGGCATAGTCGCGCTGCTTGACGGTGACGCGCGCGTCGGCCGGGCTCGTGCCGGCGGGCGTCCACAGGTGCAGGACGCCGGTGTCGCGGTCGAGGTGCCATTCGCCGGGCGCGTCGAGCGCCGCCAGCGGCCCCAGGAGCCAGTAGCGGTCGAACCCCGCCCAGTACCGTTTCGGCGGAACGTGGACGTCCATCTCCTTACGGTACTCGAAACGGTCGCGGCCGGCGGCGTGGTTTCGGACGAGCCGGCGGTACGTCCGGAACGAGCCGACGTTCAGCGTGGCCACGCCGCCGGTGAAGTCGATGCCCGCCTCGGCGAGCGCCGCATCCACCATCAGGCCGTATCGGCTACCCTCGCCGGCGGCGGCCCAGACGGCCTTCTCCCACACCTGGTCGGGGAACCGTTGATTGGGCCAGCGTGCCTCGACCATCATGCGGCCATCGAGGAAGAGTTGGTGGAAGCGTTTGTCGGTGCGTGCGCGGTAGATGGCGCCGGTGGTCTTCTCCCACGTCAGGTCGAGCGGGTCGGCGCCGGAGAGGACGACCACCTCGCCGGGCATGGCCATGATGTGGATAGGCGCCGTCTCGGTGCCGGAGGCCTTCAGCCGCGCCGTCTCGCGGTACGTGCCTTCGCGAACGATGACGGTATCGCCGGCTCGAACGCCGTCGAGCGCTTTCTGGACCGTGCGAAACGGCCGGCCGCGCGTGCCGGCATGCGAGTCGTCGCCGTCGGGCGCGACGTAGACCGCGGCGGCGTGTACGGTCGCAGCGGCCGCGACCAGAAGGCAGACGGCGACTCCGGCGACGGAGAGAAACACGAGCGACATCACGCAGCGGCGTGCCTGGTTCATGGCAAGTCCGTTATGGATCGGGTTTGGATGACACAGGTGAGCGAGGCCGTCCGGTCCGGGCCGCCTCGGCGGCCTTCGCTGCGGCCGGCGTCGGGCCTTTGCCGGCCTCTTTCCGCAACGGCCGAAGCAGCAGCGCCTTGCCCGAGAGCATGCGGAGCCGGTAACGCTTGAGCAGAGTGTTGCCATAGGACTCGCCGAAGCCGACGCGCTTGGGCTCGTGAAGAATCCAGTAGCCCGAGACGCCCGTCACGGGCCCCCGCCAGTGCAGGTGCGGCCTGCCGTCGAACAGGACGGTGATGTCGCCCAGGTTGCCGCGGACGCGAATGGTGATGTCGGCCGTATGCTCCTGCTTCGGCAGGACGAGGCCAGGCTGACCCTTCTCCGGCTTGGGCTTGACACTGCCTATGCCGGCGTGCTCCTTGTTGGTCCAACTGACGTCGACCGGCTTCGATCCAACCGGCACGTAGACGCTGACGGACGAAATGTCGGTCCCCCCCGGGCGCATGAAGGTGACCCGCACCTGGTAATCGCCCTGGGGAATGCAGGGCATGGCCACTTTGACAAAGTCGTGCCCTTCGACCCACAGCCCGTCGTCGCGCCAGCGGCACTTCTGGTCCTTCTTGTTGAGGTCTTCCTGGATGTTGACGAGCGGCAGCAGGTCGATCCACCGGCCCGGCCCCACGACGCGGGTCTCGGTGAGGGCGGCGAGTTTCGCCAGGTCGGCCTCCACCTTCTCGAGGGCGAGCGTCGCCTGGTTGCGCGCCAGGTCGTCGGCCTCGTGGAGGTCGAGGAACCGTTCGTAGTACGCCTTGGCGCGGCGGAGGACGGCAGGCTTGCCGGCCTCGGAGGCCTCTTCCGCCAGGCCGCGGTACCACTCGGCGAGGTCCAGGCAGGCCAGTTCCGGCGCGGCCCCCACGCCTTTGGCAGCAGCAAGAACGTACTTCTTCAGGTCCTCGGCGCAGCCGTCGTTCAGGAAGGTGGTTGCCCGTTGCGGGTCGTCGAGTTCCACGACACACAGGCGGACGAGGCTGTTGCGTGTAGCGGCGTCGTCGGGGGCGGCCTGGAGTTTCTTCTCATACGCCTCGACCTGCCGCTCGGCCCGGAGGCGCTCCGCGAGGCGGTCCATCCGGGCCTGGATCTCGTCCTGGCGGTCCGACCGGACGGCCCGGGCCAGCCGCGACGCCCGCTGCATCAGGCCGGTGGCTTCGGACGCGTCACCGCCCTCAAGGTGCGCATCGGCCGCTACCAGGAGGCTCTCGATGAGGGTCTCGGCCGCGCCGATCTTGTCCAACCCCTTGGCCGAACGGTGCTGCTGCTCGCGCAGGGTCAGCAGGCGCTCGTACGTCTTGGCGGCCGTGTCCGGCGCGACTTCGATCGTCAGCTCGGCGGCGTCGACGGCCGTGTCGTACCCGTCGGGATGCGTCGAGCCGAGGTCGATGGCCTTCTCGCACAGGACGGCCGCCAGCGGCGGCCGGACGTCCTGGCCGCGGGCCGTCTCCAGCAGCCGGGCCGCCAGGGCCACGTCGTCCGCCTTGTCGCGGGTGCGCGTGACCTTGTCCACGTCGTTGCCGTAGAGCGACTCGAACATGGCGCGAGCGTCGGGACCTTCGGCTGCAGGCACGGCAAAGGCGGCGAGGAACACGAGGCATATGGCGGCCAGCCCGGTACGCACGGCTACGCGCATATCTGTCCTTTCCTCCCCCCATCCTGGCACCCCAGCGGGCGCGAGACCCAAGTCTAGCCGGCCGGCGGGGTCAAGGCGATTCGGCGCGCCGTGCCCCCGTTACAGCAACCTGCCCAGGGGATTCCGGGGAGGATTACGTGGACAGGATTCATATTCCTGTCGGGGCGGCTATGATCTTACGCGTATCGTAATGGTTGGGCGCGGGCGAGGCAAGCCTGGCCTGTGCGATGGCCGGCCGGCGGCCTCGCCGATGACCTCGAGGTTGCGCACGACGGCATCGAGCGTCTTCGAGTCCGCCGCCAACTGCTCCCGGGTCAGACCTGCCACGTACTGCTCGACCTTCTGCGCGGCCGCCAGCATGTCCTCCAGGTACACCTCAGGGCGCCGGGGCATAGACGGCCTCCTCGAGGATATCCTCCCGCAGGGCGGGTTTGAGGGCGTCCAGGAGCACCAGGTCCACCGGCCGGTCGAACAGATCTTCGAGGAAGGCTTTCAGGTCCATGTAGGCGTCGAAGGTCTTGGTCTCGAACTCGACCAGGAAGTCGAGGTCGCGCGCCTCGGCCGCGTCGTCACGGACCGCCGAGCCGAAGAGCGCCAATCGCCTCACCCCGAGCCGGCGCAACGTCTCACGGTTGTCGGCAAGGCGCTTCAGGATTTCGTCTCGCAGGTTGGACATGGGCCGGTCCTGTTCGTTCTCGTATCCGCTCGCCGGGCGATTGTGCTGCGAGGGAACGGCCCTGTCAACCATGAAAGACCGGCGGCCGGGCCAGTCCGGAGCCTCCTCGCTGCCGCATCACGTGCGTTTTCCCTTGGGCTGGTAGTCGGGGTTCGGCTTGGGCATCTTGGCATTTGCGGCCTTGAGGTGCGCGACGAGGCGGGCGTCGAGCCGTTTCACCACGTCGGCCTCGCGGTCGGCGAGGTCGGTCGTTTCGGAGAGGTCGTCCTTGAGGTTGAAGAGTTCGTAGGTCTTGGCGTCGTAGCGTTTGATGAGTTTCCAGTCGCCGGCTCGGATGATGCTGTACGGCACGACGCCGCCACGATAGTGCGGGAAGTGCCAGAAGATGGCGTCGCGCTCAAGCGACCCCGTCTGCTTCAGGAGCGGCATGATGCTCTCGCCGTCGATGGGCCGGTCCTTCGGCAGGCCTGCGCCCGCGGCCTCGCACACGGTGGGGAAATAATCGACGCTCGTGACGGGCACGTCGCAGGTGGTGCCGGCCTTGACGACGCGCGGCCAGCGGACGATGAGGGGTTCGCGGATGCCGCCCTCGTAGGGGTACCCCTTTCCGGACCGAAGCGGGGCGTTGTTCGTCGGGCCCAGGAGGCCGCCGTTGTCGGACGTGAAGATGACGAGCGTGTTCTCGGCCACGCCGCACCCCTCCAGCGCAGCCATGATGCGGCCGACGGCGTCGTCCACGCTGTGGACCATGGCGGCGTAGGTGGGGTTCTTCTGGTTCGTCGGCGTCTTGGCCTTGTACTTTTCGACGAGGTCCTTCCTGGCCTGGATGGGCGTGTGGACGGCGTAGTGGGCCATGTAGAGGAAGAACGGTCGCTTGCTGTGCTTCGTGATAAAGCCGACGGCCTCGTCGGCCTCGCGGTCGGTCAGGTACTCGCCCTCTTTGCGCGGCTTGATGGTGGGGATCTGCCCTTGCCGCGGGTTCTTGTACGGGTCGAAGTAGGACGGCGGCTGTCCGTAGTCGCATCCGCCGATGTTGACGTCGAAGCCCTGGCGGTCGGGGTACTGGGCGTCGGGCCCCAGGTGCCACTTGCCGATGTGGCAGGAGGTGTAGCCGGCGGGTTTGAGGGCCTCGGCGATGGTGATCTCGTCGAGTTCCATCCAGAGGGCGTTCTGGGGGCAGAGGACTCTCTGGTTCTTTCCGCCCGTGTACCCGCTCGGGTTCTTCTTGTCGGCCGGGATCGCGCCGCCCTGGAACCG
>DATKXP010000214.1:0-3571 GCA_035529015.1 Phycisphaerae bacterium | reverse complement strand
CACCTTCTTCTCCCACTGCCACTGCACGACCTCGGTGAAATCGTCGGGCCAGGGGCAGGTGACCCAGTTCGGGTGCTTCGCACCGTCGCTGTCCCCGGGGCAGCCGGAGAAGTTGATGACTACCCCAACGCCGAGCTTCTTGGCAAGCTTGACGGCGTTGCGGTGGTTGGTGTGGTGCTCCTTCGCGACCTTCTTGTCGGGATGGAGCGGGTTGCCGTGGCAGGAGAGGCCGCTGATTTCCAGGCCGTAGCTGGCGATCTTCTCCTTGAACTCCCTGGCCGCCTTGTCGGATTTCAGCAGGTTTGCCGCCTGCATGTGGGGCATGCCCGGGTAGTTGCCCGCGCAGATCTCCACCGCGTCCAGCCCCACGTCCTTGCACTTCTTCAGCATGTCGTCCAAGCTGTCCTGGCCGAACAATGCGGTCATCACGCCGAGTTTCATATTCGCACTCCTTGCAGGTCTGTAAGTTGGTCAGTTGTTGTTCAGTTGTTCAGTTGCGCAGTTCACCGGTTTTTCAGTTGCCGACGCGTCTTTTCCTCCCCGCCTACACCTTTCCGGGCACCTTGACCCAGGTTTTCTTCTTGGCGGCATCGGCCATGGCCTCGAGGACTACCTGGTTGCGGAGGCCGTCCTCGAAGTCGGGTTTGATGGGCTTGCCTTCGGCCCAGGCGTTGGTGAAGTCGGCCGCGGCGTTCACGAATGTGTGTTCGTAGCCAATGATGTGCGCGGGAGGCCAGTAGGCGGCCATGTACGGATGGCTGGGCGCGGTGGCCTGGATGAGGCGGAATCCCTGCAAGTCGGCGGGATCGTCGGCGTTGAAGTACTCCAACTCATTCATCCGCTCGAGGTTGAATGCGATGCTGCCCTTGGAGCCGTTGATCTCGATCTTGTTGTGGTTCTTGCGGCCCATCGCGAAACGGGTGGCTTCGAAGGTGCCCAGTGCACCGTTCTTGAAGCGGGCGAGTGCGATCACGGCATCGTCGACGGTCACCTTGGCCTTGCGAGCGCTCACCTTGCCGGCGAAGAGGCTGCCGCCTTCAAGCTCGATGGGGCGTTCCTTGATGAAGGTCTCGAAGCCGGCGGCGACGGTATCGAACTCGCCCACAAGGTAGCGGGCGGCGTCGATCAGGTGCGCGTTGAGGTCGCCGTGGGCTCCCGAACCCGCGATTTCCTTGCGCAGCCGCCACGCCAGCGGGAAGTCCGGATCCATGATCCAGTCCTGCAGGTAGACCGCCCGCACGTGGTAGATCTTGCCGATGAGGCCTTCGTTGATCATCCGCTTGGCGAGGGCCAGGGCGGGTGCACGGCGGTAGTTGTGCCAGATCATGTGCAGCACGCCGGCCTTCTTGACGGCGGCAAACATCTCCTTCGCCTGGGCGACGTCCATCGCCAGCGGCTTCTCGCAGCACACGTGCTTGCCCGCCTTCACCACCTTCATCACCATTTCGTAGTGCAGGTTGTTCGGGACGACGATATCTACCACGTCGATGTCGTCCCGCTGGAGGAGCTTGTCGACGCTGGTTTCCGTGCTTTCCCAGCCCCAGTTTTCGGCAACGGCTTTCACACCTTCGGCATTGCGGCCGCAGATCGCCTTCATCACGATCTTTGCCTTGAGGGGAAAGAACTTCCCGGCGTCGGCCCAGGCGTGGCTGTGGGCCTTGCCCATGAACTTGTACCCGATCAGCGCGACTCTCATTTCTTTGGCCATACGTGTCCTCCTACAGGGTTTTTGGGATGAGCAGCCAATCCGTCCCGCCTGCCGAAGCCGTGCGGCGGGCAGGTTGAGAGCTTGTGACGATGCGGTTCTTGAATCAGAGCTATTATAATCCAGAACGGAGGAATAGGCAATGGAAAAATGGACGGTATGGACTGAATGGACTGAATGGACGGCCCGAGCCCCGAGCCCAAACCCCCGCAGGCGTTCACCTCACCTCATCTCATTCCACCACACATCCACGTGGTTTTCGGGGTCGTAAGACTTGCCGACAACGTCGAGTTTGCCATCGCCGTTGAGGTCGGCGAGCTTGGCTTCGTGGGTGGGGACGCCGCGGGAGATGACGATCTGCTCGAAGGAGCCGCGACCCTGGTTGACGAAGATGAGCATCTCGGGGTCGGGGTTGCGGCCAAGGCCCATCTCGGCCACGAAGATGTCGAGCATGCCGTCGCCGTCAAAATCGGCGAGTGCAAGGCTGTGCGGGTGGAAGAGGTCGGTGCGGAGAACGCGCGGCTGCCAGTCGCGCTGGGAGAACCAGGTGAGCCGGCCGACATCTGTCTCGCCTTCGGAGAGGACGACGTCGAGCAGACCATCGCCGTCGATGTCGCCGACGGCCACTCGTGTTTTCTCGTAGCCCGAGGCGATCTGGCGGCGGCCCCAAATCTTGCCGGGGATGGCGGGGGGATCGAAGATGTTCGATCCGGCCACTATCTCGAGCTGACCGTCGCCGTCGATGTCGATCACCACGAGGCCCTCGGTATTGTCGAGGTTGTTGGCGATCGGGTGCGACAGCGACGCGGGCCAGGGCGACTGGCAGGGGTCGGGGGGGATATCGTAGTAGACGAGCACGCGGCTGAGTTGAGCGTGGGTGATGATCTCGAGTTCGCCGTCGCCATCGATGTCGGCCGCGGCCTGATCGTGGTACATCATGTATTGGCTTTGGATAACGTGGCGCGTCCACTGCTGCGTGGGATCTGCGGGGCATTCGAACCAGTAGAACCCGGTACCGGTCCACTGCTGGCCGCAGACGACATCGGGGCGGCCGTCGCGGTTGACGTCCACCACCACGCCCCCCGCCTCGAGATTGGGGGAATAGGCCATGTGGTGGCGCTCCCACGACGGGTTTTGGTACCAGAACAGGTTTGACTGGCCCGCCTTGCCCCCGATTATGATGTCGGGCCGGCCATCGCCATTAAGGTCGTGGATTAGCGTGATGTCGAGCTGTTGCCCGGGCGGCGATGCATCGATCGTTTCGTGCCGGAAGTGCGGCATTCGTGCTCCTTGTGCCGGCGGCGTGTGAACCATGGCCGAATTGGAGATGGACGGGTTCAACTCGGGATTCCTGGTCGAACGCACGGCGAAGTACAGGTCTGAGTCGGCCGGGAGCGATTCGAGCCCGACACTCACCGTGATCTTGCCATCCTGGCCAGGCGCAGCCTCTGCATCGATGATAGTCGCGTCCCGCCATAACGTCAAGTCCGTTATCTCGCCGGTACCATACCTCACCTGGTAGTCGGTGGGCTGGGTGGGTCCGCTGGGCGGAGGCGTCCACCCGAGCGTGATTGCGGAGGATGCAGACACGTATGCCTCGGCCTCCGCAATCTGGACGTAGCGCAGGCCGTTGCGCGGCAGGATGTTTCCCTCAGGAATGGCGATGCGCAGGTGCCGGGCGACCCTGCCGGTGAAGTCCTTCTCGTACCAGATGCCGTCGCGGGCGGCATAGGCGCTCTCCACGGCCAGCGGTTTCCACTGCAGCCCGTCCACGCTGCACTCGATGGTGAACCGGGCTGGAAACAGGTTTGCGGAACCCGAGCGAGGCAACAGCCGTACACGCGACACAATCTGCGCCACCGGCCA
>DATKXP010000213.1:0-5301 GCA_035529015.1 Phycisphaerae bacterium | reverse complement strand
AACGAGTATCAGGCGGCCGGCAAACTCCAGTTTTGCCGGGAGGATGCCCAGGCGCTCGGCAAGGTGCTGGTGGAACGGGGCGGATTCAGGCCGGAGCGGGTCGCCATCCTGGCCGACGGCGGCAAGCCCGAGGACTTGCCGACACGGGGCAACATCCGCCGCAGCGTCGACCAATTCGCCAAACTCGCTGAACCGGAAGACACGGTGCTGGTCTTTTTCAGCGGCCACGGCATGATGGCGGAGGACGAGACCGGCGCCGGGAAGAAGGGCTACCTCATGGCGGTCGATAGCGACCGCGACCCCGCTAACAACATCTCCATCGACTGGCTCAAGGAACGCCTGGGCGCCTGCAAGGCCAAGACCAAACTTCTGGTCCTTGACGTCTGCCACGCCGGGAGCGCCAAGGACGTGGGGGGATTGGCGCCCAGCCTGGCGGCCGGCCTTGCCAGCGTAGCCGTGCTGGCCTCCTGTGCCGCCGACGAGATCTCCTATGTGGACGAGAAGGAAGACCACGGTGTCTTTGCCGGCCGCTTCATCAAGGGGCTTGCGGGCGAGGCCGATGCCGATGGAGACAAGGCGGTCTCGATTGCGGAACTCCACGCCTATATCAAGACTTCCATGAAAGACTGGTGTGTGGCGGCCCGTAAGACGCAGACGCCCGTGGTCTTCCCCGAGACGCCGCCCGACGTGACCTTGGCCCGTGTGTCCGGGAAGCCGTTCGTCCGGCCCCCAGCGTTGGGGACGGTGCCCGAATGGGCGAAGGTGAGTTCGTGGCAGATCCAGGAGGTGGTGAAGGCGGGCGTGCCCGTGGCCAAAGAGGTGAACCTCGGCAGCGGCGTGACGATGCGGTTTGTGTACATCCCGCCTGGCACATTCATGATAGGCAGCCCCATGTCTGAGGAGGGACGCTATAAGGACGAGACCCAGCTCCGTGTTACCCTGACGGAGGGCTTCTACCTCGGCGTGACGGAAGTGACGCAGCGCCAGTGGCGGGCCGTGATGGGAAGTGAGCCGTGGAGCGGCAAGCCGTATGCGAAATCCGGCGACGACTATGCGGCCAGTTGCATCAGTTGGGACCACGCGATGGCCTTCTGCGAGGCATTGACACAGAAGACGGGCTATACGTTCCGCCTTCCGACGGAGGCCGAGTGGGAGTACGCGTGTCGTGCAGGCACCACTACTGCCTATTGCTTTGGCGACGATGTAACAGCCGCCGGCGACTTTGCGTGGTACGACGCTAACACTAAGGATGTAGGTGAAGAGTATGCCCATGCTGTGGGTCGAAAGAGGCCGAACGCCTGGGGCCTGTATGACATGCACGGGAACGTGTGGGAGTGGTGCCAGGACCGGTATGGGGCGTATCCGAACGGTTCGGTGCGGGATCCACGCGAACTCCTGGAGGGTGAGTACATGGTTCATCGGGGCGGCTGCTTTTTCGGTCCTGCGTCTGGCTGCCGTTCCGCGCTGCGCCCTCACAGCGCCGTTGACAGCAGAGGCCCCTTCTTCGGCTTTCGTGTCGTGCTGGGCTTGAAATAGCTCGCTGGCATCTTGCCCTCTGCCCTTGGGGGTTGTTGGTCGGACGGGAGTGCGGTGACAACAGAATCAGGTACGCGGGAGGTTGGAAGAATGGCCTTTGGCAATCTGTTCCAGTCGTTTACGGCCGGGTTCGTGCTTGCCTCGGTTTTCATGTCTGGAACGGGGGCTGTTGCGGCGGGGACTCTCGATACCCTCGACGAGCACCTTGCCGCCTTTTCGGAGAAAGCGAAAGTTGTGTTTGCGGAAGGCGAGACCAAGGTGGTGGCCGCGATTCCCTTTGCCGACGACCTGGGCGGCGTGCGGCGGATCGGCTGGATGGCGGCAGAGATGGTCCAGACGCAAATCGCCGCGCTGCCCGGCGTGAAAGTGGCGGAGCGGTCGAGGCTGGAAGACATCATGCGGGAAAAGGAGGCGTGGCTCGCGGACTTCTTCGAGGCCCGCGACCCCGCTAGGCGGGCCGAGGCGGCGAAGATCCTGAAGGCCGATTTCCTCGTCCTCGGCACGCTCGTTCCGGCAGGAAACGAGGTGCGCTTCAACGTGAGGTTGGTGGAATCGGCTTCCGGCGTTGTCAAGGCGGCCAGCAGTTTTTCCATTCCCCGGACGGCCGACATCGAGGACCTCTTCTGGTACGTTCAACCCCCGAAGAAGCGGCCCGAGCGCCCGTTTGAGGTGCCGCCCATCGAACTTTCATACGCGGTCTTTGCCCAGAAGAAGATGCCGGACGGGTCGGCCCGTGAGTTCACCGTCAAGGACGGCTCCGTCCTTCGCAGCGGCGACCAGTTCCAGGTCCAGTTCACGCCGGTCTCCGACTGCTGGGTGTACATCTTTCTTTTCGGTTCGACGGGGAAGTGCGAGACGCTCTTTCCCTATCCGGGTGTGAAACTCGGCAACTTCTGCCGCGGGGGTGTTTCGTACACTGTGCCAGACCCCGACGCCGCCAGTGGCAGCCGCTGGTTTTATCTGGACAACAACCCGGGCACCGAGACGCTCTACATCGTGGCCTCGTACGGCCCCATGAACGATATTGCGAAGGTCCTGGCCGAGATGCAAAATGGCGAGGCCGGGCAGGCGGCGCTTTCTGATCGCCTTCGGGAGCAGGTGGACGAGGTTCGCAAAAAGGCGGCCGAGCCCCCGCGCAACGGGGAGGCCGTGATGGTCCGCAAGATCCCCGCATCCGTCGAAGCGCCGTACGGCAAAGCGGGCGAGGTCCTGCGGGGACGGTTTTCGTGCGTGAAAAAAATTCGGCTGGTCCATAAGTAGCCGAGACGTCTCGTGGGTGACAGAAACATGAAAACTGCACAACCAGCGCGAGCCAGGCCTGGAGCAGTGCGCCTTAGTGCCCTGGCTGTCGGCTTTATATCGGCGTGGCTTGCGGCAGGCTGCTCCACGACAATCACTTCGAATCCTCCGGGAGCGGTTGTGCGCCTGGTTGCAGGGGTGATCGGAGATGGCGCTGTTACTCCCTATACGGGTCCGGTCTTGATGGGGCCGGAGTCAAATGAACTGTACGTGGTTTGGCCGGACAACACCGTAAGCGCAAACCAGAAATGGTCTCCGCGCATGCACTTTGTGAAGCCGTACAATTTGGGCCTAACGAGAGACGCGCCAGACGCTGGTGGAACGCAGCCGTCACAAGCTGCAGCGAGACAGGCCGCAGAGCAGGCGGCCTCAGGGGAGCGCGCTGAGCGCGAAAGGCTTGAAAGAGAACTTGCGACATTGAAGGCTCAACACGCCCAGGCTGCTACACGAGGCTCTAGGCCACCCGGTCCCGTTACCCCGCGCTGGGCGGTCGTCATCGGCATCGACGAGTACCAGGCCCTCGGCAAACTAACTGTTTGTCGCAATGACGCCAAGGCTCTAGCGAAGGTTCTCATCGAAAGTGGCAGCTATGACGAGAGCCGCGTCATCCTGATGACTGACGATGCGGCCGAGTCGCAGAACCGGCCGACCCTAGCCACCATGAAACGGCGGATCGAACAGGTGGCCAACCTGGCGGGCAAGGGAGACACGGTCCTGGTGTACTTTTCCGGCCATGGCATCACGAAGGACGAGCAGGGGTACTTGGTGCCGATGGACGGGGACACCGACAGCGCGGTACCCCTTGCGTCGGTGAAGGACGCTCTGGCAAAGTCCAAGGCGGCCTCGAAAGTGCTGATCCTGGATGCTTGCCATGCGGGGAGCGCGGCCAAGGGCGTCGGCGGCATCGCCCCGAGCCTGGCGGCCGACGTGCCCGGCCTTGTGATGCTCCTCTCGAGCGCGGCGGACCAAGTCTCGTATCCGGACGAGGAAGGTCGCCACAGCATCTTCAGCAAGTACTTAGTTGAGGGCCTCTCCGGGGCGGCGGACGCAGACAAAGACCGTACCATCACCCAGGCGGAGTTGTTCGCCCATATCCGCCGGCAGATGACGGACTGGTGCCTGAAGACGGGCCGCACGCAGATGCCGCAATCGCTGCCAGACATCGCCGGGGACGCAGTTCTGGCGCGCGTTGGTGAGATGGAGGAGTGGCAGCAGGCCGAGGAGTCCCAAGGCGCCCCTCTTGTGTATGGGCCCTCACGGGGCATTCCTGCCGCTGACGAACTCTACGCAGAAGGGCTGCACTTTAGAAACTACCCGGCCTTCCCGCAGAGCAAGAGGGACTACCTAGAGAAAGCCCTGCTGAAGTTCCAGGCGATCATCGAGCAATATCCCCAGAGCGACAAGATAGACGACGCGGCGTTCCGGATGGGCGAAATCTACGGCGGGTGGTACTTCCAGGACTGGGCCCGCGCCGTCCAGTGCTACGAGCGGTGCTGGCAGTGGGACCCGGCGACGGAATACCCGGCCCGCTTTAACGCCGCCAAAATCTATGAAGAGAGACTCAAGAACAGCATCAAGGCCGTGGAACTCTACAACGCCGTGCTCCTAAAATCGAAGAACCCCGACGAGGTTAACCAGGCCCGCGAACGCATTCGGGCCATGAAAGACCAATGAACGATATTGCGAAGGTGGTGGCCGCGATGGGAAATGGGGAGGCCGGGCAAGCGGCCATTACTGGGTGAGGCCGACTACAACAAGGATAGGCAAGTCAGCCTGGGCGAACTGGTCCCGTTCGTTTCCGAACAGGTCCGGCGGGCGACGAGCAATGCCCAGACGCCGCAAGTGACGGGGAAGTTCGATCCGAGCGTCACGCTCGGGAGGTGAGGCGTTCGCAAGTTGACGTTTTGCTGTTCCCGGCACAAGAGGGCAAGGGTACAATCGGAACCAGGAAGGACGAAAATGGAAAAGCCGAGGAAAGTGACCGGTATCGTGTGCGGTTTGGCGGTGCTGTCCTTGGTGGCTTTCAATGCCCAAGCGACTGCAGCGGAGGCGAAGCCTCCTGAGGTCGTTGTGACGGTCACGGGCGAGTCGGCCCATTCCTTCGAGGAGGCCAAGGAGGATGCCCTGCGGAAGGCGGTTGAGATGGGGGCCGGGACGGAGGTTTTTTCCGACACGCGTGTCGCCGATTTCCAGCTGATGCACGACACCATCGTCTGCCGCGCCGAAGGCTACGTGCGGTCGTACGACATTCCCGAGAAGAAAGAGGCGGACGGCGTTTACAAAGTGAAGATGCGGGCGGTCGTGGCGGTCGGCCGGATTAAGGACGACTGGGGTGCGCTTCAGATCCTCCTCGTAAGAAAGGGACGCCCCAACATCCTGATTCTGGTCTCGGAGACGGGAACACGGCTCAGCAGGGCGGGGAACGCGGCCGAGTACAAGTTGCGTGAACTCTTGGGCGAGCGCGGC
>DATKXP010000212.1:0-5293 GCA_035529015.1 Phycisphaerae bacterium | reverse complement strand
CCGAGTGCGAGAAGGCCGTGGCCGGGTACTCGGACGCGAAGTACGGCATCGGCGCATCGAGCGGCACCGACGCAATCCTCAACACCCTGATGAGTCTGGGCGTCGGCCCCGGCGACGAGGTCATCACGACGCCGTTCACCTTCTTCGCGACGGCCGGATGCATCGTGCGGACCGGCGCAAGGCCCGTGTTCGTGGACATCGACCCGAAGACGTACAACATCGACCCCACGCTCATCGAGGCGGCCGCCACCGACCGGACCAAGGCGATCATGCCGGTCCACCTGTTCGGCCAGACGGCCGACATGGACCCGATCATGGAGATAGCGTTGGCGCGCGGCCTGGCGGTCGTCGAGGACGCCGCCCAGGCCATCGGCTCAACCTACAAGGGCCGCAAGGCCGGGTCGATCGGGACGGCCGGGTGTTTCTCGTTCTTCCCGTCGAAGAACCTGGGCGGCGTGGGCGACGGTGGCATGATCGTGACGAACGACGCGCTTCTGGCCGAGCAGTGTACGGTGATGCGCAATCACGGATCGAAGCCGAAGTACTATCACAAGTTCATCGGCGGGAACTTCCGTCTGGACCCGCTCCAGGCGGCCGTCATCACGGTCAAACTGAAGTACCTGGAGCAGTGGCACGAGGCGCGCCGGTCGAACGCGGCCTACTACAACGAGCGGTTTGCACCGTGCGAGAGAATCGTGACGCCGCACGTGGAAAAGCACAACCGGATGATCTATAATCAGTACGTCATCCGGATCACCGATGGCGACGGCGCCCCGCCGCGCGACCAGGTCGCGGGCCATCTGGAGCGCAAGAAGATCGGCCACGCCATCTACTATCCGGTGCCTCTGCACCTTCAGGAGTGTTTTGCGGACCTGGGGTACGCCGAGGGCGACTTTCCGGAGTCCGAACAGGCATCGCGGGAGGTCCTGGCGATTCCGATCTATCCGGAATTGTCGCGGGCCCAGCAGGACGAGGTGGCCGACGCGGTCATCGAGGCCGCTGGCGGGTAGACGGCCGGCGCAACGCTTTTGAGGGAGAAGGCTCGATACGATGAGCGTACGCGGGATCGTCCGAATTCTGCGTCTGCCGCTGTTCGTGACGGCCGTGGCCGACGTCGTCTCGGGCTACACGGTCGCGACGGTTCTTGGAGGCAAACCGTTCGACTGGCATCTGGCGGCGCTGCTCGCCGGCACGTCGGCGGGGCTGTACCTGTTCGGCATGGTCCAGAACGACCTCGTCGATATGGGCCGCGACCGGCGTCTGAAGGTGCCACGCCCGCTCGTTGTGGGCGAGTTGGGCATCGGCGCAGCGGTCATCCTGCTGATCCTGACGGCCGGCCTGGCCGCCGTCTGTGCGGTCATGCTCAGCGTGGTCGCGAAGCGGGGCGGCGCGTTGACGCTGGCCATCGGGACCTTTGCCGCCATCAACCTGTACAACCTGGCCGCCAAACAGGGTCCGGCGTACGTGGCCGTCAGCGTGATGGGGCTGTGCCGGTTGCTGAACTTCGGCATCGGCGTGGCCGCGGTCACCGGGGTTCCGCACGACGTGGGTCTGGAGTTATTGTCCCCGAGCGGCCCGCTGTGGATGCGTCATGGCCTGACCCTGTTCTTCGCGGCGGTGGTGGCGACGGGCTACAGCATCTGCGTCCGCCATGACATCCGCGTCTCGACGCGCCCGTGGTCGGTGGGGTTCGTGGTGGCCGCCGTGGCGGGGTTTGGGTTGATCGCCTTCAGCGTGGCGGGCGAGTCGCCGACCTTCTTTGCGCCCGTGGCGCGGGTCTTTGCGGCGCTGCTTCTGGCGGGCCTGTGGCCGGGAGGGCTGTGGTCGGCGGCGGGGCACGCCCGCGAGCCCAGGCAATACGAGCCGTTTATCGAACGCATGCTCTACTGGTTCATCGCCATGGACGCCGCCTTCGTCTTCGATGCCTGGCTGATGACCAGGTAGGATCGGCAGGCGTACCCCGTCCCGCCGCGCATGACCCTATCGCGCCGCTCAATCGCGCGCCAGCGAGAACTCGTGGAGCCGAAGCAGCGGCAGCCGCAGCATCACCTCCCACCCTTTGCCGTCCTCCGCCGGCCGCGACGTGACGACCCGCACACTCGACAGGAACGTCTTGAGGTCGCGTCGGAAGCGGCTGTCCTTCGCAGCACGCTCGCGCACCGTCACACCGCCGGCCAACGTGACGGCGTCCACCTGCTTCTCGGCATCCCACAGGGCCCGGGCCTTGGCCGACCGCGCCGCCAGGACACGTGCCTCTTCACGGTCGGCCACGTCGGAGGCGAGCGGCGCCTCTCCGCGTGTCTCGACCGTCTCGGCCGCCCAATCCGGCAGCGGCGCTCCGCCCGAAACGGCCGTCTCCTCGGCGGGACGGATCTCCGAGGCAGCCGGCATCCCCCGGCCCGTGGCCGTCAGGCGGCGGGTCTTCAGACGGAGCGACAGGCGGTCGACCTGCTCCTCGGTCCACGTCTCGGCGCCACGGAGCGTCCGGATGTCCTTCAACACCCGAATCAGATCCGGGACCATTGCAAGGACGTCCACTTCCGCGATGCGGTCGGGCATCAAGCGCGGCGGGCCGGCCACCGGCAGCGACCGCACGAAGGCGTCGAACATCGCCTCCGAGGCCGGCAACCCCTCCACCAGGTCGCCGACCTTCGCGGTGGGCCCCAGATACACGGCCTTCAGATGCTCGGCCATCGCGCGGTACGCCGCAATGCGCGCCGCACGAATCGCCCCGACGCGGCCGGTGGCCGTCACCCGTTCCCACCCGGCGGGGAACATCTCGGGCAGGTCCTCAAACGACGCCGATTCCAGACGCTTGAGGACCTCCGGCGACGGATCCCTCGGCGCGCGACCGCGCCCGCCTGCCCGGACGTATCCGTCCACGGCCACGTACCGGAGGTCCGCCAGTTCGCCCGTCTCGTGCTCGCCGGGGGTGTAGAGAGTGGCCACTTCGCGGACGACGGCATCCAACGGCACCTCGACGTCCACTTCCGCAACGCCGTCGGAGTAGACGCGCGGCTCGGCGACGCGGCGGGCCGCCCGCAGGAACACCCGCAGGGCGATCTCCTTGTCGCTGCCCGGGCCGATCGCGGCGCCGACCGTTTTGACGGCCGACACGCGCGCCGTCAGCACCGTCTCGGCCAACCGGTTCACGGCATCGACCTGGGCGGCCCGGATCGCCAGCATCCGCGCCTGGTCCGGGGTACAGCCGTCCGGCTCCGCGGGGGGCGCGGCCGAGACGGTACAGCACACCGCCGCCAGGACGGTCGCGGCCACGAAGGTTTGTCGTGCGTGCCTCATGGGTTCAACCGCCCGGAATCGATTCTTCGAGGTCGGCAAGTTCCTCGGCCCCGAGGTGAACGGAGAGGGTCACAGCCGTCTCGAACGATTCGCCGGGTTCGAGTTCCGGCATCGCGCCCTTGGCGCGCAGGGCGTCTCGCGGCGGGAAGGGGCAGTTCATCGGTTCGACGCCCACCACGTACGTGCCCTGCCCCATCATTTTCCACTCGGCCATCTGCGGCAGCGTCTCGAGCGTCCACGTGACGGAGACGCCGAACCCGCCGTCGAGCGTCGGGTTGACGATCGCTGCGCGGCCCAGGCCGTCGTCGCCGGCCTTGGGCACAATCTGGTAGCACATCTCCTCGATGCCCTCGGTCGGGGGCTGGAACTCGCGGTGCGTCGCCACGTTCGACTCCGCGAAGTCCGTCATCCCGCTGATCGATTTGACGTCCACCAGCAGGCGGCTGGTCTCCGAAACGAGCGGCCAGCCAAGGTTCACGTGGTACAGCAGCATGGCGGCGCTGCGCGCGTAACCGGCGTTCGTGACGCGGTCGGCGATCTCGATGGTCCGCGAACCCAGGGCCGTCGTGATCGTGCGCTCAAGGACCAGGGTCGGCTTGAAGACCTCGGCCTCCCGCACGTGGCCGCGGATGCGGATCCGGTAGGTGTCGCCGTGCCAAGCGCACTCGACACCCACCTTCTCGGCCGAGAGGTGCGACGCGCGACCGTGCAGGCCCCACGCCTCGCCGTCATCGGCATCCGGCGCCCCGAAGTGCCGCAGGCCGCACGTCGTCAGCAGCCCCCCGTGAAACGACCGCAGCCAGCGGAAACCCTCGGCGTCGAAACGCTCCGGCGCAACCGGCCCCGTGCTCGACTCCCATCCGAACGGCCGGCCGCCCAGGCGCGCCGACCCGATGTCCAGGCACCGGTCCGGCAGAACGGTGAACACCAGGCCCGACCCCGTCCAGACGTCGATCCCGCGCATGCCGCGCGCGGGACCCTCGTCGAAAACGAACGGCCGCGCGCCGGCAACCTGGTCCATGCGGCCGACGCGCTCGGCCAACTCCTCGGGCGTGAGCGATTGATTGAACAGGTTGGGCATGATGAAGCCCCCAATGACGCGCCGCGCAAGCGCGGCGGCTAACTCGGCGCCCGTGGCAGCGCCACGGCTACTGGCGCGAGCGGTTTCGGCGCTCGCCTAACCTTGGCGTTTCTCGATGGCGCCCACCAGGTCAAGCGGACTCGCGACGCCCAACCGCTGGAGCGCCTCGCGCAGGCCCTGAACCAGTTTCGGTGCCGCCAGCGGGTCCACAAAGTTGGCGGTGCCCACCGACACGGCCGTCGCGCCGGCCCGGATGAACTCGACCACGTCCTCGGCGAACTGGATGCCCCCCAGGCCGATGATCGGGACACCGCGCGGCCCGGCCACCTCTTCCCACACGCGGCGGACCATGTACAGGGCCACCGGCTTGATCGCCGGCCCGGAGACGCCGCCGATGACGTTCGTCAGGGCCGGCCGCCCCGTCCACGGGTCGATCGCCATGCCGCGCAGCGTATTGATGAGGCTCAGGGCCTCGGCCCCGGCATCCACGGCCGCCCGGGCCGTCACGGCGATGTCCGTGATGTTCGGGCTGAGTTTGACGATGAGCGTGGCGCGCGAGACCTTCGCCCGCACGGCCTCGACGAGGCCGCTCAGGACCGCCGGGTCGAGGCCGAACTCGATGCCGCCCTCTTTGACGTTCGGGCACGAGACGTTCAGTTCGATTCCCGCCACGCCCGGGGCCGCATCGAGCGCGGCGCACACCTGGAGATACTCGTCGCGGGTCGAGCCCGCCACGTTCACGATGACCGGCACGTCGCAGGCCGCCACCGCCGGGAGTTTCTCCGCCAGGAACGCTTCCAGCCCGACGTTCGCCAGGCCGATGGCGTTGATCATGCCGGCCCGCACCTCGGCCAGGCGCGGCGGGGGATGGCCCTCGCGGGGCTCCAGCGTGATCGACTTCGTGACGATCGC
>DATKXP010000211.1:0-41268 GCA_035529015.1 Phycisphaerae bacterium | reverse complement strand
AAACGGGCCCTCTGCCGCGCTTTAATCTAAGGGCGCGGCCGGGCGAAGCAAAGCATTTCCCCGCCCGGCGCCGGGTGGGTACAATGCGGCCGGCCCCGTTAAGGAACGCGACATGAAGAAGGACCGGCAGGAGTTTCTCGAAGACCTCATGGCTGCCTGGTGCCCGTCCGGGTTTGAGGAAAACGCCCAGGACGTGGTCCGCGCGCGGCTGGCAGACCGGTGCGACGACCTGCGCACCGACGTGCACGGCAACGTCCTGGCGGGCGTCAACGTCGGGGCCCCCCTGCGGGTCATGCTGGCCGGCCACGTCGATGAGATCGGCCTGATGGTCTCGCACATCGACGAGAACGGGTACCTGTTCTTCCAGGCCATCGGCGGCTACGACGCCGACATCCTGACCGGCCAGCGCGTCATCGTCCACGGGGCCAAGGGTCCGGTGCAGGGCGTCATTGGGCGCAAGGCCATTCATCTGATGACGCCGGAAGAGCGCAAAGAGGCGGCGAAAATCGAGGACCTGTTCATCGACATCGGCGCCACCGACGCCAAAGACGCCGCCAGGCACGTCCGCGTGACGGATCCCGTGACCATCGACGTGGGCCTGAAGTACCTGCTCCGCAACTGCGTGGCCTCGCGCGGGTTCGACGACCGGATCGGCTCGTTCGTGGTTGTCGAGACGCTGCTGGAGTTGACGAAACGCCGGCCGAAGGTGGCGGTGTGGGCCGTCAGCACGGTCCAGGAAGAAGTGGGACTGCGCGGGGCGCGAACCAGTGCCTTCGGCCTCGACCCGCACGTCGGCATCGCGGTTGACGTCGGACACGCCTCCGATTACGCCGGCGCCGAGAAGGACAAGCGGAAACTCGGCGACGTGAAGGTCGGCGCCGGGCCGATCCTCTGCCGCGGGCCCAACATCAACACCGCCGTCGGGCGGGGACTCGAGGGCACCGCCAAGGCCAGGAAGATCCCCTACCAGTTCCAGGCCGAGCCGCGCGCCACCGGCACCGACGCCAACGCCATCCAGATCAACCGGGCCGGCGTCGCCACGGCACTGGTCAGCATCCCCAACCGGTACATGCACACGCCCGTCGAGGTCATCAGCCTCGACGACGCCGACAACGCCATCCGGCTGCTCACCGAGTACGTCCTGACCCTGAAACCCACCGACACGTTCATCCCGGGCGTCTTGAAACCGATGGGGAAACGAAGGCGGTGAGTCGGCCGACGCCGCGTTTAGCCGTCGCCGCTACGACCGCGCGGCGTTTAGCCGTCGCCGGGACGGCGACGGCCGTTGCCGTTGGAACGTCGGCGCCCGTTCACGTCGGCGTGCCGCCGACGGCTAAACGAAACGGCGGCGCGCGGTGTTTGGCCGGCGTCCGCTCGCGTCGGCGCGGGCGCCGAGGGCTAGACGAAACGGCGACGGCGTCGGCGCAGGATCAAGCCGACAGCGCCGAGACCCAGCAGGCCGAGGGTCGCCGGCTCGGGGGCAAGGGCATACGCCCCATCGGCCACGGCGCCGATATCGATTCGCCCGTGGCCGAAGACCTCGTCCCAGCCGGGGTCGCCGAGGTCCACCGCCGTGCCGGTGAGCAGGTCGAGCACCTGGTCGGCCGTCAGATCGGGATAGATGGACCATGCCATCGCCGCCGCCCCCGACGCCAGGGCGCACGCGTAACTGGTCCCGTGGTGGATGCCGTACCCGCTCGGCAGGTTGACGTCGGCCGGATCGGCCACCAGGATGTCGGTCGCCGGGGCGGACAGGTCCACGTACGGACCCCACGTGCTGCCGTAGGTTGAACTGGTCCATCGCTCGTCGCCCTGGTCGGTGCCGGAGACGAAGATGAGGTTCTCGAATCCGGTCATGGAATTTCGTGTGTTCGAGTTGCCTGCGGCGACGAACGTCAGCGCCCCCAGCGACCTGGCATAGGCGGCCGCGGCATCCAGAAGCCCGTACTTGAGGGTGCCGTGGGAGACGTTGATGACCTTGGCGCCGGCGTCGGCTGCCATGCGGATGCCCAGGGCGATGTCGCCGGAACTGTTGTGTCCGGCCAGGTTGGTCACCGTAATCGGCAGAAGGCTGACGTTGCCGACCCCGGCCCCGCCCGTGGCGTTGTTGACGCCCATTCCCACGACGCTTGCCACCCAGGTTCCGTGGTGATTGTACGTCCCGTCGAGCGGCGGGTCGCCGGTGGCCGAGAGCGGCGGCAGGAGGCGTCCGGCCAGGTCGGGCGTGGCGGTCATGACACCGGTGTCGAGAATCGCCACCGTCACGTCCGGCGAGCCGAGACTCCGGTCCCAGGCTCCCGGAAGGTCCAGAACGGGACCGTACCACTGATACGGCGCGTAGAACGGGTCGTTCGGCACGAACGGATCGGCTCGGACCGCCGACACTGCCGCCAGGATGACCAGCACAACCATCGTCGGCCGGACGTGCATTCGTTGTTGCTCCCGGCCCCCCAGGAGGCGTCACCCCGACCCGCAGAACGCCATAAGAAAGGCCGCCCCTGTCACACGTAGGGGCGGCCTTGTTCACGTCCAATCGCTAAGGCGTATGCCTTACTTGCGGCGACGAATCAGCGTCACCAACCCGACGGCCAGCAGCGCCACCGTGCCGGGCTCGGGCACGAGCGTCAGGTCAAAGAGGGCCGTATCGGTGTTGATCGGGTCGCTGGCCGACCAGCCGACCGTCATCCTGGCCGTATAGACGCCGTCTGGGATGCCCATGCCGCTCAACAGTTCGTACGAGATGGTCGGCATGCTTTCGCCGATACCCTCAATCTCGTAGTCGCCGTCGCCGTCAAAGTCCCAGCCCCACCAGTTGACACTGCCGGTCGCGGCCGTTCCGTCGAGAACGGTGTCACCGCCGCCCGCGACCAGTTGGAAAGGCCCGCCGGGGGGCGCCGCTGCGGCGGACGCCACGTAGAGGAGAACACGCTCGCCACTCAGCATGGTGCCCTGAACCGGCTCGCCCGGATCCGCATTCAGGTAGTTGTTCTTGGTCACGAAGTTCTCCTCCCAGAGGGCGGCCTCGTTCTGGCGAGGGTCGGCCCAGATCTCCGTCACGCCGGACTGGCCAAGTTCATTGTACTCGCCCCCTTCCCAGCCGGCGTCCCAGTCGGGGAGCCCGGGGTTCAGAGGGGTGAACGTCAGGTACGCGATAAGAAAATCATTCGTCGGGTTGCCCTGAGGACCCGGGTCTCCGAACGGCAGCGGCGAGTACTCTTCGTCGGTGTACTGCGTCCCGCTCCTGTGGCGGACCCCGAACCACGGCGGCGAGGGTCTGCCAATCTCCGCGTGGCCGATGTCCAGGTCGCCGTCGCCCGAGCGGGGAAGGTAGTGATAATCCGAATCGTTGCCGCCCGGATAGAGCGGATCCTCCTCATTCGCAATCGGGTGGCCGGGATCGCTCATATCGAGGGCGCCTTCCAGGTCGTTCCGGTAGCCCCAGTGCGAACTCTCGCCCTGGAACCAGTGGTAGTTCTGGTCGCCGACAAAATTGAGCCCGACTTCCAGGTCGCCGAGGATCAGGCCGCCATTGGAACTGCGGAAGGCGGAATAGAACTTGTACAGACCGTCGTCGATCATGGTCCCGTTGTCGGGGGCCGTGATCGAGGCCCAGATCTGCATCGTCACAGGCAGAGGGTTGGCCGGGTCGATCGCCACCGCACCGCCGTATGCCGGCGGCGCCGGATAGGGTGCCGGTGGGCTCCCGGGGTCAGGCACGTAAAGCAGACGGATCGTCAAATCTCCCCACGCACTTGATGCAACGAGCGCAGCAAGCGCGCACCCCAACAACACCCTCCGTAGGCTCCGGAAAGCCCTCATAACATACCCCTTTCTCATGGCCAGGCAGAAATCTCAGACAGTAGCAATGCGATCTGCTGTACCGTCTCCCCGTAACACCTCCGAATCCCTGATAATATAACACAGTTTTCCCGCTTGTCAAGCGGAGCGGGAAGTTTTTCCGTGTAAGAAACCCCCTTTTTCGGCGAGAAAACAGCGGTTCTATCCCCTCCCGCCGCCCGTAGCGACCTCCTACACCCCACTGACACGGTCTTCTGGGGACCGGATACCCAACCCATAGGGTATGCCCGTGCAGAGGGCCTCCATCCCGCCCTTTTTCGGGCGTCTGCCGAACTGCCCCATCCGTTTGTGATACCGGCCCTGACAGGCCTTGCCGACAAGTCCACGACACCACCCTTAGCGGGATCTCCTCCCCCATGCGGAGGTTCCCTCCACAATATTATTAGGGGGTCCGCCTCTCCCCGGCAAGGGTGTCCGGCGATGAAATTTCGCCGCGATTGGCATTTCGGCGGTGTCGGGGCATTCCGGGCGGCCTCACGGCAGGACGGCCAACGCCCCTCGAACCCCGGCCGTCTGCGGCCCGAAGCCCCAGTTCCGCCCCCAAACGTGCACAACGCGCTTGACCACGTTATAATACGGAAGCGAGACAGGGGTATCAGGTTCGGGGGCAGCCCCCCGATCGGTTAAGGAGTCTTTCCCATGCGAGTGGGACTGCAGCATCTGAGGCAGGAACTGCTTTCCCACCTGCCGTTCTCGATTTTCTCGACGGTCGGCGGGATGATCCTGGTGGCCGTTCTCACCTTCATGGGCGAGCCGTTCTATAAGGAGCGGCTACCCGACGCCTTCCGCGAACTCTTCCACATCTTCCACCCCGCGCACATGCTCTTCTCGGCCGCTGCGACGACCGCGATGTTCTGGCAATACGAAAGGCGGTGGGTCAAGGCGATCGTGGTGGGTTTCCTGGGCGCGATTCTCGTGTGCGGTGCCAGCGACGTCCTGATCCCGTACGTGAGCGGCCTGATCCTTGGAGCCGACATGCATGCACACATTTGCGTCATCGAGCATCCCGGCCTGGTTCTCCCCTTCGCCGTGGTGGGTGTGGTGGCGGGGCTCGTGTCAAGCGCCCACATCATGCGGGCGACCTTCTTTTCGCACGCGGCCCACGTCCTGATCTCCAGCGCCGCATCGCTGCTTTACCTGGTCAGTTTCGGGCTGGGACACTGGATCCACTCGGCGGGGTGGGTGTTCATCTTCGTGGTCCTCGCCGTAACGATTCCGTGCTGCTTCAGCGACATCGTATTCCCGCTGCTGGCGGTCACGCGAGACGGCGAACCCCCGCCCCACAGCCACCCTCACTGACCGCCGCCGCCGTCGTTGGGGCAGCACGACGCGGCGTGCACCGCGCCCGGCGAGTTCACGCCCGACGGCGTCGGGCGAACAGCGCCATCCCGCCGAGGGCCAGCAGCGCCAGCGTCGCGGGCCTGCCACGCCGAAGCCAGAGATCTATCCGCTTCGAAGGCGACGTGACCGCCGTGCCACCAAGGCAAGCCCCGCCACCACGAGCGCCGCGGAGGCGGGTTCCGGCGTCGGGGCCGGTCCGCCGCCGCCCAGCGGGCCGCCTTCCGGCAACCGACAAAACGAGCGCCACAGGATGAGTCCGGGCCATGCGGGCCCAGCCTCCCCCGGACGCTCATGCGATACACATGGGCAACCGGATTGTCTGCTGCGAGTCACACCGCCGGCTGCCGCGCGGTTCCACGGCCGAGCCGCCGGCCCGATGACAGGATCCCCCCCTGGCACACGACGTGCCAAAGGATTGTGTGGGCAGGAACGCCAACCTGCCCGCTCTCGCACCGGGAACTATACACCGCCTTGCGCGAAAGTCAAACCGCCGGCGCCGGGGCACGCGCAGCCCCGTCCCCTCAGGGCACCTGCCTTCACCCCTGGCCGCGCCCCTCGCTGTCTTTGCGAGAATGGGCAAAAACGCACAGGCCCACCAGCAGGCTGAACAGCGCGAGCCCGCCCGCCACGTACAGCGACATGGCCGAACCGTGCTCGCGGGTCTTGGAGACCAAGTGCCCGCGGTCGGCTACGATCTTCTCATACGAATCGTGGCTGCAATCGAAGTACGTGACCGACAGGAACCCCAGCAGGACGGCCAGAATCAGCCACGCCGGCATCGCGCGGCGAAGGATGCGCCCAAGCGGCGTCGCGCACGCCTCCATCGCCCCGCGCAGCGGCCTTCTGAGAACGAGGGCGATGCCGACGGCCGCCAACACACCCGCGCCGGCGACCGCGAAATACGACACCGTCAGATACTGTTCGTTGCTCATGAGGCCGTCCTGCGGATGGCCCGCGGCACGTTCAGACCCCCTGCGCGTGTCGCCCGGGGGTCAGAGTCTGGGCATCGGCTGGTCCTGCGGGTCGCGGATGCGGCCCAAGGCCGCGTACACGACCGTCAATACCACCACGTACACCAGCAGGAAGATGCCCACCGACAGGCACACGTCTTCCAGGTTGCCGGCCACGTCCCAGACGGTCTCCATGAAGGCGCCCGTTACGTCGGCGGCGGGGGCTGCCGCCTCAACTCCTTCGGCGGCCGCCTCGTCGGACGGCGCGGCCGGCACGTCCATCGATTCGAGGATCGGCATCCACGCTGCCAGGAGCATGACGATGAAGAACGTCCGTCCGTAGAACGACCGGGTGGCCCGAAGCGCCGAGTTGACGTCCAGCATCCGCCGCATCGGCGGATAGACCAGCACGAACACCACCAGCGCCGCCACGAATGCCGTTCCCAGACCCACGAGGAACACCATCAGTGCTGCGGACATAGCCGTCCTCCTCAAGAAGTGCCACCGGATGCTAACCCGCATCCCGGCACCGACGCCAGAGAAAAGCCGCCGCGGCCGCACCCGTGTTCTGCGCTGCCGCTACGGGCCGCGCACAATGGGCGGGCCGACCCGGCGCGAGAAGATCTCGACGTCGCGCTTGGCGATCGTGAAACGAAGACTGGCAACGGTGCGTGCCGAACGGTATCCTACGCTTCAGCCACTTCGACAGTACAGACATCTGCCCCTGGTCCGTGCCGGACCACGTCGTCAAGGGCGATGCCATGGCAGACACAGGAAGCGCACAGCGGAGAGGACGTTTCCGCTTTCCCGTGCTCGCGGCAGCGGCACTGGCGCTGTTCTTCGTCCAGGTGTGGACCCAGGTCGATCCTCGGCTGATTCATCATCGTCAGCACCCGGTCTATCTGCTCGGCTGGGAGTTCTTCGTCGGGCACCTCGACGGGCCCGGGAGGCCGGCCGAGTACGCCCGGGCCCTTCTGGCACAACTGCACTGGCTGGGCTGGCCGGGCGCGGTGCTGCTGACCTTGCTGGTGGGCGGCGTTGTCCTCTTGACCCGTGCACTGCTTGCAGGAATGGGCCGGCGGGCCGACGTGCTGCCGGTCGTCCCGGTCGTTTTCCTCACGGTCCTCACGAACCAGTACGAACACCCCATGACGACGACGATCGGGCTCCTGGCGGCCCTGGCGGCAGCGAACGCCTACGTCTGGGTCACACCCCGACACCTGTGGCTCAGAACGCTGCTGTTCGTCGTCCTGGCGACGGCGCTGCACTACGCGGCGGCGGGGCCGATGCTGCTGTTTGCGGTCGTGGCGGCCATCCACGCACTCCTGGCGGTCGGCCGAAGGAACCCGACGGTCGGCTCGCGCCTGGTGGGCGTCGCGTACCTGGCGGTCGGCGCGGCGGTGCCGTGGGCCGCGAGCGCGTGGCTGTTCATCGTTGCCCCGGCCGAGGCGTTCACGCGGCACCTGCCGTTCATGGCCGCCCGCGACATCGTATCCCTGGCCGCGGCGATCTGCCTGTACGCCTTCTTCCCGGCGGCGGCGGTCTGGGCCGCCTGGCCACGCAAGGCGGCCGACGCGGAACCGGCGGGGCCGAAGGGCGCCGTGGGCCGGGCCCTCGCCTTGGGCCGGCGGACCGTTCTGGGGTGGGCGACGGCGTCGGTGACACTCCTGGCGGTCTGGACGGTGCTGGCCCTGGGGACGCTCAACGGCCGGGAACGGTCGCTCCTGTATCTGGACTACCACGTGGCCCACGGCCGGTGGGAAGACGTGCTCGCGGAGGCCGCCCGCATCCAGACCTCCAACAGCAACACCGTCCAAGGCATCACGCTGGCGCTGTGCCACACAGGGCAATTGCTGGAGGAGATGTTCTCGTACCCTCTCGGCATGGACCGCGAGGCGCCTCCCGCGCTTCGCGCCTTCTACGAGGACGTGAAATACGACCGCGTCAGCGAGAGTCTGCTGGCGCTCGGCCGTGTCAACGAGGCGGAACACATCGCCCACGAGGCCCTGGAGATCATGGGCGAGCAGCCGACCATCCTGAAACGCCTCGCGGTCATCAACGTCGTGAAAGGCGAACCGGCGGCGGCCAGACGGTTCCTGGGCGTCCTCGACAAGACGCTCTGGCACCGGGAATGGGCCGGCCGGTGGCGCAGCAAACTCGACGCCGACCCGAGCCTCTCGACGGAACCTCGAATCCGGCACCTGCGCCGCCTCATGCCGACCGCCGACCGCATCGCCCCGGCCACCTCCGAGGAAGCGTGTCTGTACCTGCTCCAGGCCGACCCCGGCAATCGCATGGCGTTCGAGCGCCTGATGCTCCACTACCTCCTCAAGCGGCAGCCGAGCCGTCTGGTCGAGAATCTCGGCCGCATCCGTCACGTTACGTATCCCCACCTGCCGAGGCTTCTGGAGGAAGCCGTCCTGATCCACGTCCAACAGAACCGCATCCGGCGCGTTAACCTCTATGGACACGCCGTCCGACCGGAGACCCTCCGGCGGCACCAGGAGTTTCTCCGCCGGCGGCAGCGGCACACGGACGACCCCGAAGGGGCCTGGAACGCCCTGAAAGACGACTTCGGAAACACTTACTGGTTCTTCTACGTGTTTGGATGCACCCCGGCCGGGCGGTCGGGTCCACCCCTCTCCCGCAAGGAAGGGCCGGACACATGACCAGGCACATCCTGTACGCGGGGGCCGTCGTCGCGGTCGTCGCGGGGGCGGTGATGCTCTACGGCCTGCTGTCGCGGCCGACCGTCGCGCTCTACGACGCCCTTTCGACCGGCTGCCTGCCGCGCATCCGGCCTGATTACGGTGGTGTCACCTTGCCGCCCAACATCGCGCCGCTGAACTTCGTCGTCGAGGAGCGCGGCACGCGATACGTCGTTCGCCTGCGCTCGGCCCAAGGCGAGCCGATCGACGTGTACAGCAGCGACCCCTCGATCCTCATCCCCACGGGCCCATGGCGCCGGCTGCTCGAGGCGAACCGCGGCGGGGAACTCGCGATCGACGTCGGGGTCCGAACGCCGGAGGGCCCCTGGCGCCGGTTCCTGCCCCTGCGCGCGCGGATCGCGAACGAACCCATCGACCGCTACCTCGTGTACCGCCTTCTCCGGCCGATCTACAACAACTACACGCAAATCGACATCTGCCAGCGCGACCTCCAGGGATACGCGGAAACGTACGTCCTCAGAAACGGGGCGCTGGGCCGCGGTTGCGTCAACTGCCACACGTTCTGCCCCAACCAGCCGTCGCGGATGATCCTCCACATCCGGAGCCCCTTCGGAGCCGCCA
Organism: Phycisphaerae bacterium; assembly: GCA_035529015.1. Classification (GTDB taxonomy): domain Bacteria; phylum Planctomycetota; class Phycisphaerae; order FEN-1346; family FEN-1346; genus JAUVZF01. The sequence goes on along the minus strand of DATKXP010000211.1, from coordinate 31,829 downwards.
TGATCCTGGCACACGACGGGCGTGTCCTCAAGGTGGACACGCGCACGGGCCTGAACCCTTCTCCGGCGGCCTACACATCGTGGCATCCGAGCGGGCGGTTGGTGGCGTTCTCGATGAACACGCTCTCCCAGATGTTTCACACCGTCGGCGAAAACCGCGACGTCTTCGACGCCCACTCCGACCTGGGTCTCTACTGCGTGGACTCCAACACCGTCACCACGACCGCCGCCATCTCTCTGCCCGACCGCAACGAGACGTGGCCGGCGTGGTCGGCGGACGGGCGCTCCCTGTACTTCAGCGCCGCGCCGAAGATGCCGAAGGAGAAGTTCCGCGAGATCCGCTACGACCTGATGCGCATCGCCTACGATGCCGACGCCAACTCGTGGGGCAAACTCGAAACCCTCCTGGCCGCCGGCGACACCGGCCGCAGCGCCCTGGAACCCCGACCAAGCCCCGACGGACGGTGGCTCCTGTTCTGCCTGTGCGATTACGGCAGTTTCCCCGTTTACCAGCCCTCGTGCGACCTGTACCTGATGGATCTGGCGACGGGCGGCCATCGCCGGCTGGCCTGCAACAGCCCACGCTGCGACTCGTACCATTCCTGGTCCTCGAACAGCCGATGGATCGTCTTCTCGAGCAAACGCCGCGACGGCCTGTTCGCGCGACCGTACTTCAGTTACATCGACGCCGGCGGTCGGGCCCACAAGCCGTTCGTTCTGCCACAGAAAGATGCCGCATTCTACGATTCCTGCATCAGAACCTACAACGCGCCGGAACTGTCGCCGACGCCCGTACCGGTGACGCGGCGGGAGTTCGGCCGGGTGATCCGCACGCCCGGTCCCGACGAGAGCGTCAAGGCCATGCTCGATCCCCGCGTCCCGCCTCGCGTGACCCCGACCACAGAGCCGCCATGGACGCCGGCCGAGCCGTACCAGGGCGCCGGCCGGCACGGGACGGCGCACCCCGGCGGGTGACGCGCCGCCCGCCCGGACTCACGCTTGCCCGGCACGCAATGCCTGCCTAGAATGCTCCGTATGACGCTCCTGCCACAAACGCTGTTGGCGGTCGCGCTCGCCTTGCCCACGATGGCGGCCGCACGTGCTCAGGACAAGGCGGACGGGCGCGAACTCCTCATCCGGCCGAACCCGAAAGCCGAGTGGGACTCCAGCATCCGCGACGTCGAGAAGGTCCTGCGGTCGGCGGCGAGCGAACTGTGGAAACACTTCCCCGAGCGGCGCCTGGCGCCGATTCTCGTCGAACCGAAAGGCGGGCCCATCGTCCTGTACAAGCGCGGACCGAACGGGGAGTACCGCGTCCGCCTTGATACGGGCAGCACTTACTGGGCCCAGTACGCCTTCCAGTTCGCCCACGAGTTCTGCCACATCCTGTGCGGGTACACCGAGGGCGAGCAGTCGAACAAGTGGTTTGAGGAGTCGCTCTGCGAGATGGCGTCGCTGTTCGTCCTGCATCGGATGGCCGACACCTGGAAGACCGATCCTCCCTACCCGCACTGGAAGGACTTCGCGAAGCACCTGAGAGAATACGCCGACAAGCGCATCGCCGACACGGCCTTGCCGCCGGGCCAATCCCTCGCAACGTGGTACCGCGAGAACGAGGATGCCCTGCGCAAGAGTCCCACCGACCGCAAGAAGAACCGCGTCGTCGCCGGCATCCTGCTGCCGATGTTCGAGGAGCGGCCCGAACACTGGGAGGCCGTCACGTGGCTGAACACGATACGGTCAAAGAAGCCGCGCAGTTTCAAGCAATACCTGACCGACTGGCACGACCAATGTCCCGCCCGACACAAGGCCTTCGTCCGACAAATCGCGTCGAAGTTCGACATTGGCCTCCAGGCCGACTGAACGTGAGACCAGGCCGTCGCCCTTGCCGCACGGCCGCAGGCCTGCTAGCATGCCCGACGTGAGAGCGACCGCACGCGCGTTGGCCTTGATGATGCTGGCAGTCACCGTCTCGACCGCACAAGGCGGAACGGCGGCGGCGCCCGGCGCCGACGTCGAGGCGCTGCCGTGGGGACCTCCGGCAGCCGGCATCCAGTCGGCGCTGAGCCTCCAGGGCAGCCTCACCGTTGGCGGCCCGTTCCGCTTCCACCTCGTGTTGCGAAGCGCCGCCGGCCAGACGGTTGGCCTGCCGCCCGCGGGGAAAGCGTTCGGTTGGCTCCTCATCGCCCAGAACCTCGGCGATGCGAAGCGCGCCTACTACAGCGAGAAGGTCCCGATGACCGCCGCCGGCGCCGCGTGGCCCGCCGAACTGAGCGGCGGACGCGCCGTCTCACTGGGCCCGTTCGACGTATCAGGTGCGAAGGTCTATTCGTCGAAGGTGGCGCGCGAGTTGCTCACGGCCTACGTCTCGGGCAAGGGCGATGCCGATCTGCCCAACGCCACGGGTACGCTGAACAAGATGCTGGAGACGGGACGGGCGATGGCGAAGTTCACCCTTTGCCTGCCGCACGAAGGCGAGACGCCGACGCTTGTGACCTCCGGCGCGCTCGGCATCACCATCGCCCCGCCCGACGTGGCGTCTCTGGGGCCCGACGCCCGCGAGACGTTCCTCTCGAATCTCATGACGGAGTTCGACCGCGGCCCCTGGGCCGGACAACAGGCCCATGACACCTGCGTCCAACTCGGCAAGATCGTCCTGCCGCACGTCCTGAAGGCGGTCTTCGAGACCGGCCGTCCGTCGCACGCGCGGTTGTGGCTGGCGACCACCGTGGCCGACATCCCCGATCCGCGGTCCGCCGGCGCCCTTATCAGACTGCTCGACGAGCCCGCCGGCGGTGTCCAGAACGTGGTGGCGTATCACGGCGTCAAACAGAGAAGCGACCGGCTGGACCAGGCGCTTCTGGCCAAGGTGAAGGCCTCGCCCGCCACGTCGCGTCTGGCGGCCTGGACGCTGTTGGGATTCATGGTCCATCGCGGCACCGTGCCCGAGGAGGTTCTGAAGGCGGGCCTGGAGAGCGACGACCCGCGTGCGCGCGGCACGGCCGCCGAAGTGCTCGCGGCGCATGCGAGCGAGACGAACATCAAGCGGCTGGTTGCCCTGCTGGCCGACCCGAACGAGCGCGTCCGCGGCATCGCCGCCAAGATGCTCGGCCAGTCGAAGAACCCCGCCCCCCCGGTCCTCGGCGCTCTTGTCAAGGCGCTCGACCTGCCCGGCGAATCGACCCGTCAACGCATCTGCGCGGCCCTTTCGGAACTCGCCCGTAAAGACCTGCCGTACGACCCCGCCGCCGCCGAAGCCGGCCGCGCCGCAACCCTCGCCGCCTGGAAGGCCTGGTGGGCCCAGACGCAGCCGCGCCGTTGAGGCGCCCCCCCAACCGGGCCGCGCACTGGCCGATGACCCCGGAACGGCGCTTGCGGCTTGACTTCTCGCCCCCGATTCAGTAAACGTCTCACCGGCAATCACCCACCCGCCCGTGCCGAAGTGGCGGAACTGGCAGACGCGCGGGATTCAAAATCCCGTGAGGCTTAAACCTCGTGAGGGTTCGAGTCCCTCCTTCGGCACCATGTAAGTAACGCCCTGGAAAGGGCTTAGAGAATAGGGCCTTCGCCAGCCGCAGAAGCGCCCCTCTGTCTTGGTCACGTATTGGTCACACTTTCGAGTCATCGCTGCTCGCTCGTTGCTGGCGTTCGAGGCTGCCCCTTCCGAACGCGCTCAGTCTGAGAGCTGGAGTGGAATCAGCCCTTGCGCCTTTTCTTTCTCTTAGTAGGCGCTGAAGTGCTTGGTCCAGTTGGTGGGGGTGGACCTCCGCCAAGGGGCATACCGCGCGGAAGAGTGTGTTCGAACCAGGCGGTTATACCAAGTGACCCCAGGCAAAAGAGGCCGAAAAAGATGCATCGCTCCGGTCTGACAAGGGATTCCGCCCCAACGCGATCAGTCTCGCCGCCGGTGGCTTCCACAAGGCGAAGAAGAAACTCGAGTACCGGCGGAGCACTCAGCAGGATGAAGAACAGCACTATCGCGGCTAAGTCTATCCGGCCAACATCCGTGCTCGCCTCCCACCTCAGTACCTGCATAGTCCTTCTCAGGGCCTCACGGAGAGACCAAGTCCAGAGGACATGGATGACGACGAACAGCACGACGGCCCCTAGCAGGCTCAGGGCGAGGACAAGAAATCGGTAGGCCATGCCTGCATCTCCTCTTGGGTGTACTCAGGCGCTCTACACGCGGCGACCTTAAGGCCCAGAACTTCCCGTTGCCGCCCGCTTCACCCTCCGCTCGGCGACCTTTCCCATCAGCCAGTAAGAGGCGAAAGCAATACACGCCAACCACGAAAAGCCGGGCTCGATCGTCGAGAGGCCGAAAAGGTACGACAGCAGAAGTGCGAGTGCGCATATTGCAAGCCCCGCCTTGGCCATCAACAGAACAAAAGCATGTGGTGATTGTTTTATTGCCAGGAGAATAGTCCGCTGTCCTGCAAGAGTCTGGCTCCGCAGTGTGGCCAGTTCGTGTGTGACCTCGCGCATCGCTTCGGCAATGCCAGCCCGTTCAACGACAGCGCCCAGTGCGTCTGCGCAAGCGCACACCGTTTCTTCCTCCTCTGGAGTAAACTCGCGAGCGAGACGCGCCCCGAGCCTGATCACGCCAATGATGTCCCCGTTAGACACACGTATCGGAGCGGCAAGGAAGGCCCTGTTCCGGTAGTCGATGCCGGATCTGTCGTCTGCCAGGTACTTGGCTTCCCATTTTAAGCGCGAATCGAACCCGGCAAGCTTTGCCTTGTCTCGAGCGCCCTTGCCGCCGGGCAAGGACAGCAGGCGCCCTGTCTCAAGTACCCAGCCCGTAAACCCTTCCCCGGGAGCGTAGAATGCGTCGCCAACAAGGTGAGGAAGCTCGCTGGAGGCAAGCATCACGGCGTTCGACCGAGACTCACGATTCGGCCTGAGGAAGATCGAACAGCCCGTAGCATTGGTTAGGCCAGGCAGGTGGTCAGCGACTGTCTTCAGCAGGCCGCGCAGGTCGCTCTGGGAGAGGATTGCCACCAAGTGAGACCTGTCCCGACACGACTCTATCGCCGCAGCCAAATGGCTGGCTATTGCCTTCAGAAGATACACGTCGTCACCAGTGAATGCCTGTCGTTTCCTAGAGCCGACCTCCAATACGCCGAAGACCCGCCTCTGAGACTTGATGGGCACGCCCATGACCGACTGAATCCCCCGGATGTCTCGTGAGTCCCTGACTTTAGGTGGAGCGATCTTCTCCATCTCTTGACGTGACCCGCAGACAATCGCTGCCTCCACTCTGGGGTCGTCCTGTGCCCGCAACGCCTCTTGGGCAACCCGCGGTACCAGGCCACGCGGGCCCACTACATCGAGTTCAAGATCCTTCTGCTCGCCTCCTCCCCAATCAAGAACAGCACTCTTGAGGCGAGCCTCCTTACCGACGCCGTGCAGCAGGAACACATTGCCTGTATCAAAGTGCAGCATTCTCTTGCAGTGTGTGTAGAAGGCCTTTACGCACATCCTCTCGTCAGCCAAGCCCGCAATCTCCTCTCCTACCTCTGCAAGCACCTTCAGGGCAACGTGCCGGCTACCTCTTTGCGACAGCAACTCGGCAAAAGCGCCAAGAAGCGGCTTGAGGCGCCGGAGTGTCTTGTCGTCCCGCTCTGGGAGGCTGTCAAAGCACTCTTCCAGGCGCTTTCGAAGCCCGGCACAAACACCTAGCCCTTTCTGCGTCAGTTGCTCCTCGATGCGTCGCCAATGCCTGTCGAAGTCCACCCCGGGCAGGCGCGCTCTGCCAATATATATACTCGCGACATGCTGTCCGGCAACACCAATCGGCGCCACCATGTCAACAACGGCACCCGGGGTGCACTCATAGAGCTCTGGCTCGCCCGTCTCCCACGCGCGCCGGCCAGCCTTCACGTCTGAGGCCATGCACAGCGCATCGAGTGCGCGGTGCTTGCGAAGTTCCTCGCAGAATGTGACGGGGCACGCGTGCGGCGCAACGTCAGTGAGCCTCCACAGATGGAATTCGTCGGGATTCGAGGGTGGAGGCACTCCCTCGGGGGGCATTCTCACTACGCCAGCTGAGAGCCCACTGACTGTCGCCAGGGACTCCGCGACCTCCTGGAGGTCGGCAGGGTTTATCACGTCATCGAGATCATATCGCCCTTCGCACACTTGGGGTTTCATCGGCACCAACCTCCACGTTGAGTCAGTTGTAGCGCACTCTGCCGCAGCACCAAAGACCAGCGCCTGGGATAGACGCCCCGCGCCCTCCAGGCATGGCTAACGTTCGTCAGCCAGAGTTCCCAGTCGTGGGCCTGACGTGTGTGCAAACGACAGTGCCGTGCGCGCAATGAAGCGAGAACTACTCTTAACCGCCGCTGATGTATGTGTCAAGCACTCTTTTGCGATCAGGGAAGAAGTCACCCCAACGCTGTTAGTTCGACGGACCACCGTTGCTTTACCTTCTTCACAGCATCGCGTAGTCCTTGACCGGCACGGCACCACCGGGACGCTTCGCTTTCTCGAGGAAGTCGTCGTCGCTCCCGGTCACCCCATCATCTCCAGGGCGCACCGGGCCGACTCCTCGGGCGTCATCCCGTCGTAATGTCGGTCACTGACGGTGTCGGATGTGTGGCCGATGATCGACCGGCGGATGTGGGCAGGCACGCCACGCCGGCGCATGTTCGTCTCGGCCGTCGCGCGCAGGACGTGCAGACACTTCTTCGGCTCCAGGGTCCCCAGGGCGCCGTAGATCCGCTTGGCAGCCGACCGGAGACGGCGCTTGTAGGCCTCGGTGCTCCGGCACGGCCCCCACAGAACAGGCTGCCCGCGGTGCTCGACCCTCTGGGCGTGGACCAGCTCCTGAAACAGTCCCTCTGACTCCAGATCCAAGGGCAGCACGCGCCCCCGGCCCGCCTTCGGCGTCCACCGCCCCTTGACGCGGATACGCACGACGTGCTCGCGGAAGTCCACATCGGGCCGTTCCAGGTGCGCCAGTTCACCGGCTCGTGGTCCCCACAGCACGGCCAGCCGCAGGCTTGCCCAGATCCAGGTCGGCTCGTCATGCAGGGCACCCAGAAACCGGTCGGTGGCATCCTGGCTGAGCGACTCCACGTCCTTCCTGACGCGGCGGCCCCACCGTACCCGCGCAAAGGGATTCTCGCTGATGTGGTCGTGGTGCACCGCCCACGAGAAGGCCGCACGTAGCGTCCGAATCTCCTTGCGGACCGTCTCGGCATCCACCTCTTTGAGCCGCCCGATCCGGTAGGACTCGACCGTCTCGAAGTCCACGTCCGCCAGGCGGCGCGGGGTGGGGATCACGGTCCTCTCAAACCGTGCGAGGGTGCGGCGCGCCAGGTCAACCGATGCCTTGGCGAGTTCGGCGCCCTTGGCATCGAGGTAGGCGTCCTTGAAATCCGGCCACGGGATGGCGCCGTCGTCCTGCGATCGCAGACCGTTGAGTTCGGCCTGCCACAGTTCACGGTGCCGTTCGGCCAGTCGCTCCGACATCGGGCCGATGGTGGTCTGCCGCATGCGGCTCGACCCCGGCGGGTCGAACCATCGGAGGACCCAGGGTCTCCCCATGCGGTCCCGTCTGCGTGTTTTCCGCACGCGGTACATGTCGAGGGGCCCCACGTCGGCAAACGTCGGAGTATGCTCGGCACCCCTTGTCGTGTCAAGCGACATCTCGCCGGCTCCTTCTTTTCACGCGACGGGCCGTCTCAGCCGGATCAGGCGTCCGGACCGCACGGGCCTCCTGAAACTCGCGGATTGCCGCCAGACTGATACGCAGTCTGCCGCCCCATCGCATGGCCCGTAGTTCCCCGTCTCGGATGTAGCGACGTACCGTCTCTTGGCAGACGCCGAGGACGTTCGCTGTCTCGGACACCGTAAGGGTCCGCAGATCGTCGAGTGTCGTGGCCGATTCGTCCATCATCTCGTTACCCATCGAGCCGGAACTCGTAGAGCGGGCACGCCGGCGCTGTGCATCGGTGCACGTCTGCCGCGTTGTACCCGACGCACTCCAAGCAGAAGATCCGGATGGCCGCCTTGCGACTCCCGTTCCACGCCCGGCCGTAGAGGTCACGTACGCGTGGCGGCGCGGCCGCGACCTTCTCGGCTCGCGCCACCCCGTGCTGAGTCAAGGGCGGCCTGTGGCGTCTCAGACGGCCGCGAGCCCTTTCGACCGTCCCATCGGTCTCGCCGGAGGGCTCGCGGCCCATGGCGCGGCTCTTGACCCCGCTTATCGTGCTTTCCGGAGAAAGGAGAAGGGTGTCAGGCATCAGTTGCTCCTTGCAGGTCTCGCATCGATCACTGCCGCGTCGGTCATGGAACGCCGCCCTTTTTTTAGGTGTGCCATTTTGTGCCAATTCAGGTCCGCTGGCGGCGGCGTCCACGGCCGGTCTTCTTCCGCCAGTTCCAGATCCCCTCTTTTTTTAGGGTGTGAAATTTTGTGAAAAGTCAGTCCTCTCCGGACACTTGGCCGCCGGCCGCAGGGTCGAGGCCGCTCCTCTCCATTCAGCGTAGTCCCGTCATCCAGTGCGGCGCGAGCGATTTCACCCGCACGCCGTTGCCGCCGCCGTCGGTCCAGCGGCGGGCGAAGATAGCCGGGTTGCCGGCCGTCCAGTTCGTGTCCAGGTCTGTGAACGTGACGGCGCCGCTACGGCCCGTCACGATGGCCCCGGCGTTGCTGATCGCCGTGGCCGTGGTCCCCGTGATCGCGACGGCCCCGGTGTCGATCCTCGCCGTGCCGAAGTCCGCGGTCATCCCCGCCAGCGTCACGTTGCCGCCGAAGGCGACGCGGCCGGCCAGCGTCAGGGTGTTGGCCGTCGCCTCGCCGTTGCGGGCGATCGTGCCGCCGAAGGTGTTGGCTTGGCCCCCGGCGAGCGTCAACCCGCCCGCGCGGTCCGTCAGGCCGAGGAGCGTGTTGCCCGTCACGGTCAGGGGAGCCCCGCTCATGATGAGCATCCCGACGTGCCCGGCCGTTCCGCTCAGGGTCCGCACGTAGAGAATGCCGCCGACCGACAGGGCCGCCTTCTGCGTGACGGTCACGCCGTTGCCGCCGGGGCACACCGTCACGTCTATCGTTCCGCCGATGGTAATGGCGGTGTTGTTCTCGATGCTGGATTCTTCGTAGTACGGGAAGGCAACGGCCCCCGTGCCGTCGAGCGTGCCGGAGAAGGTCCAGAAATCGTTGCTCGTCGTGCGCACCAGCAGGTTCTGGCCGTTCAGGTGGAGTATGCCGGCACCCGCGAACTTCGAGGCGTAGAGGACGCCGCTCGCCGTCGCCGTGCCCGAAACCGTCAGCGTGCCAAGCCGACTGGCGACCGCGTCGGACGTCTTGAGCACGATCGTCGTCTCGCCCGCCGCGACCTCGACGTTCAGCGTCCCCGCCGCATCGAGCGTTGCCGCGCCCCAGTCCAGGCCGCCCGAGCCGACCGTGATGGTCTTGCCGCCACCGGCGATGGAGCCGCTTGAGGCGTCGAGTCCGTCGCACAAGAAGTCGTTGCCGATGGTCACGGTGCCAGCACCGGCCGCGATGTCCACGGTCTGTTCGTTGGCGACGGTCGTGCCGAGGTCCAGCGTCCCTGCCACATCGACCACGATGGTGCCAGCCGAACTGTAGGAAACGGTGTAATCCCCGGCGTTGATGATGCCAGCAATAGTGCCATCGTTGCCGATGTAGGCACCGAGTTCCGAGATGGTGATTCCGCCGTTCGCGTCCAGGATGGCCCCGCTTGCGACGCTCAGGTAGCCGTTGACCTGAAGGTCGATGACGCCCGCTACGGTGGTGGTTCCCGCCGAGACCTCCAGTTTGGCCTCGTCGGCGCCGCCCGAACCGATGAGTGTCACGGCCCCCGCGATGGCGCGGTTCGCGCCGCACGTCACCGCGCCGCCGGGGTAGACGTAGACGTCCCCCGTCACGTCCAGGCCGAGGGTGATGTTCGCGCTCGCATCCTCGATGGTCACGGTGCCGACCGCGCCGCCGGCGGTGTAGAAGTCGGCGCCGAGGGCAACGGCGCTCGTGAATCCGCTGGCAAACGTGAAGTGGACCGTGCTGCCCGCACCCGGTTCGCCCGTGCCTGCCGTGGGGACCGAATTGCCGTCGCTGCCGTCGAACGTGGCGGTTTCACCATTAGCAGGCGGCGCCACACCGGACCAGTTGGCGGCGGTGTCCCACCGTCCGTCAGCGCTGCCGTTCGTCCAGGTGCCGCTGTCCGCCAGGAGCGGCAGCGCCTGGAGCGACAGCAGGAGTACCGTGCAGAGGATTCGTTTCCGGATCATCATTGCGTGTCTCCTTGGTTGGCCGAGCGTGTCTCGGCCGAAGCGTTCCGGCACGCCGTCTCAGCCACCGGCAGCCCTTTTTTTACGGTGTCGAATCTCTCAAGGTTCAGGACGTCCTCGAAAGTGCGGGTACACGAGGCAGCCCCAGGGCCGGCGGAAGCCCGTTTGTGCCGTTTCTGATCTGCCAGTCGGCTACAAGTTCTTTGAGGTCGGCGGTCACGCGCATGCCGTTGCCTCCTGCCGCGCTGTCACCGTGACGACAAAGCGGACCTGCCCGAGTTCGCTCCGGAGCACCGCCCCGAAACGACGCTCAAGGTCCTCGGCGCGGGTCCGGTCGGGGACCTCGATGGTGTAGCCATCGGTGTTGCGGATCGCGAGGTCGTCGAGGTACACGTGGAAGCGCTTGACGCCGAGCGCCAGGGCGACGGCCAAGCGCGCGGGGTCCGTTTCTTCTTCGAGGGCCGCCCGCCGCCGTTGCGGCGCGGCGGGCTGGCCCGCCTGTTTCTTGTCTGTATTTCCTCCTTCATCCTGATTCTTATCGGGCAACAGCACCGTTGCCCTTTCTCGGTCACCGATGTTCGCTTTCTCGTGCGCCGATGTTGCCCTTTCTTGAGAAACCCCAACACTTGTGTTCGCCTTCCTACGGATAGGCACGACGATCCCGGCTTCTACATCTTCGCGGCCCTGGACGATGGCCCAGTACCGGATGCTGTGCCCTCGGCCGCCCCTTGGCCGACGAGAGGTCTTGAGCCAGCCAGCAGCCACGAGCGAGCGTGTCCACCGCCGGACCGTCATCTCCGTGGTGGCGAAGTCGGCGGCGATGGTTTCCTGACCAGGCCACGCAGGCCCCCCGTCATCGCCCATCCTGCTGCGCAGATACCCCCAGAACGGCCCGGCCGGATGGCCGGCGAGTCCTCGCGGCACGGGGAAGAACACGACACCGTTCATCCTGAAGGCCATAGTGTTTGCCCTACTTGACCGCCTGCGGGGGGCGCTTGCGAGGCGGAAGCGGTTGGGCTTGACGGGGCGGCTCGCTTCTGAGTAGGATACCCATGATTGAAGTTCTCCGTTGGCCCGCCGGGACGCCCCCCGGCGGGCCGCTCATTCAGCCGGGGCGTCGGTTCTCCGGTTTCTTGAGGGCCTTCTGGTGCTTCTCGGCGAGAACAGACAGACGACGCTCGGCCCGAAGTCGCTTCAAGAGGGCCTGCAAGCGGGCGATACGGCTGTCGATCACCTCGGTTTCTCTCGGCCTCATGCTGGTATGATAGGACGGCTGCGCGAGAAGGTCTGTGAGGTTACTGTGGCAATAGTGTGGGGAAGTGTGACAGGCTAATTGGCGCGCAGCACGTATCCTTCACCGCGCTTGTTCACCACTTCATACGGCACCTTATGCTCCTGGAACGCTGCCCTGATCTTCTTGACAGCGCTGCGGAGTTGCTCCGACGCTTCGCAGGGAGTGCTCTCGTCGTGCAAGTCCTGGTGGGCAACCACCTCGCCCGCATGTTCGTGCAGTTTCTTCAGGACCTCGACGGGCAGTCCCGTAGGCAGGTCCAGGTCCTTGCCATTGTAGAGCACCTGGCCCCGTAGGAAAGAGAACCCTTCGGCGCGCCGCGGGTGCTTGACTTGGCCCCGCCTCTCCGCCGCTACCTCCTTGACGATCCGGATCTCGTGGGCCATGCGCTGGTTGAGAGTCTCAGCCATCACGGCGTCGGTGCTCACATACATCGGCTGCCCCACCGTCGCGAGGCCGAGGCGCACCGCCAACCGCTGCATCTCGCGCCCCACGGCGTCCATTTTATCAAGGCGCTTTTGCGCCGCCGGGCCGTACCGGCAGAGCACCATCCACCCGCCTTCCTTCGCCGGCGTCCCAAAGACGAGGTACTGCGAGACGAGTTTTCTGAGGCGCTTCGCCGCCTTCCTGCGCCCGGCCGGTTCGCGCTGGTCGGCGGCCAGGTCTCCCGCCCGGTCGCGAAGGCCCTCGTACTCGGCCCGCCAGTCGTCATTCGCCGTCTCGTTGTTGACCATCCAGTGCCACTGAGGGGGAAACGCAGCCATGACGGCGGCCGTCACCCACTGCGCGGCCGCTCCGTCCAGGCCCGCGCTCTGGCACGCCGCCTCGATCTCATGTGGCATCGCCCGTCGCTTGGGACTGCCTCGCCGCCCCGGCAACGCCTGCCAGACGGCCAGGCGGTCGACCCGCTTCAGGCCCTCCACGTCCTCTGTCGCTTCAAGAAACTGCTCCTGCGTCAGCACGGGCGCGCCCTGCACCTGTTGCAGGACGCCCGGCCACGTGCGGTGCCGGTACGTCGGCGGCTCCGAAAGGAACGGGTCGGCTGCGCATCGTCGTGCGATCTCGGGCGTAAGGTCGGTCGGGTCGTCGGACATGGGACACCTGCCTTCCTCTGGATCGGGCCGGTCCAGGGCGGGGGGGCGGAAGGCAGATGTGAAAACCGCCACCGTCGCCCCGGACCGCTCAGCAGCCGCGCAAGCCGCTTGCCCGAACATCTCAACTCTACCACGCCTCGGCCCATCCGTCCACGCCTCAGCCTCGCGCGTGCGCACGCGCGTGAGGGGTGTCGAAAAGTGTCGAATTCGGCCCCGGCCTGGCCGTCCCGCCGGCTCTTTTTTTAGGTGTGCAAAAGTGTGCAATCGCTCGCCCCGGACCGCCAGCAGCCTTCCGGATTTTCCCGGTAACGTTTCCCCGGCCGGCACCCACTAACAGGGGGGGGTGTTGCCCCGTTTCGGGCCCGAGCCACCCTCCAGCACCTGGCCGTCCCGCGCTCGCCCCAATGCGGACCCTTGCTAGGCGAGGGCTTCTGGCGGATACTGACCATCGGCCGGCTTCGCATGCGGAAGGAGCGAACCATGGTTCTTGCCTGGGCGTTCGCTGACTGGCTCAAGACGTTTGACCGCAGCGACTGGACGCTGGTCCTGACGGTCGTCATGATCGTGCTGACCGGGGCCATCTTTGTCCTGACGTGGCTCATGGTGATGCTGACAAGAGCCGTGAAGCGGTATGCCGCGCAGACCCTTGAAGTGACGCAGCAGTCCCTCGACCTCTTCTCGACCCCGAACGTGACGATCGACGGCGGAGGCGAGTTCACTGGGCCGTTTGGCGGCGACAACTCCAGCGTCGTATGGATGACGACGGCCCAGGTCATGCTGACGGTGTGCAACAACTCGCCGCTGGAGATTCTGATACAACGCTCCGACATAAAGTTCGACACCATGCCGGAAGAATCCTCCGACCCTGATAGAGCCCGGGGGTTTGCGGCCCAGGAACCTCGACTTTGGGGAGGCGGACGTATCGCTGAAGGCCTGAGCGTGGTGGAGAACACGCTACCCCTCAAGCTTGCTGTGCGTGGACGGCCCCCGGAAGAAGGTGAGCCCCCGTTGCGCCTTGTAACTGAGTTTCGGATCGAGTCCTACCTCTACCGGGGCAAACCCCGCGAGCCGGTCGTTGCTCGGTGTGCGTTCGTGATCGGCCCACCCCGATAACCTCCCACCGCCCTATCTCTCTCCGGCTGAGCGCCCGGCCTTGCCCTCCGGTTCATGCACCCTCGGAAGAGACCTTCTCGCGCCCTTCAGGCAGCGCAAGATGCTTGCAGAGGCGACCGACTTGTGTATTATGGATTCCCCTGTCCCTGGGCTGGCAGCAGCGGGGACAGAACCCACCGGCAAGACGAAAGGTGGTGTCTGGTGGCGGCCAAGCGAAAGAGCCGTGAGAAGCGTCAAGGCAGCGACCTCTTCATCGTTGACAACAGCGACAAGGACTGGAAGGTCCGACGCTACCTTCACGACTGGTGCCAACTCTCGGAGAGGGTTGACATCGCCACGGGCTACTTCGAGATCGGCGCCCTGCTGGCCCTCAACGGTGAGTGGCAGAAGGTCGATCAGATCCGCATCCTCATGGGCGACGAGGTCTCCCGCCGCACGAAGAGGGCCTTCATCGAGGGGCTGTCAAACGTCACGCAGCGTCTCGATGACAGCCTGGAAGCCGAGAAGGAGCAGAACGACTTCCTGACGGGCGTGCCCGCCATCGTTGACGCCATCCAGTCCGGCAAGATTACCTGCCGCGTCTACCGCAAGGAGAAGTTCCACGCCAAGGCGTACATCACCCACGCGCGGCTGGAGGTCGTCGGCTCGTCGGCCCTTGTCGGCTCGTCAAACCTGACCTTCCCAGGCATCTCAGAGAACGTCGAATTGAACGTACAGATCTCGGGCCGGCAGGTCGGGGCCCTCCAGGACTGGTACGAGGAACACTGGAAAGGCGCGGAGGACGTCACGCCCGAAGTCCTCCACACCTTCGAGCGGCACACACGCGAGTACACGCCCTTCGAGGTGTACGCGAAGGCCCTCCAGGAGTTCTTCCGCGGCCACGAGATGACCGCCGGCGAATGGGAGAACTCCAGGTCGAAGATGTTCCCGGTCCTGGCCTCTTACCAGAAGAAGGGCTACTCCGGCCTCCTCAAGCGAGCCGCGAAGTACGGCGGGGCCCTCCTGTGCGACGGCGTCGGTCTCGGCAAGACCTTCATCGGCCTGATGCTCATCGAGCGGCTGGTCATGAAAGAGGGCAAGGCCGTGGCGCTCTTCGTTCCCAAGGCTGCTCGCGAGTCCGTCTGGGAGGACAAGATCGCCCGCTACGTCCCGGAACTCCTGGGTGGCTTTCTTCCCTTCCGCATCTACAACCACACCGACCTTCAGCGGAAGGACCGCCGCATCCGCATGGAACTCCAGCAGATGCGGGAGCAGGCAAACGTAATCGTCATCGACGAGGGGCACCACTTCCGCAACAGAGGCTTGCGCGGCGAGGAGGAGGGCGAACGCCGGAGTCGGTACTGGGAGATGTTCGACATCTGCGAGGGCAAGCACGTCTACATGCTGACCGCCACCCCCGTCAACAATCGCATGACCGACTTCCAGCACATGGTCGAACTTTTCTCCCGCGACGAGCCGGGCTACTTCAAGGGAGCCCCGCTGGGCATCCACTCACTACGAGGCCACATCCTCAAACTCGAAAAGGCCGTCGATCGCGCTGCCCGAGAACGCGAGAAGCAACTTGGCGGCAACGGAGACGGCGATCCCGACGTGCCGGACACGAACCTGGCCGAGGCGGAGGAGGTCCTCCGCGACGACTCCCTGTTCCAGGAACTCGTCGTTCAGCGAAGCCGTTCCTACGTGAAGGATTCGCTCGCCGAAGAGGATGGCGAAGTCCTCTTCCCCGAGTCCGCGCCGCCCAGAGTCGTCCCCTACTCGGTGAAGCAGACCTACGGCAAACTCCTGGGCATGGTCGAGCAAGCCTTCCACAGGACGAAGCCGCTCTTCTCGCTCACCATGTACTACCCCTGGGAGTACTACAAGGGCGACGTGGCGGACTTGGAGGAACAGGAACTCGCCCTTGTGGCCGGCCGTCAGCGGCAGGTCGTCCGGCTGATCCGCACAGCCTTCCTCAAGCGCTTCGAGAGTTCCGTGTACGCCTTCGAGGCGTCCTGCCGCACGCTTATGAAGAAACTCATCGCCTTCTACCAGGTGCATGCGGAAGACAAGCGGGAACGGGAACGCCTGGAGAAGTGGCTGATCCGCAACAAGGACATCACCGGTTACGACCCGTATCGCCAGTCCGCCCTCTTCGCCGACGACCTCCAACTCGAACTGGAGGATGAAGACGTTGTCGAGCCGGAGTTCTTCGAGAGGGCGTTCAAGGGCAAACTCGATCCCGACAAGTTCGACATCCCGGCCATACTCAGCGATGCTTTGGAGGACCTGAACACCATCGCGGACTTCCTCGGAGAACTCGCCAACTTCGAGCCGAAGCAGGACAAGAAACTCCAGGCCCTCATCCAGTTGCTGCGCGGCCACCTGAGCGGCTTGGGGGACGTGGCCCTCCAGCGTCAGAAGGTCCTGATCTTCAGCGAGTTCAAAGACACCGCCCGCTATCTGGCCGAGCAACTCAACGAGGCAGGCGTTGACGGCGTCATGGAGATCGACTCCGGCACAGCAGGCCGCCACCAGAGCCAGATACTCAAACGCTTCTCACCGTACTACAACGATTCCTCAACCGCCGACCTCCAGGCAAAGGGCCTCTCCGAGATCCGCATCCTGATCTCCACGGACGTGCTCTCCGAAGGATTGAACCTCCAGGATGCCCGCCGCCTCATCAACTACGACCTCCACTGGAACCCGGTCCGGCTCATGCAGCGCATCGGCCGCATCGACCGCCGCATGGACCCGGAGGTCGAGGCCCAACTCCTGGCCGACCATCCCGACCAGGAGAACCTGCGCGACGAGATCCGGTACTACAACTTCCTGCCGCCGGACGATCTCAATGAACTGCTCACGCTCTACAAGAAGGTCACTCACAAGACGCTACGCATCAGCAAGACGTTCGGCATCGAGCACGGCAAACTCCTCCGGCCAGACGACGACTACGATATCCTCCGGGATTTCGTCAACCAGTGCGAGGGCACCAAGTCGCAGACCGAACTCATGGACCTGGAACGTCAACGTCTGTTCGCTGAGCATCCCGGCCTGGAGGAGCGCCTGAGCGGTTTTCCGAACCGCATCTTCAGCGGCAAAGAGTCGCCCAAGCCGGATACGTGCGCAGTCTTCTTCTGCTACGCTCGCCCGGCCGAGGATCCCGAGAGCGGTGAGTGGACGGTTGAGGCGGGTGACGCCAAGTGGTACTTGTACGATCTGGCCACGGAGAAGGTCATCGAGGAACCGACCGAGATCATCGAGTTCATCCGCTCGACGCCCGAAACGCCTCGCGTCTGCAAGGCCGACCAGGAGACCCTCGTGGCCATCCGCAAGAAGATGGACGAGTACGTCAAGAGGAACTACCTTCGCAAGGTGCAGGCTCCCGTCGGCGTCAAGCCGATCCTGAAAGCCTGGATGGAGTTGAGCTGACGGAAGAAAGAAGGGGGGCACGCTGGCGTGGCTCTGGAAGAATCCGTCCGTCGTGTTGACAGCCTTGAGTCGCTATTCGGTCTCCTCAGCAGCGACGAACTGGCCTGGCCGGTCGATCCGTCCGCTATGCAGGACGACGGGACGTTTGCGTGGTCAGCGAATGAACTCCGTCTCGATGAGTCGGCCGCCCGTCATATCTCCCATGGCAGCGTCCAGCAGTTGAGACCGTTCCCCGGAGTCAGGAGCCAGCCCTGGGGCATCTTCCTGGTGACGTTCACCGATGGGCGCATCTACCGCACCGCACTGCGACAGGTCCTTCGCGGACTCGTGCCGAGCCGGCGCCGCGAGTCGCATCTCCCTGAGTGGCATCACGAAAACCTACTGTTCATCTGCACCACCCGCGAATACGACCGCTTCACCTTTGCACATTTCCGAGGCGAGCAGCGTCAGAAGGCGAGACTTGCTACCTTCGAGTGGGAACGGGGTGCCCCCTACATTCACACCCTGTGTAAGTTCAACCTTCCCGCCCTGCGTTTCCCCAAGGACGGCGGCGCGGATATCCAAGGGTGGATCTCTCAATGGCAGTCGGCCTTCGACAAAAGCCGGGTCACAGAGCAGTTTTACAAGGACTACGTCGAGGTTCTCGACAGGATTGAGGAGTCCATCGTCGGGCTTGAGGACACCGAAAAGGAACCACACGCTCGGCGCGATTACGCCCAACTCGTGCTTGGCCGCCTCATGTTCCTGTACTTCCTCCAGAAGAAGGGCTGGCTTGGCATCGCGGGCCAGACGACTGCCAGTGGCGCCCGGTTGCAGCCCGACGACTCATACTTGGAGCGCCATTTCGAGCGGATCACCGGCAGCGCCAAAGCCGGGGGCAAGTCCACGGCGTTCTACGACGACTTCCTTATCGGGCTGTTCTTCAACGTTCTCAACACGCCGCGCAACGAGCGGCCCGCGCATGTGACGCGGACCTATGGCGAAATACCGTTCCTCAACGGCGGCCTCTTTCAACGCACCAAGGCGGAACTGTACCACAGAGCCCGCCTGCACATCCCCAATGACGTGTTCCGTCTGCTCTTCGATCCTAGGGACGGGCTGTTCCTCAGGTACAACTTCACGGTGAAGGAGGACGAACCGCTCGACATCACCGTGGCAGTTGACCCCGAGATGCTCGGCTTGGTTTTCGAGCGACAGGTGGTTCAGCGCGAGGTCAAAGGCGCCTTCTACACGCCGCCCTCGGTCGTCGGGTTCATGTGCCAACGGTCTCTGGCCGAGTACCTTTCCGAGGAAACGGCGCTGCCGCGCGGCAAGGTGACTGACCTTCTCGAATTTGATGATGCAGGGGACCTCACGGCAGACGAGACGAGCGCCGTCTTCGACAGACTCGCTGACATAACGGTCTGCGACGCCGCCGTGGGCTCTGGCGCCTTCCTGCTGGGCGTGCTGCACCGTCTGGTTCGCGTGCACTATGTCCTTTACGAAACGTCGCCCAGCGTGGCTACGCTCATGCGCACCCGCCTGGCTGAAGTGAATCATCGGCTCTCAAGACTGACTGCGGATGCCACGGAATCACAGGTCAAGTACCAACTCAAGCGAGCCATCATCCAGAAGTCTCTGTTCGGTGTGGACATCGAACCATCGGCCATACAGATTGCCCAACTGCGCATGTGGCTCTCGCTGTGCGTCGAGCACGAGGCCGAATTCGTACAGGACATCCCCCCTCTCCCAAACCTGGACTACAATCTCCGCGTGGGCAATTCTCTTACGGGCCATTACCTGGGCATCGACTTCGAACTGGAGACTGACACGCGCTCCCAGCGGTTCAGGCCCATCCTCGATGAACTTGACCGCTTCGAAGCCCAGTATTACGAGATGACCGACGAACAGGAGAAGGACAACCAGCGCCGAGAGATCGAGAACCTTCACTGGCGGCTCCTTGAAGAGGGTGTGCGGGCTGAACTGCGGCAGTTACCCGCTCGGCGTCGCGCAATCGAGAAGGCCCTGGAGCGGCGCAGGACCGAGAGCCTGTTCCCGGAGATGGAAAACCACACCCCCCAGGAACGGGCCCATTTGGCGTGGCTTGACAGCCGCGAAGTGGACCTGAACGCTGGCCTTGAGCGGTTGACCACGGACCAGCGCCACCTGCGGGAAGAGGAACAGTCACACCATCCCGTCCTGTGGCGCGTCCATTTCGCGCGTGTTTTCCGCGAGAAAGGCGGATTCGACGTAGTCATCATGAACCCACCCTATGTCTCCACGCAGGGCACGTCCGGACTGGACTATATCAGCAACGTCACTGGCAAACTCGGCTTCAACGACGATCTGTACGTGTTCTTTGCCTTCCGCGCCTTCGGTCTGCCGCACTTTCTCGGCATAGCCCGACCGGGTGGCGTCGTCTGCTACATCACGTCGGACACGTTCTTCACCCTTCAGACTAAGACGCGGATCCGCGAGTTGCTTCAGTCCCGGGACTTGCGGCTCCTCGTCCAGTGCGACCCCTTCCGGCAGACCGTCGATACCGCTGTTTTTCTGGCGCTCAATCGCACGCCCGAACCGGAACAAGACTCGTTCGAGTTCATCCAGGCCAGAGCCGTACTTGACCGGTTCCCGCACATCGCGTTCAGTCCCCCGTGGGCTGAGGGGGCCACGTTCGCGCTACCTGTGACCGAGGCTGCACACGCCGAAGAAACTGACGGCGACATAGAGGACGAGGTCCCCGATGACGAACCGGTCGCGACGGAGGCAGAGACTGGGCCTGTCCCGGGCATAGTTGTGCCCACCCGGGAATGCGAGCACGACCGTCTGCGTCGTTATCAAGTGCCGGCCGCCGTGTATCGCGGAGCCCTCAAGAACGCCTTCT
Organism: Phycisphaerae bacterium; assembly: GCA_035529015.1. Classification (GTDB taxonomy): domain Bacteria; phylum Planctomycetota; class Phycisphaerae; order FEN-1346; family FEN-1346; genus JAUVZF01. The sequence goes on along the minus strand of DATKXP010000211.1, from coordinate 11,807 downwards.
TTGAGCCGTCCCGTCGCAATGCAGCCCTCTACAGCCGCTTCATGGAGCCGCTCAAGCGCCTGGTTGATGAGTGGTGGGATAGAATCAAGGACAGCCGGAGGTTCGAGCAGAACCAGGAGGCCATTGTCCAGTACCACCAGACCCTTTGTCCCGGCCAGGTGACTATCGTGGGCCTTGTGTGCGAGGGTGGCCAGGGGATGCGGACGGCCAACAATGGCCGTTTCCTGGGCTACCTCGAAGGTACTCCTCAGGCTGAGAGGGTCCTTGAGCGCCGGCGCGCCTTGGCGGCCAAGTGGGAAACCGACAAAAGAGTGGCACCTGTGTACCGGAGACTCAAGGCGAAGAAACTCAACTTTCCCGAACTTGCCGACGCCCTGAAGGCGCACTTCGCCGGAGAGCAGAACTGGACTCGTGTGCTGGGCCTCAAGCGCGGTGAGATCTACCGTATCGTGCCTCGCGACCTCATCTTCGACGTTAAGCGTATGACTGAAGAGCAGCGAGAGAAGGTCATTCACAGCGGCATCAAGGGCAAGAGAAGGTGGGTCCCATACCGAAAGGGCGACCCCAAAGGCAACAAGTGGGTTTCCTTCGACCCGCTGTTCATCGAGTGGAGCAAGAAGAATGTCGCGTGGCTTTCTGACCGGTGCAACCCAGTGCCGCGCTGGCAGGGGTACAACTTCTTCTTCACCGAGGGCATTACATGGACGCTGTTTGCTAACCACGCACCCTTGAAGGCACGGCTTCAACCCAAGTGCGTGTTCGACGCAAGCGGTTCTAGGCTCACTCCTACATTGGGCATGCTCTCCGCACACTTTGTTCTTGCTGTTCTCAACTCGGACGTTGTTAGTTACTTCAGCAAGAGGTTCATCAAGAACACGCAGGACTTCGAGATCGGCGACCTGCGTCTCTTGCCGGTCGTCATGCCTACGCCACCACAGCACAAGCGCCTGGAGCAATTGGCTCGGCGTGCGGTTGCGGTTCAGACAGACATCCTTCGGGACGGCCGCACCAAGCAGCAGCCCGAACTCGACCGGATTCAGGGTGAAGTTAACGCCGCTGTCGAAGAACTCTACGGCGTCTCTGGCTTGGGGCCATTTGATGAGTTCTGAGAGCAGTGACGGCAATGCTCATCGTGGGGCGGAGCGGCGTGCCTCCTCGGAGGGCGCGACATGCGGGCGGGGGGGCAAAGCGTTCACCCTACGCTCCGACGACCGGGCCGTCACCCGCCGCATCGACTTCGAGTCCAAGAAACACAGTGAGACTCCATTCCAGGAGGGGCCGCCGGTCTCGGTCATCATCGACGGGAAGCCTTCCGTCTACAAGTTCACCGAGGTCCAGTTGCAGGGAGTCGTTCTGGCCGTGCTGGGTTCGGGCTGGCGTAAGCGGCGCGACGTCATCCGCAGCGCGGCCCGATGTCTGGGCTACAAGCGTGTCACTAAATCCATCCGCGAGAGCCTTGACTGGGCTATTGATGACCTCATCGTTGAGAACAGGATCGTGGGAGAAGGTAATTGGATCCGGAAAGCCGGCGGCGAACGGGCCAATGAGGCCCGGCCCCCAGAAACCGAGCCGGCCCGGAGACCCACGGTCCAGGACCTCGACCGCCATCAGTTGAGGGCCGCCCTCCTGGAGGTCGTGGGCACCGACTGGATCGAGCGCGACGACGCCATCCGCGCCGCCGCCCGTAGTCTGGGCTTTCAGCGCTGTGGCAAACACATCCACAAAGCCTTCGCCTCCGCCATCAACGGCCTCCTCCGCCAGAAACGACTCGAATCTACCGGCTCTATGGTCAGACGGACATGATGGGGAGGCGCTGACAATGAACGTCATCGACGCGGCAAGGCAAGTCCTGGAGGAGGCGGGTGAACCCTTACACTACACGGAGATTACAGAGCGGATGATCGCCAGGGGTCTGTGGAAACCGGGAGGCCCGACTCCGTCGGCAACTGTGAATGCAACCCTGAGCACAGACATCAAGAGCCGTGGCGGGAAGTCGCCTTTCCGGCGTGTGGGCCTGGGCATGTACGCCTCTGCGTCGCGCGAGGTCGACCTGCTGAAGACACTTCAAGGCGAGGATTGTGGCCTGTGCCTGCGTGGAACACTGGTGGAGAGTAAAGGCGAGCGTGGATTTCGCACGCGGACGGTTGTCGATGTAAAGCCGGATCTGGCCTGCGTCATCTCGGCTTGGGAGAGGCTCTCTGCCGGCCACAAGCAGAGCATACTGGCGATAGTCAGGGAAGCGGTCACGAGAGGCAGATAGGCCATGGCCCAAGAACAATCTGAGCAGGACCCACGAACCGAGGCTGTTCTTAACATGCACAAGGCGCTTCTTGAGGCGCTGCGTCATCGAGAACAGGATATCATGCGGTACGTGGTGATCCTGGTTTCGGCCCTTGGCGGGTTCGCCTGGCTGTTCCAGACAGATTCGGCGTACCGGCTTCACGCACTCGTCGTGGGCACCTACGGCGTGATCCTCGTATTTCTGTTGGGGGCGTTCTACGCCCTTGCTTTGGGTTACAACTACAGGTCCCTGACGTTTCAGTTGGCCCTTCTGGAGCGGCGCCTCAAGATCCAGAGCGTCATCCTTGCTGCGTGGCCGGGGGCGGCCGACAAGGCCGGTGAACTCGTCGCGAGCATTCGCAAGAGAACCCGTTGGGGTGTCATTCCGTGGTGCACGCCGCCCGAGATCGTGAAGTTCTTCTGGCTGGCGTTCATCCTGGGGATTGTTCTTGTAACTCCGTTGGGTTTTATTGCGTCAGGGGCCACAACCGAAGCGCCTTCGGCCAGCCCAGTATCGCAGCTCGTCTGCTTCAGTTTCGTCGTCGAGCAGTCCCGTGAGGCCATGGCGTTGGGCCCGTGGATGCGCGCCTTTCGTGAGGCAATCCCCTGGGTGGGGGCCGCCTGTTTCCTTCTCGCTGCACTGGGCCCTGTTTACTTCGGCCTCAAGATGCTCAGTCTTTGCGACGCCCAGCGCAGGGCGGAAGAGGATCGAAACTCGTCCCAAGGAGAGCAAGAGCAGGAGGCGTCGGCATGAACACTAACCCTGAAGGCAAATCGCCGAAGGACAAAGAATGGTATGCCATGAAGCGGTTTGAGGCTGAGACCTGCCATGAGGCAGAACTATTCAAGACCATCGCCACCTTTGGTGCCTTTGCCGTGGCGGTGTTTGGCTTGGGCGGCCCGATCGTTCTTGCCTTGGCAGAAGGTCTGGACAGGTGTTTCCGGCAGTTGATGATTGCTCTGGCAGGCGTTGCCGCGCTCCTTATCGCAGCATACATACTGCATTTCTACCGCGGGCTGGCTGAACGCGCACATGCCGAGAGGGCCAGCAATGTAGGGTCGGACAGGGAGCCGCAGGCACAGCCAACCGGGCAGGCACAGGCGAAGAGCGGGGAGGATTCTCAATGATCGAGAACAACCCCACCAACGTTTCGTCGGCTTTCGAGATGCTCCTCGAAGAGATTGAGGCTGAGATCGACTTCGTCAACAACGTCGGGGCCAAGGCATTCGAGGCACGGGACTACGAGAAGGCCAAGGAAGCGCTCGAACGAGCCGCGACGTTGACGGCCTTCCGGGATCGGGTGGCGGGGCTTCGGAAGGAGTGGGAAGACTTCGCCGCCGTCGCCGAGAGCCAGGAAGACGAGGAAACGAAGGCGGCTCGGCGGGACCTGGGGCGCCTTCGCCGCGGCCTGCGAACGCCCGAGGTGAACTATTACCAGCCCATCTTGCAGGTCCTTGCCGAGATGGGCGGCTCTGGCAAGGTGGCCGAAGTCCTTGACCGTGTCGGTGAGGTGATGAAGCCCGCCCTCAAGGAAGTGGATTACGACCCGCTTGCCAGCAGTCCCGACATGCCCCGCTGGCGCAACGCCGCCCAGTGGGCGCGGAACTCCATGGTCCACGAAGGACTTCTCAAGGCCGATTCCCCGCGAGGTGTCTGGGAGGTCTCTGAGAAAGGACGGGACAGGCTCAAAGCGGATGCCGAGTAACGAGCAACTTCGCTGAAGAGCTCCGCATGTACACGCACGCCTTTCACATCGTGCCCCCGGATGATCGAGTCCCGGCCGCAACCTGAAGCCGAAACGCCAGTTGTGAGGCGGCGGACTCGGGGAACGGCACACGGCCGGCCAGGCGCTCGGTGGTCCGGGCATCGACCTTGAACTTCTCGCCCATGACCACGCTGAACCACCGTTCGCGGTCCATGACCACCCGGTACATCTTCTCGTCCTGTGTCTCGGCGACGTAGGGCAGATACACGTGAATCGGCTGGCCGCAGCGCTCGGCCTTGGCCCCGATGCGGTCGATACGGCCCGTGCGCTGTTCCAGCGTGCTCGGGTTCCAACACAGGTCGTGGTGGATGACGTAACGGCAGTTCAAGTGCAGGTCCACCCCTTCGGCCATGACGCTGCTAGCGACGAGCACCTCCGGGTAAAAGGGCGTGTTGAAGGTTAGCATCAGACGCTGGCGGGTGACGCCGCGGGTCGCGCCGTTGACGAGGCGGACGTTGGGCAGGAGCATCCGGCCGCGACGCTCCGGTATCTGGTCGAGTTCATCCGGTTCGAAGCCGCGAACCGCCTCTCGGCCGACATGCGAACCCGTCTGGATCAGGCCCACGGCCTCGATGTAACGTCGGCGGTCCTCCGTGCCACAGCGCGATACCAGGAAATCGAAGAAGTGCTCCAGCACCCGCCGCAGGCAGAGACGAGACGCGTCACACTCGTCGAATGCGCGGACGACAGATTCCTCGTCCAGCCGGCCGTCGGCCAGGTCGAAGTAACGGACAAGGAACGAGGGCGTTCGCACGTACCGGCGAACCACCTCCGCGAGGGCTTCCTCGTGCGGGCTTAGCAAAGGGTACTGCATGAGGATGCCGCGGGCCTGCGTGTCGCAGGCTCTTCGGGCGGGGGAGTCCTCGTCAAAGAACCGCTTGCCCAGACGCTCGAGTTCTTCGCTCACATCCGCTGGAGCGCGTCCCATCTTCTCGGCCCCGAGCCGGGCGATCTCCTCGTGGATCGCGGCCGAAAGGTACAGGCGCAGGGCTTTGCCCGTCGCGATGTAATGGCAGAAGACAACCGCCTTTTCGCCTCGCCGCCACGTCTCGATGATCCGTTGGACCGTGGCGGACACCTTGGGGTGAGCCGCCGAGGACTCCGGCTTCGCCGCGGGAAGGAGCGCCTCCAGTTGGTCCAGGTACCACACGCCCGCCCCACGTGTGGTGCCATCGTCCGCCGGGTCGTCGTCGACGTCTGTCGGTGCGTCGGCCAACGTGCCGGCTTGGCGCTGCCGGCGAGTGTCCAGGAAGGCCTCGTAACTGCTGGCGAGCCCTTCTGCAAAGACCGGCCGCGAGTCGGGCGCACAAGCCGTTGCTCGGGCCGCCAAAAGGAACGGCAGCAGTGCAGGGCCGGCAACGGCTATGCCGGGGGCCTCGGCTGGCTCGCTCTCCGCCAGAATGGCCCGGCCGGCCCGACGCCACCGTCGCGGCGTCTGCGTGTGCGGTTCCGGCAACCAACGAGGCTTGAGGTGTCGGATGGCCCACGGACGGAGGGCTCCCTCGGCCTGGCGCATGGCCGCATGGGCCTCCTGGTAGCGGGCATGCACCCGCCGGGCGGCGGGGGTGCCCTGATCGTCCTGACTTATCGCGGACCACCAGGCTTCCACATCCGGGGGCGCCTGGCCGGAGACGACCAGATCTTCCGCCCGAAGCAATCCCCAGGCGTGGTCCAGCCGCAAGGCCGACTCCTGCGCGCGATCCAGGCGGCGGCGGAGTTCATCGAGGTCCTTCCGGAAGCGGTCCACACCACACGCCGGGGCATGGGCCGTGTCCCACGCGATCCCGGTGAATCGCTCAAGAACGGAGCACAACTCGCCGTGGCCGAGTTGAAACGGCGTGGCCGTCAGAAAGAGCATCCGCTCAAACACACCGCCCAGCGCTCCCCGGCCCGAGAGTTCGTCGGCATCGTCGCGGGCTTCTTTCGCTCGAAAGAGCGACGTCCGGAAAAGCGACGCCAGCCGCGTCTTCTCGTTCTTGAGGTGATGGGCCTCGTCCAGGACAAGCAGCGGCAAATGCACGCGGAGCCGCCTCAGACACTCTCTCCAAAGTGTCTTGAGTTCTCCGGTAAGCCACCGCCTGGTCTCCCGCATGTACCGGTCGAAGTACTTGGAGCGGTACCGGGGGACGCTCCTGAGCGCCTCGAAGATGTTATTCGTGGCGGGAGTCTCAAGTTCGCCCAGCAAGCGCACAATCGCGCCGGGAACCGGGTCGTCATCGGTCGCCTCATCATCGTCGCCCTCGGGGTCAACGCGGAACCGGCGGAGAATCCTGAGCCACTTCTCCGGCGGCGCGGCCAGGAGCCGCTCCCAGAGGCCGGTTTTCCCCCGGCTAGTGCACTCCAGCCAGAGGAGCCTCCCCATTGACTTGCTGAGCGCCCGGCGAAGGCTCTCCATATGGTGGCGACCACGGAGCGCCCGCTGGATGAGGGCGAGTTTGACCCAGCCGTCGCTCAGGCCCCGGCTCATCGCTCCGTGTGTGATGAACAGGATGTGCCGACAGCGTTCCGGCGGGTCGTCAAGGTGCTTCAGGAAGTCCTCGGCCCGTTCCAGGGTTGCCGGGCGATGGTCGTCGGGAGGCCAGAGCCGGGCGGCCGCCTCCGGGGTAAGACACCGCTCGCAGAACAGGCGGAAATCGCCTGGCCATTTCTCGCGGAGCGAAGGCGGAACCATGACGACCACCGGGCGCCCTTCGCTGTCCGCCAGGGCGACGCTTGCGGCCACCGCCAGCGCGACGAACGTCTTCCCCATGCCGACCTCGTCGGCCAGGATGAGACCGGGTTGCGCCTCGAGCCGCCGTAGGATCTCCTGGGCCGTTACCGTCTGCCGCCGCGCGTCCTCGGCCGAGATGCGGCCTTCGACGTGCAGGTTGATCGCCGGGTCAAGCGCACCGAGAACGGTCATGCCGGGACCTCCTCTCGCGCGCGGGCCAGGGCGGAGCGGACGTACTTCCTGAGATCCGGTAGAACGGTCTCGGCCGCCGCCTGGGTCTCTGCCTCAAGTTCGCGGATGATCGCCGCAATCTCGGCCTTGACTTGCTTCGGGGACAGGCACCCCCGGGCCGGGCGCGGCTTCACGCGGGCCAGTTCAAGCGCGAGTTCGGCCAAGAGGAACGCCTTCTCTCCCTTGGGCTGGCCCTCTCTGAAGAGAGCCCGCTTCAGTGCCATGACGCCGACGGGGCCGCGCAGACGCCACTGGAGACCTTCTCGCGTTGCCACAGGGCGCTCAAGCCGCTCGCGCAGTCCTTCCAGTGCCCACGATACGCGCCGCGTCCGCTGGAGAAGGAACGCGCTCGTGTCAACACGCTTGTGCGGGTCGGGATCGATGGATTCATCGGTCCGGCCTTGCTCCCGCCACCGCCGGACCCATTTCCGGAGCGCCTCATGCAGGGGCCGTGCCGAGGTCAGGATGTCGATAAGGACTTCCAGCGGCAAGTCGCGCAGTTCATCCGGAGGCGGCAGGGCCGAGGGGCCGGCCACATTGACGGGCCACCAGGCGCATCCCGCCGCGCCTTGCCACCGAACCACGACGCCGGACGGGGGCCGCGGTTCCGCCCATGCCAGGGACGCCGTTAGCGGCGACCCGCCTGATTCCCAAGCCGCTTCGTCGTACAGGGGCGTGTTGTCCTCAGTCAGTACGACCCAGCCGGCAGGCGGCGTGCCGGCGAAGTGAAGTTCGATCCGGCCGTCGTGCCCGCCCTCGGCGCAGTAGACCGCCTGGTCGAATGCCGCCGGAAGCAGCACCGTTTCCTCGGTCGCTTCATCCTCGGCCGAGACGGACGGCTGCCAGCGGATCTCCGTGTCTTCCGGGATCTCCTCGGAGTCCGGGAAGACCGGGACCATCGCCTTGTACGCCTTGCCATCGTTCCGCATCGCGTAAAGGAGGTTGGCCTCGAGGTTGGGACGGTTCGCCAGGCCCATGCCGGCGGCGGTGAAGTTGCTTGAACCGATCAGGTAGGTGGCCCGGTGGTCGCTCTCGAGCCAGAGGCCCTTCATGTGAAGCGGCCGGGACGCTTCGAGGTCGATCCGACTGAACACGGCCATCGCCTGGGCTCGTCCGGTTGGCTCGGCCTCCTTCAGTGACGACGGCGCATGAAGCAGCAGCGCGGCTTCGCCGGGCACCTCCTCGGCCGTAACATGGAACCACACCTCGGCCTCCCCCCGCTGCCGCAGGAGGCCCCATAGGGCCTCGGCGGGCCGGCTCGGGACGTCGGGGGGGTCGAAGAAGGGGCTCACAACGTCGGCCCGAGCCGGTACGGCATAGCCTGCCCACGCTTCCCCTATCGTCTCGAAGGCTGACGGCTTGCCGGGGCCGACGAGCACGGGCGCGATGTGCACCGCGTCGCGGCCCCACGGCCGTTTGCCCTCGCCCCATGCCGCCGTCTTTCTCTCCGCCGTGTCCAGCAGGCCGTTCCAGCGATCAAGCGCGGGGCCGCCCGCGCCGGGGCTGGCGCCTGCATAGGATGCGGCTTCCCGTAGGAACGCGGTGATTGCCGTTAGGCACAAACGCGGCGCATCACCGCCTTCGCGGTAATCCAGAACGCCGAAGACCTCCAGGTTCCGGCGGTACCCGTCCTCGGTCAGGTTCGCGGACGCGACGATAAGGCGCACGAGGTCCTGCCACACCAGAACGGCGACCTTGGCGTGGAGGATGGCCCCCGGCACGCGAGCCGCCAGGAGGTCCCAGCGGAGGCTTCGGGGACCCCGCGCGTGGTACTGGTCCACAAGGGCTGCCGCGCAGGTCACCTGCGCGAGTTTCTCCTCGCGCTCCACGAGGTACAGGGCGCCGTCGTCGGTCGGGTCTGTCTGAAGGCACAGGAACCGGCTCAGGCACTCCTCCTCGAAGAAGACGGGCGAGAAGGTGAAACTCGTCGCCACGCAGCCCACCGGGTCCCCGGCCCCCGGTGGCGGAGACCACGCGTCCAGGATCTTCGCGTGGCCCGGCTTGGCGTCTTTCTTCTTGCGGCCCATCAGGACACCATCCTTAGGTCCTCGGCAAAGGACCATAGCGCCTGCGTTCGGTACGTGTGGACGTAACTCGTGTCACCGACGCCACCGTGGTCACGAATATAGCCTGGCCGGACGACAACCGATCCATCGTCGAACGTCTCGAACCACGGGGTTTTGCCGTTCGGAGGTTTATTTCGCTGCACGCGGCGGTGGTGCTCCAGGAGCCGCTCGACCCATTCCTCCGCGCCCATCGGCTCGGACAACGCGGAGAACCCGTCCTGAAACCGCGACGCTTCGCCCGTAAAGGGCAGCAGACGTTCGCCGGCCTTGTGATAGAGGGCCGCACAACTCTCGGCGGCCTCACGGACAAGCCGCGCCCGGGCCAACTCTGACGGCGGCGTGCGGCGGCCACGGTTTCTCGACATCACGTACAGGCACTCGTCGAAGGCGTCCTGGAGTGCCTGGGCAAAGGCCTCATAGGCATCGATGGCGTCAAGGAGCGTCCGCAGGTTCGCGGACGCGTGGGGCCGCAGGGCGGCATGGAAGGCTCGCTCGTCGGCGAAGCGGCTGCCCTCCGCTTCATCAAGGAGGCGGCGCCACAGCCCCTGACCTTCCGGGGAGACGAGGAACCCCATCACTTGGCGACGGGCATCGGACTGAGGGCCGGTCAACGCCTTGACCAGCGTTCGCCGTTCCCGCCGGCCGATCCGCCGGGGCAGGAGGTGGTCGCGGAAGAACGTCCAACCGCTCCAGCCGCCACTTCGATCCGTTGCGCCTTTCTTGAGGCCGTGCTCCACGGCCGAGACAAGTTGCTGCCGGGCCTCCCGGCCCGGACCGGTGGCCGAGCCGTGAAACCCCGTCAGGTTCTGGTCGTCGCCCCAGGCCACCAGCAGATCATGCCCGAGTTCCCCCAGGCGGCCTTCAGCTTCCACGCCGAGCGTCCGCGCCAGAAGCCGGTACACGCCGTGGAAGCCGTACACGCTGGGGGTTTTGAGATACCTCAGGGCGGCCAGGGGCACACGGTCCCGCAAAGCCCGCGCCGCCTTATCCCGCCCGGGCAGACCCCGTATCTCGTCCACCGTGCACGTGCGGACGAGACCCTCGACGAGGTACCACTCAAAGACCTGCCAGGGGTCGCTGACGCTGTCCTTGGCGACGACACCGTCTTCGAAGTCGGCGCATACGGCCAGGCTGACCGCCATCGCCGTCAGAAACCGCGGATGCTGCTGGCGTTCCCGAACGCCGGGCACGAGTTCCACCGCGAGGGCGTCGGCAATGGCATAGAGCCCGAGCGGGTCGAGCGCCCCCTCGCTGGACACCAGAGGATCCGCTTCGGTCAAGGTCGGAAGCCACATGGTTCCCCCCGTCCGCCCTCCTGCTGTTCGCCGGTACAGGCCGAGATGATTATGCACAAGCAGCCACAGGAAAACAATACCTGCGCCTTCCTCTCCCACAGGATTTCCTGGTTCTCCCGTACCGCAATATGGGCAAACGATGGATTGGCGCTGCTTGGGCGTTCGTTAGCTTGCCAGCGAAGAAGCCTGGGTGAGATTTTGGCCGGCGATACCCGACCAGAAGGCCGTTGCGGGCACGTTTTCTCTTGCGGGCGCTTCGCACGTGGGGCAGAATCCCAGGCGGCATATTGAAAGGAACCTGCGATGGCAAAGGCGAGCAGAGCAGCATTTCGCGACCAAGCCCAAGGCTTCGGCCTTCTTTCGGATCCCACGCGACTTGGCATCCTCGCCCAGCTCGCGAAGGGTCCGAAGAACGTCACAGCATTGTGCAAGGCCCTCGGCCTGAAGCAGCCGAACACCAGCCACCACCTCGGGCTACTCCGGATGGGCCGACTCGTGAACAGCACACGCCAAGGCAAGTGTGCGCTCTACACGACGGACAAGGCGAACCTGAAGGCTCAGGCGTCGGCCCTGGCGAAGCTGATGCCGAAGTGACGCGCGTCACAGCCTCACAGCCGCACATCGAGAGCCGACAGCGCGAGGAGGTCCGGCACACCGGCATCGGGGGCGAGAGCCAACTCGACGGACGGTTCCATAGGCTCTCTCACGGCCGGCGCCGGCGCTGCTACAGCCCAAACCTCCTCCTCAGCCCTCAGACCGTCCCCGAACTTGCTGCTCGAAGCCAGATTACCCACTTCCGCCGACAGCGAGAATTGCGGCACGAGCAGGGCCGATATGGCCTCGTGGTTTCTCGCATGCGATGTGTCCTCGTTGGTGAGGTGTCGGTCCGCCAGCAACGCCGTCTCGGGCGGCGCCGGGGCTGGGGTCGCAGAAACCGCTACGGCAACGGGTCCGCCAATGCCACCCAATGCCCCGCTCTGGAGGGCGAAGGCGTTGTCGATCTTGTCGTAGTCGTTCGAGTCCACCACGCCATCGTAGGTGACGTCGCCGACGCTCCACCGCCAACCACCCGCCGGCGCCGTGTTGATCGGGTCGTCCGGGTCGTACAGGGCAAAGGTGTTGTCGATCAGGTCGTAATCGTTCGAGTCGACGATGCCGTCGAAGTTCAGGTCGCCGTAGTAGGTGTACTTGACCAGGACGCTCGTCTCATCAATCGGCACGCCGTCGAAGCTAGTCCATCCGGCCGACCAGCCGATCTTGGTCTCGGGGTCGGCGTTGTCAATGACGCCGACGGCGGTGATGGTCCCAGCCGCCGCGGTGCTGCTGGTGATGCCCGGCCCATCCCAGTAGCCGCCACCGTCAGCGTTGTAGCCTGATGCAATCCAGCCCGCGATGTCAGCAAACGGGCTCGGGCCGCCATCGGGGTAATCGACGATGAGGTTTGTGTCCTTGAGGTCCA
>DATKXP010000210.1:0-6818 GCA_035529015.1 Phycisphaerae bacterium | reverse complement strand
GCCTGGTAGGCTTTCTCGACGGCCTTGGCGTTCAGGTCGCCGATCTTGCCGCCGAAACGCTCCTTCACGGCCGCCTGGATCGACTCCATGCTCACGAGCCCGGTCATGCCCGCAAAGGCGCCGACCAAAACCATGTTCGGGATGGGCCGACCGATGACGTCCATCGCGATCCTGGTCCCCGGGACGGCCCGGAGCAGGACCCCGTCGGGCACGTCGATGTCCTCGGGCTTCTCGGTGTTGACCATGGCCGTGCCGCCCTGCTTGAGACCGCCGAAGATATCGACCTGGCCGAAGAGCGTCGGGTCCTGGACGATCACAAAATCGGGCTCGGCGATGACGGCCCGGGTCCGGATGCGTTCATCCGAGAGGCGGCAGAAGGCCTGCACGGGTGCGCCCATCCGCTCGGACCCGAACGCGGGGAACGCCTGGCTGATCGTGCCGTCCTTGAAGGCCGCCTTGGCGAGGACTTCCGCCGCCGTCACGCTGCCCTGACCGCCGCGACCGTGAATACGAATCTCTGTCAGCATGCCAGATCTCTCCTGGGCCATGGGGCACTCGGCCTGCCTGCACGAGGCAACAGCAACAAAAGGAACCGGATTTTAGCGCGCGGCCGTCGAAGCGTCAAGGGATTTCGCCCGGATGCCGATCCCCCACCTCACTGTGGATACGGAGAAACGGCGTTCTCGCCGCGAATACATCCTCGACAGCCGCTGAACGTCCGGTACAATCCATGGCACGAATCGCGGGGTGGAGCAGTCTGGTAGCTCGTCGGGCTCATAACCCGAAGGTCGCAGGTTCGAATCCTGCCCCCGCTACCACGCTTAAGTCAAGCAGAGGCAGGCATTTACGCTTGTCTCTGCTTTCCTTTTCGGGTGGCCGAAAAAGGGCCCTGGGTGCCTATAGGGTTCCATTTGGACCCACGGTTCTTGCGGACTGTCTTCTGGCCCCGAAAACCGACTGCGCTGCCTCGGGACTTGGCGCAGTGGGGCAGAACTGCCCGAGACGGTGCCGGGATGACGGCAGGGCACGACGAAACGGCCGGAGAACGCGACGGTGACGGAACTGGTCTGGCCGTGTCTGGCTCAACCGCCCGGCGGAAGGGCGTTCCGGGCAGCATCACGGCCCGATGGACGGCCAATGCCTGCTTGGTGGTGTCCGGGAAGAGGTTGCCGATGTCCGGAAGCGCGATAGAATCATCGAAAAGGCCCACGGTGGTCGTGGGCCGCAGGTCATCTGGGGAGATTTCTGGAGAAATGCCTTGACGCCAGTCATTCTGTGCGTATAATACGGCCAGTACGGTCAGTACGCACTTAACGACGCGAGCGATCTGAACGGAGCCTTGCCATGAGAACGATCAACGACATACGGAACGAATGGGTGGATATGGCGGGGCAGGAGGCTGAGTGGTTGGGCTTCCCGCGGATCGCGGCGGAACTCAAGGTCCTTCTGCTGCTCACGCCGGGACCGATGTCTCTGGGCGAGATGGCCCGGAGGCTGGAAGTTTCCAAGGCCTCGATCTCTACGAACATCAGGATCCTGGAACGGTGGAAGCTGGTGCGCCGGGTCTACCACAGAGGGGAGCGCAGGAACTTCTATGAGGCGCGGGGGAATCCGTGGGAGGTCGCGACCGAGGTCGTATCCACCATCCTGAAGATGCATCTGACGGAGTTCGAGGCCTTCATCGCGCGTAGCACGGAAGACCTGAAGTCCATCGACGCCGAGACGCCGGAAGACCGGGAGCAGGTCCAGCGGCTCAGGGACACATTCTTCGGGTCCATGGAGTATGTGGAAGCGGCCAAGCACATCCTCGATCTGGTCACGCAGCGCGGGCAGATCACGCCGGCCGTCCTGAAGAAGGTGACGATAAAGTAGGACGCCTGCGGAGGAAACGACATGCGGATCATCCTGTTCACGGGCAAGGGGGGAGTGGGCAAGTCGACGATCGCCGTCGCTACCGCCCTGCGCACGGCCGCTCACGGACGACGGACGCTCCTGGTCAGCTCCGACGTGGCCCACAACCTCTCTGACATAACCGCTGTCTCGATCGGCGACTCCTGCGTCCCGATTGCGAAGAATCTGCACGCGCTGGAGGTGAATATTCTGGGCGAGATCCGGCGGAATTGGGCGCCCATCCAACAGTACATCGCAGAGATCAGTACCTACCTGGGCATGGAAGAAGCCGTTGCCGAGGAGGTGGCCCTGATCCCGGGCATGGACGCCGTGTTCCTGCTCACCCGGATCCTGCGAGAGGTCCAGAGCGAACGCTTCGACACCGTGATCGTCGACTGCGCTCCGACGGGCGGGGCACTGCAGTTGTTGACGCTCACAGATACCGCTGCGGGGAAGATCAACCGCCTGGTGACGATTGAGCGCAGCATCATGAAGATGATCCGCCCTGTCACCAGGCGTTTTGCCGGCATGGACCCCTGGGTCCCCGACGATCCGGCCTACGAGGCGTTCGAGCGGATCATCGGGAACCTGGGGAGGCTTGGCGAGATCCTTCAGGATCCCCAGCAATCCTCGGTGCGTCTGGTGCTCACGCCCGACAGGATCGCTGTTGCGGAGACGCGGCGGACTTACACCTACCTCGGCCTGTTCGGCTTCCCCGTCGACGCGATACTGGTCAACCGCATCTTCCCGGACGAGTTGGCTCGCGGGTACTTAGGGCCATGGTGCGCGCTGCAAAGGGAGCAGATGGAAACCATCTCACGGTGCTTCCTGGATACCGCCATCTTGCCGATCAAGTACCGCGAGACCGAACCGGTAGGCATCGCCGATCTACGGGATCTGGGTCATGAGATCTACGGGCAGGCTGTTGCCGACGCGATGCTCTCGGAAACGTACACGGTCCGCTTTGCCAATGACAGCGGCAAGCCCGCCGTGACGTTCACCTTGCCTGGGCTGGACAAGTCGAGTCTGGACGTGACGCGAAAGAGCAGTGAGTTGCTCATCGCCGCGGGGGGGCACTCGCGCGTGTACGCACTGCCGGATTCCCTGGCCGCCTCGGAGATCCTGGAGGCACGCTACGACGATGGCGAGCTGACGATCGTCTTTGAGACAGGGGACGGACGCTAAGCGGTCCGAGGTAAGTTTCTTGAAGTGGCCCGCGCGGTATCCAGTTTTAGGCACCGCGCATGGAACGCGGCAGGCAGGACTCCCCGCCGCGCAACTTTACGGGACTTAGGTCGGACCGCTTAGATCTCCGCGCCGCGTGACGCTGACCTCGGCAATCTGGAATAAGGCCCTCCGCATGTCAGCCGCGCCGTTCACCTGCGCCGTCTCAGCAGCACGCCCAACCCGCCCAGGGCCAGCCTCTCCGCCTGCTGGAACTCCCGGATCAAGTGTGTGACCTGAGCCGCACGCCCCCCTGTTGCCAACCGGCCCGACCCCGCAAGGCCTGGACCTGCGGACCGTCCTGTGCGTCCGCCACCCGCGAACCGTCTCGGGCGATAACACGGTCTCGTTGAACGGCGCGACCTATCAGATCCGGCCGCCCGAAGGACGCAACCACCTCGTCCACGCGGTGGTTGACGTTCAACAATGGTTTGACAAGTCCGTGCACTGCGTCCATCCACGCTACGGCCAGATCCGCCTCAAGCCCATTGGGTGATCCCAACGTGCCGTTGACCTCTTGCTTTGCCTCGGCCCCGACCGTACCTTCACCGACGCCGGGGAGCCGGCCTGCTACCCCGGTGGCTACGGGCAGGGGCGCGGTCCTCGCGGACCGCGCCTCACCCCTTCATCCCATCCCCTGCCCGGCAGTCCAGGCTGGCGTCTCCCCCCTCCGGGGGGACGGAAGGGGGGCGAACGGCCACAAACCGTTCCCCCTTCGGGGTGTGACGTAATCGCGTTGGCAAACCTGTGTCATAATCGCTGTGGCACGACAGGGATTTCGTCCGGATGCCCATCCGCATCTCGATCCGGACATCGTGAAGGGACGTTTTTGCCGCGAAGGTCGCGTAACGTAGTCCGTGCAGATTCCCGCCCCACAAAAGTTCGCCCCGTATTGGCATGGACTTCTTGTCAGCGCCGAGGAAAACCGGTTCTTGCGAAACGGCGCCCGTGTGTCTATCATGGAGTCCATGGCCAAAGAACCTGATTTCTCCATCGCGAAGCACAAGCGCATCGTCATCGCCGTCGTGGTGCTCCTGCTCATCGCGCTCCCCGTCGGGAGGGTCGCGACCCTCTACGCCGACTACCTGTGGTTCGGTTCGCTGGGGTACGCGAGCGTCTTCACGACCGAACTCTGGACCAAGGCGGCGCTGGGCGTGGCCGGGTTTCTGGTCACCGCTCTGTGGCTGGCGGGGCACGTGGTCCTGGCGACGCAGTTGTCGCCGACGCACGCCTTCCAGATCAAAGGACTGCCGTGGGTCCTTTCGGGCCGGCGGATTCGACGGGTGCTGCACCTGGCGGCCGTTGCGTTCGGCGTGGTCGTGGGGTTCGGCTTCGCCCAGGGCGCGGCGGCCTATTGGTACGAGGTGCTCCAGTTTCTGCACCGCGCGCCGTTCGGCTGGACCGATCCGGTCCTGGGCCACGACGCGCAGGTCTACGCATTCATCGTGCCGATCCTCGCCCAACTGAAGGCCTACGTCATGGCGATGGGCGTGTTCGGGGCGATCGGCGCGGCGGCAGCGTACTTCGTCAGCGGCGCCATCGGCTGGCAGTACGCCCGGATGACCCGCGCCGCCACGACCCATCTGGCCGCGCTGGTGGCCCTGGTCCTCGTGGCCGTCGGCTTCGGCTACTGGCTCGATCGTTACGATCTGCTGCTTTCGTCGCGCGGGGCCGTCTTCGGCGCGGGGTACGTGGACGTCCACGTCCGGCTGCCCGTGTTTGCGTTCATGGCGGGCGCGAGCGTCGTGGCGGCACTGGTGGTGTTGGCGGCCGGTATCCGGATGAAACCGAAGGCGGCAGGGATCGTCGTCGGGTTGCTCGTGGCACTTCACGTCGTTGCGGCCATGAGTTACCCCACGTTCCAGCAGCGGTTCGACGTGGTTCCGAACGAACTCGAGCGTGAGATGCCGTACCTGGAGCACAACATCGAGGCGACGCGATTCGCCTTCGGCCTGGCGGACGTGGACGTCCAGGAGTTTCCGGCGGGCGGGTCGCTCACCCCCGAGGCCGTCCGCGGGGCGCGCGGAACGATCGACAACGTCCGCCTCTGGGACTGGCGCGCCCTGAGACCCACCTACCAGGAGATCCAGGGCCTGCGGACCTACTACCGGTTCAACGGCGTGGACATCGACCGGTACCACGTGGGCGGCGAGTACCGGCAGGTGAGCCTCGCGGTGCGGGAACTCGAACAGACACTCCTCCAGGAGAAGAGCCGCACCTGGGTCAACCTCCACCTCCTGTACACCCACGGGTACGGCCTGTGCATGAGCCCGGTGAACGCCGTCACCGAGAGCGGCATGCCGGAGTTGTGGATGCGCGACATTCCGCCCAAGGCGACGGTGCCGGTCGAGGTGCCCAACCCGGCCGTTTACTTCGGCGAATCGACGGCCAACTACATCTTCGTCCGGACCCGGCAGGAGGAGTTCGACTATCCGCTCAGGGACGACAACGTCTACACGCTGTACAAGGGGCGGGCCGGCGTCGCGGTGGACTCATGGGCGCGGAGGCTGCTGTTCGCCTATTACTTCGGCGACTGGAACATCCTGCTGACCGACAGTTTCACGCCCGAGACGCGGGTGCTGTGGGCGCGGCAGGTTCGCGCGCGGGTGCAACGCCTGGCGGGGCCGTTCCTGGACCTCGACCAGGACCCCTATCCTGTCATCAGCGACGGGCGCCTGGTCTGGGTCATCGACGCCTACACGCGGACGGACCGGTTTCCGTACTCTGCCCCCGCCGCCTCCGGGCGGTCACGGACCAACTACATCCGCAACGCCGTCAAGGTTGCCGTGGACGCCTACGACGGCAGCGTCACCTTCTACGTGGCCGACACGAAGGACGCCATGGTGCGCGTGGCGCGTAGCATCTTCCCGGCCCTGTTCCGCGACCTCTCGGAGATGCCCGAATCGCTGCGGGCCCACCTGCGGTACCCGATCGACCTCCTGGACATCCAGGCCGGCCAGTACCTGGCCTACCACATGACCGACCCCCGGGTCTTCTACAACCGCGAGGACATGTGGCAGCGTCCGAGCGAGCAGTACGGCGGCCAGACGCTTGCGGTCAAGGCGTACTACATCATCATGACGCTTCCCGGCGAGGCGGAACCGGAGTACCTGCTGATGCTTCCGTTCACGCCTCGCGGCAAGGACAACATGGTCGGCTGGATGGCGGGGCGGTGCGACGGCCGGCAGTACGGGAAACTGCTCGTGTACCAGTTTCCCAAGGACCGCCTGGTCCTCGGCCCAAAGCAGATCGAGGCGAACATCGACAAGAACGACGCCATCAGCCAGCAGATCACCCTCTGGGGCCAGAAGGGCAGCCGCGTCATACGCGGCAATCTGCTGGTCATTCCGATTCGCGACTCCGTTCTGTACGTCGAGCCGCTCTACCTGGACAGCGAGCAGACGCGGTTCCCGGAACTGAAGCGTGTGATCGTGGCGTCGAAGGACCGCGTCGCCATGCGCGAGACGCTCGACGAGGCGCTCGCCGCCGTGTTCGGCGAGGCGCCGC
Source organism: Phycisphaerae bacterium (assembly GCA_035529015.1). Lineage (GTDB taxonomy): Bacteria > Planctomycetota > Phycisphaerae > FEN-1346 > FEN-1346 > JAUVZF01. The sequence goes on along the minus strand of DATKXP010000210.1, from coordinate 197 downwards.
CGCCGGAGGCGCCGATCACCAAGCCGCCCGAGGGGACAACGCCTCCGGCCCCCCACGGCAGGCGCGCGCACGAACTCTTCCTGAAGGCCCAGGAGCAGTTGCGCCAGGGCGACTGGGCCGGCTACGGCAAGACGATCGACGACCTGGGCCGCCTGCTTCGCGACATGGCCGGCGAATCGTCCGAGAAGTGACACGCC